>NZ_JAWVWP010000009.1:0-216733 GCF_033657285.1 Erwinia sp. MMLR14_017 | reverse complement strand
CCCCTCCCTGGGGGCTGCGAAGCGGCGTCCATGCCGCTTAGCTTTTGCTTATCAGCCCCCTCTCCCTTCCCCACAGCATTGGTGTTGCCTGTTACAGAAAACCAAAACCAACTTCCAAAGCCAAAGCCAAAGCCAAAGCCAAAGCCAAAGCCAGCATCAAATCTGGTTTTGACCTGTGTGAACGCCAAACTCACCAACAACACCGAATTCGTTGGGTGGCACCCCGGAGTGCATTAGCCGAGTGTCTGCCGCAGGGATGCGGCAGCCAGGTTTGCGCTAATGCCCCGCAACATATCAAAGTTAACATTTCGCACTACGACGTCCCGGATAACGTGCTTCATGGTGACACCTTTGCACCGATCCGGTTTTGACCTGTGTGAACACCAGACTCCCCAGCAACCCCGAATTCAATGGGTGGCACCACGGAGTACGTTAGCCGAGTGTATGCCGCAGGGATGCGGCATCAAGGTTTGCGCTGATGCCGCGCAACATATCAAAGTTAACATTACGCACTACGGCGTCTCGGCTAACGTGCTCTATGGTGACGCCTTTACACCGAACCCGGTTTTGACCTGTTTGAACGCCAAAATCTACCAGCAACACTAAATTTAACGGGTGCCGCCACTCCACCGACTCCGGTTTTATCTGCACCCTATTCCTGACCAAACAGCGGGATCGCCTTGCCGGTAATATAGCGTTTGCGTAATTTTGCGGAGACGATATCCATCGCCATCACAACCATTACCAGAATCAGGGTAATAAACATCACCACATCCCAATTCCACAAGCGCATATTCTCGGCATAGACCAGACCGACACCGCCCGCACCGACAAAACCCAATACCGCAGCCGATCGGGTGTTGGACTCAATCTGATAGAGACTCAATGCCAGAAATGCCGGGAAGGACTGGGTAAAAATGGCGTAACGATGTTTTTGCAATGAATTCGCTCCCACTGCATTCAGCCCCCTGCCTGGCGAGCGCTCTACCGCCTCGTGCCCTTCCGCATAGAGCTTGCCCAGCAGACCTACATCCTGCATCACAATTGCCAGCACACCAGCCAGCGGCCCCATGCCTACGGCACGCACGAAAATCAGCCCCCAAATCGCCATATCGATACCGCGAAGAATATCAAGCAGACGGCGTATCACCAGCGCCACGGGACGCAGCATTTTGGATGACATCACGTTACGTGCGGCCAGAAACGACAGCGGTAACGCCACCAGCGTGGCGGTAATGGTACCGGCAAAGACAATTGCCAGCGTGATGAAAATTTGATTGAAATAGTAAGCAAACGGCCAGTTTTCCACATCGTGCCAGACAAACATCCGCAGAAAATAACGGCCAATTTGCGAACAGCCCGTGGCTAACTGCGCCCAGGAAATGCCGAACATATTAAAAAAGAAAAGGTAATAAAGCAGCACGGCGGCAGCGACAATGCCAAGCCTGCGCACATAGCGCCGTTGCAAAGAGAACAGCTCGCTGTGCTTCGCTTTCATACTGTTTAAAGAGTCAGAACCGGCTAAGGCGATCATGCTGCTCTCCCCTCCACAACCCAGCGGCGCAGATAGCCGGAAAAAGTATCCAGAAGCGACACCACCACGATAATCAACAACATCGTCATACTTACCTGATCGTAGCGATCCAGCTTGATATTGGTCATCAGCTCCTGACCAATTCCTCCGGCCCCTACCAGTCCGAGAATGGTGGACTGGCGGAAATTCACCTCCAGACGCATAAAGCTGTAAGAGAGAAACACTGGCTTCACCTGCGGCCAGAGCGCAAAGCGCATCCTTTGTAAGGGGCCAGCCCCACAGGAGGCCAGGCCTCGCCCCGGCTTTTCCGATGCACTCTCGATAGCTTCATAGAACAGTTTGGTGAGGCTGCCGATAGTGTGCAGCGCCAGCGCCAGAAAGCCCGGGATCACGCCGATACCAAAGGCCATCACAAACATCACCGCCCAGGCCAGTTCCGGCATGGTGCGTAAAAAGGCCACGGCGGTGCGGATGGCGTAGCGTAGCCAGACCGGGGAGTGAGTATTGTCAGCGGCAAGAAACGCAAGGAACACGGCAGCCATCACCGACAGCAGCGTTGCCGCCAGCGCCAGATTGAGCGTCTCCCAGATTAACGGCAGCTGAATATGCAGCCGGTAACCCCAGTAAGCCAGCGAGCCTTCGGTATGCCCGTCAGCAAACAGCAGATTCCAGTGCAGCACTGGCAGCGTTTCGCCAAGGTAATCAAAAAAATGAGGAAGCGACGTCCAGAGGGTAGTGAGGCTGAATTCGGCGAGATTGCCGGAAGCCAGGTAAAGAGCCAGAAGGATCAGTGACCAGAGGAGCGTATCGCGTTTCTGCCTGCCACGAATTTGCTGATAATAGCGCTCAAACTCAGTGATTTGCATAGGTTAACCGGTTAAGAGTTGAAACAAAAAGAGCGCCTGCTCAGTGACGTGAGTCAGGCGCTCCCGGGCTGCAACTTAGCGCGCGCCCTTAGTCAGTTCACGCTTCATATCAATGATATTCTGGTAATCAGCCACGGTAGCGGGGCCGATATGCTGTGTGCCGCCCATCGCTTTGATAAAGCAGCTGTGGTTCTCTGTATCCAGCTTTTTGATGGCGGCGACCAGCTTAGGTTTGAAATCGGCATCCAGCTTGTTGCTCACCAGTATCGGGCCGTTAGGGATCAGCGGAGATTCCCAGATAATACGGATCTGCTTCATCAAATCGGGGTGATCCATACGGATCATGCGGGTAAACGCCCCGCTGGTGTAACCGGTATTGTAATCGCCAATCATGGAAGCCCAGGTCACTGCGCCTTCAAACTGACCATTCAGTACGCCTGACACGTCCTGTTCATGGCCGCCGGAGAAGGTCACGCTTGAGAAGAAGCCGTTGTACTTATCATCCACGCTGCCGCCAAACTCTTTCCTGAAGGTCTGGTTGGGGATCAGGAAGCCTGAGGTTGAGTCCGGGTCAGCCATCCCGAAAGATTTGCCTTTCAGATCTGACAGCTTCTTATAGGGGCTGTCCGCTTTCACGATAACCACTGAGTGGTAGCCTTTTGATTTATCCGTATCGTCTACCGCAATACCCACAACCTCTACCGCTTTGGGATCTTTGAGGTAGACAGAGGCGTAGGAAGAGGGAGACATGCTCAGCACCATATCCACTTTGCCGCCCAGCAACCCCTGAATAACGCCAGAGTAATCGGAAGAGTTACGTAGTCTGGTATTCGTCCCCAGCTCTTTATCGAAGAAATCCTTTACGCACTGATTATCACCGATCTGCTGCGTGGCGTTCTGTCCCCCCAAAATGCCTAAGTTCAGTTCCTTTGGCGTGGCAGCCTGAGCAAAGCCTGATGCCATTACGCTGGCCAGAAGTGAGGTTAATAATAATTTTTTCATTGCCGGATCCCAAAAAGATCTTAGTTAAAATGCGTCATCTCTTCGCCATACAGCGTATGGAGAAGCTCTTCGGTTAACTGCGACGGATCTCCGTCAAATACGATGCGCCCTTTGGCAATACCAATGGCGCGGGTACAGTACTCTTTCACCAGTTCAACCGAGTGAAGGTTGACCATCACGCTGATGCCGTTGTCACTCACCTGACGCAGGACATCCATAATGCGACGAGTATTTTTCGGATCGAGCGAGGCAACAGGCTCATCGGCCAGCAGAATTTTCGGGTTTTGCATCAACGCACGGCAGATTGCCACACGCTGCATCTGTCCCCCTGAGAGGTTTTCCGCACGCTGCAGCGCCTGCGGTAGCATATTCAGCCACTCCAGCAGGCCAATAGCCCTGGCGCGATCGGCATCCGGGAAGATTTTAAAAAAGGATTTCAGGGTGGAGGTCTGACTGAGACGGCCAAGCAGAACATTGGTGAGCACATCAAGACGCGGAACCAGGCAGAAGTCCTGGAAAATCATGCCGCACTCGCTACGCCATTCGCGCATCTGGCGCGCATTCAGCTCAACGATGTTCTGCTGCTGACCTGATTCGCGATAATTCAGGATCTCGCCCTCTGTTGCAGCAAGGGTACCGTTGAGCACATGCAACAGCGTGGATTTCCCCGCGCCGGAACGTCCGACCACCGCCACCAGCTCCCCGGCGTGCAAATCAAAATTAATCTCCTGCAACACGCGGTTTTGCGCGTTATATGCTTTGCCAAGGCCTCTGACGGCCAGAACTTTTTTCTGCGCCGACCGCAGCATTGTGACCTCAGGAGCGGGGGCCGGTTTTAACAGTGCCTGTGCCATAATCTTTCCCGTAGTGAGTCAGGCGTTACGCCTTGTGCGCCCTATTAACGGCGAGCGCAGTGACGATTTAATGACAGTGGGATGATGAAAAAATGACGCAGGGGTAAGTGACAGCGTCACATTTCCAGCGTTAAACCGTCACTGGCTGCGGCTACGCCTGGCGGCAGTGCATTCTCAGCCAGCCAGTTATCCACCTCATGACCGATATGAGTCAGCCAGGTTTGGCTGGGGGCAAGCTGTTGATGTAAAGCCAGCGCCAGCGAGATGTCGTTGTGGTTTCGCGGCGGCAAGACGCTGGGGGCATAGCTACAGTCGAGAACCAGATGATCGATTCTTCGCTGCTGAAGCCAGTGCAGCGTCTCAACTGGCAGCCCGACGGTATCGGTAAGGTATGCCAGCCTCACGCCCTGATGCTCAATCAGATAGCCGAAGGTGATTTTCGAATGAATAAGCGGCAGCGGCGTAAACAGCAGATCGCCGCAGGGAAGCGGATCAAAAGGTCGCAGGAAAGGTTGAAAGGCGAGCAGGCCGGGATGGCGATAGAGATCGTCACATCCCTCTTCATCGGGCGGACAGTAAACCGGAATTTTGGCTCCCATCCCCCAGCGCAGCGCAAAAAGCCCCTGTACGTGGTCCATATGAAAATGGGTCAGAAAAATGCGGTCCAGCTCGCCCGGCGCAAATTGCTCCTCCAGATGGCACTGTCCCGCATCCAGTAGCGTGGTTTCGCCACCCTGGCGGATTAATGCGCTGGTGGGAGTGCGCCGTCGCGCGGAGTGCTGCTGAGCATCCAGACAGGCTGCGCAATCGCAGCCAAAAACCGGAACCTGGCGGACGTCACCGGTGCCTAAAAAAGTGAACTGCATGATGTTCGGTCTCCCTGCAGCATAATGCTCATTGCTCAGACATCTGCCTGCATAAGCTTATAATGGCCTTTAGCCTGACTACCTGAGGCAGAGCGCTTCCGTTGGCGAACCGGCTTCCCCCTCCGCCTGCTCTGCCAGCAGCGACACCAGCTGATTCAGCGTCTGGCTCAGCGGGCCGTCATTATTCAGCATCGTGCAGGAAGCCGGTGCGCCTTCTGCGGCACGGCGTAGGCGCTGCGCTATCTGCTCCTCTCCTTCCCTGCCGCGCTGCCGCAGACGCTGAGCCAGCACCCCGGGCGACACTTGCAGGCACACAGGCAGCAACTGCGAACCGTAACGCTGTTCAACGGCTGGCAGGTGTAACCGTGACCCGTTCACCACTACGTCAAGATCCTGCGCCAGCCAGAAGTCGATTTCGATGCCCACCGCATAGGCCTGTTGATGCGCCAACCAGTCAATCGCGAACAGCCCTTTTGCGCGCCGCCGACGAAACTCCGCCTCGCTGAGGGCAATATGATTTTCGCCTCCGGCATCAGCAGCCCGGGTAATATAACGATGCGCCACCAGCACGCCTTCTGGTGCGGCTTCACGCAGCGCATCCAGCAGGCTGTCCTTGCCTGAACCGGATGCGCCCATCAGCCAGATGAGCCTGGCCATCAGTAAACGGCCCGCCCTTTCGCCCAGGTTGAGCGCACGTGGACCTGCCCCTGATGGTGATTCACCAACACCAGATCCGCACGCTTGCCCTCCGCTATCACGCCGCGATCGGTCAGGCCGATTGCGCGGGCAGGATTGCTGGTCACCAGTGCTACAGCGGCGGGTAGCTGATAGCCATTGTGCTCGTCGCTGGCGATACGGAACGCCGCATCCAGCAGGCTGGCGGGATAGTAATCAGAAGAAAGAATATCCAGCAGCCCCAGCGCGGCGAGCTGATGCGCCGCGACGTTGCCCGAGTGCGAACCGCCGCGCACAATATTCGGCGCGCCCATCAGCACCTGTAATCCCTGTTCACGGGAAGCGCTTGCCGCCTCCAGCGTGGTGGGAAATTCAGCAATCACGCTGCCCAGGGTTTTAGATTCTTCAACATGCGCCAGCGTGGCGTCGTCATGGCTGGCCAGCGGGATCTGATAGTGGCGACACCAGGCTGAAATCGCCTCACGGTTGGGCTTCGACCAGCGCTCAGCAAAGCGCAGCTGGCTGGACTCAAACTCGTCCATTTGCAGATCGTTAAGGTTGTACTTGCCCTGGAAATAAACGCGGTACTTTTCCAGCGAGGTGTACTGGCGTTGCCCCGGCGAATGGTCCATCAGTGAGACCAGCGACAGCTCTGGCGTCTGCATCAGCTGCTCGAACAGCGGCAGCGTCGAATCATGGGGCAGCTCGCAGCGCAGATGCAGATGATGTTCGGCGCGGTTCAGGCCATGCTGTTCGCTGTAGCGGATGGCATTGATCATCTTTTCCAGATTATCCAGGCGATGGCCACCATCCCGCACGTCGCCTACCCCAATGGCATCCAGCACCGTGGTGATACCGTTGGCAACCATCAGCGCATCGTGACTGCTCATGGCGGAGTGCGCTGGCCAGTCAACTTTTGGACGCGGCGTAAAGAACTTATCAAGGTTATCGGTATGCAGCTCCACCATCCCCGGCATCAGCCAGCCGCCTTCGCCGTCAATGGCCGCCGGCAACTGGCTGGTGGTATCGGAGAAGGCCTGAATAATGCCGTTTTCACAAGCCAGCGAGCCGCTGACCACTTCATTTTCCAGAATCAGTTTGACGTTATTGATGATCATACGGCGCGCTCCGCAAGGGGGTTCATCACATAAAGACGGTTAGCAATCCGCTCCCGGACGGCGTTATCGTGGAAGATGCCAACAATAGCCGCGCCGCGATCGCGAGCCTGTTCAATCAGGCTGACCACCGCGGCGCTGTTGGCGCTGTCCAGCGACGCAGTCGGCTCATCCAGCAGCAGCACCGGATAGTCGGCAATAAAACCGCGGGCGATATTCACCCGCTGCTGCTCGCCACCGGAGAAGGTGGAGGGGGCAAGATCCCACAGGCGGGAAGGCACGTTCAGGCGGCTGAGCAGCGATTTTGCCCGCTCTTCGCTCTCCTGCCGCTCCACGCCGCGCTCACGCAGCGGCTGGGCTACCACATCAAGTGTGGAGATTCGTGGGATCACCCGCAAAAACTGGCTGACCCAGCCGAGCGTGTCACGCCGCAGCGCCAGAATCTGTCGGGCAGGCGCAGCCACCAGATCAACCCACTCCTGCTGGTGTTTAATCCAGATATGCCCCTGGTCCGGCAGATAGTTGGCATAGAGCGAACGCAGCAGCGTGGATTTCCCGCTGCCCGAATGGCCATGCAATACCACGCACTCACCGGCAGAGACTTCCAGGCTGGCGTGCTCCAGCACCGGCAATTCGGCTCCATGCTGGTTGTGAAGCACGAAGGTTTTAGACAAATTTTCGACGCGCAGTTGAAGACTCATGGCAAATTCCTGATTAGGTTGGGCTTTATGCTCAGCCGAGTACTGATGAGACCAGCAGTTGGGTATAGGGGTGGTGCGGATCGTCCAGCACCCGGTCGGTCAGCCCGCTTTCCACCACCTGCCCTTCCTTCATCACCAGCAGACGGTGCGCCAGCAGACGCGCCACGCCCAGATCGTGGGTCACAATCACCACGGCAAGGTTCAGGTCGCGAACCAGGTTGCGCAGCAGATCGAGCAGGCGCGCCTGAACTGACACATCAAGCCCACCGGTTGGCTCATCCATAAATACCAGACGGGGATGGGTCACCAGGTTGCGGGCAATCTGCAGGCGCTGCTGCATGCCGCCGGAGAAGGTGCCTGGCAGGTCATCAATGCGCGACAGCGGAATCTCCACATCCTGCAACCATCGGCCTGCTTTCTCGCGGATGTCGCCGTAATGCCGCTCGCCAACGGCCATCAGGCGTTCACCGATATTGCCGCCCGCTGAGACCTGCGCCCGCAGTCCGTCCATCGGGTACTGGTGCACCACGCCCCATTCGGTGCGCAACAGGCGACGGCGATCGCTTTCACTCCGCGCGTAGAGATCCTGGCCCTGATAAATAATGTTGCCTTGCTGCGGCGCCAGACGGGCAGACAAGGCCTTCAGCAGAGTTGTTTTGCCCGAGCCGGACTCACCGACAATGCCCAGCACCTCGCCCGGAAAGAGTTCAAACGAGACGTCGCTGAAGCCTTTGCCCGGCGCATAGAGATGCGTTAGCTGGTTAACCGCCAGCAGCGGTTGTTCGCTGATCATGCTTGTTGCGCCTCTTGTTGCTGATGGCAGTAATCGGTATCGGAGCAGACAAACAGCCGGGTGCCCTGGTCATCCAGCACCACCTCATCCAGATAGCTGTGGCGGGAGCCGCAAAGTGCGCACGGCTCGGACCACTTCTGCACCGTGAAGGGATGATCGTCAAAATCCAGGCTTTCAACTTTGGTATAAGGCGGTAAGGCATAGATGCGCTTTTCGCGCCCGGCGCCAAACAGCTGCAGGGCTGGCATCATATTCATTTTGGGATTGTCGAATTTCGGGATGGGCGAGGGGTCCATCACGTAGCGATCGTTGACCTTCACCGGGTAGGCGTAGGTGGTGGCGATATGGCCGTAACGGGCAATATCCTCATAGAGTTTCACCTGCATGATGCCGTACTCCTCCAGCGCGTGCATAGTGCGCGTTTCGGTCTCGCGCGGCTCAATAAACCGCAGCGGCTCCGGGATCGGCACCTGGAAAATCAGGATCTGATCCTCAGTCAGCGGCGTTTCCGGTATGCGGTGACGCGTCTGGATCAGCGTGGCATCGACCGTGCGCTCGGTGATGGCCGCACCGCTTACGCGCTGGAAGAACCGCCGGATTGAAACGGCATTGGTGGTATCATCCGCACCCTGATCGATCACTTTCAGCACGTCATGCTCGCCAATCACGCTGGCGGTCAGCTGGATACCGCCGGTTCCCCAGCCGTAAGGCATCGGCATTTCACGTCCGGCAAACGGCACCTGATAACCTGGAAGAGCCACCGCTTTGAGGATCGCCCTGCGGATGGTGCGTTTACTTTGTTCATCAAGGTAGCCGGGGTTATAACCGCTGAGTTCAGTCACGGTGCTTCTCCTGGTATTCGGCACGCAGGCGGTTAAGCAGCTCAACCTCCGCCTGGAAATCAACGTAGTGAGGAAGTTTGAGGTGCGAAACGAAGCCCGCCGCCTCAACATTGTCAGCATGGGAGAGCACGAATTCTTCATCCTGTGCCGGACTGGTGATGCGTTCGCCGTACCGATCTGTTTGCAGCGAGCGATCCACCAGCGCCATCGCCATCGCCTTACGCTCGGCCCGACCGAAAACCAGGCCATAGCCCCGCGTTAAATGCGGCGCTTTATCCTCTGGCGTGGTGAAGCCGTTGACCATCTCACATTCGGTCAGCAGGATTTCGCCAATTTCCAGTGAAAAGCCCAGCTCTTCCGGCTCGATCTCCACCGTGAGATAACCGGTTCTGATCTCGCCAGCAAACGGGTGGTTACGTCCGTAACCGCGCTGGGTTGAATAGCTTAATGCCAGCAGGAAGCCTTCATCGCCGCGCACCAACTGTTGCAAACGGGCAGAGCGCGGAGAGGGATAAGATGGCGGTTCACGCGTAATATCCAGCGGCTCGCTGCCGTCGTCCTCTTCACGCCGGGCCAGTCCTTCACGGGTCATCAGGTCGAACATGTGTGGACAGCGCTCATCCAGCGGCAGTTCAGCACGTGGGGCCTGCGGTGCCTTGCCTTCGGCCAGCAGCGTGAAGTCCAGCAGGCGGTGGGTGTAGTCAAAAGTCGGACCCAATACCTGGCCGCCAGGCAAATCTTTATAAACCGCAGAGATACGGCGCTCCAGGCGCATCTCTTCCGTCTGTAACGGCAGGCTGTCTGCCAGTCGTGGCAGCGTGGTGCGGTAGGCGCGCAGCAGAAAAATGGCCTCGACCAGATCGCCACTCGCCTGTTTGATGGCCAGCGCAGCCAGTTCCCGGTCGTGAATTCCGCCTTCGGTCATCACCCGGTCTACGGCCAGCCCCAGCTGTTGATCGATCTGCTGGCACTGCAGTTCGTTATCTCCACTACCACGGCGCAGGTTTTCCTGTAACTGATGAGCGGAGGCAATCGCCTTTTCGCCCCCTTTAACGGCAACGTACATCAGCAGACCCTCACGTCGGTAGTGCGGGGCAGCGCCATCATGTTTTCGCCGCAGGTGAAGATCAGATCGATCCCCTGAGGAAAGCTGTGCGGACGTTCGCGCAGATAGTGCAGCACGCTTTCCGGCAGCTGAGGCGCAATCGCGCGGGACTCCATCAGCCCTGGTCCGCTCAGGCGCAGCGTCAGGCCGCCGTTAAGGCTGGCGACTTCAATAATTACCGTGGTGCTTTTCTCTGGCGAATGATTGCTGCCCGGCGAGAACTGCTGAATGGCGGTATCAGATTTGGCATGCAGCAGCGCAAAAGGCACATCGGTCTCTTTGCTGACCGGCGCGCCGGTATGAAAACGCAGGTTAGCCAGCAACGCTTCGTTACTCAGCGTGCTGTCGAGGTAAAGCGGCGTTTCACGGTCAACCAAAGTCATCAGCACCGCGGTTGCAGCGGGAGAAGCATTGCCCCAGGCAGGAAGATGCGGCAGCGAAACCATCACGCCTGGCTCGCTCATGGCTTTCAGAATGCGGCGAAAAGCGCGCTGTGCATCCGCAACAGGATGGGCAAAGCTGGCAAGTAAAGTCATTAATTATCTCCCCGGACAAGGGTGAAGAAATCGACGCGGCTGCTGGCTATTTCACGTGCACGCAGGGTGAGTTGCTCCTGGCGGGCGGCGGCCAGCGGCGCAATAATTTTTTGCTGGATCAGTTCTGCGCTGCTGCGCTGCTGCAACAGGGCATCCATCAGGGCGCACAGTTCGGCATGCTCTTTATTGCGGGTAAGGACATAGCTGTATCCGCAAATGCCATCGTCCAGACGCACCACGGCACGGGTTACCGTAGTATCGCCCAGGATAAAGCGGCGACCGGTGCCGCCCATCCTGGCCTGCAGACGCGTCAGGCCAGTTTCTGGCGCACGCAGCCGTTCATAGTGCGGGTGAAGATCCAGCGGCTGCCAGCAGGCCAGCAGCTGAGCTGGCTGGCTGTGGGCCAGTACCGAAAGCCAGCGCTTTCTTGCTTTGATGGGGTCCATCTAGTGCTCCAGCGTCAGTTCAATCATGTCAGCGCGCGTCAGGCTGACGGAGTATTCCGCCACCTTTTGCTCACCGGTGATATTCAGCGTGCGTACGCATAGCAGCGGAGAGTGCAGCGCAACTTCCAGCAGCTTGCTCTCCCTGGCCTGAGCGCGGCGTGCAGTGATTCGGGTTTGTTTGCGAGATAACGACAGCAAGAGATGCTGCTGCATATAGTCGTGCAGCGATCCGCTGCTGAACTGCTGTAAGGTGGGCCACCAGTGCAGATCGGCCAGATAGTGATTAATGACGCAGACCGGCACGCCGTTGACGCGGCGAAGTGTACGCAGATGGATAACCGTCTCTCCCTCCGCAGAACCCAGCGCGGCGGCGATTTCGGCATTACAGGGACGCAGCACCGCCAGCAGCCGCTCGCTGGTGGGATGACTGCCCTGCTCCATCAGGTTCTGGCTGAAGCGCGCCTGCGAGTGCAGCGGATAATTGTAAGGCCGCATCAGCACCAGAATGCCCACGCCCTGCCGCCGCTGCACCAGCCCTTTGCTGACCAGCTCATCTACCGCACGGCGCAGCGTATGGCGGTTAACGGCATAACGTTCTGCCAGCTGCTTTTCAGAAGGCAGATATTCACCGCAGCGATAATGAGTGCTCAGTTCAGTTTCCAACTGGGCGGCAATAGCCTGATATACAGTGGTCGGATGTCTGGACAGGTTCAGCATCTGAAAATCCTCATTCACAGGGAGGCGGCGATGTCGCCGGGGAAAACCGGGCGACCTGACTTTTTCAATGCAGGTATGTTGCAGGCGCAATATGACAGCGGGGTTAAGGCAAGGTGTCCGGGAGATGAATTTGGATTTAGGGTATTGAAGAGCTGGCTCTACATCATCAATCGCAGAATGCGGTATGCCATTTAAAAGTAGCGATCAGGGTTTTCTGAGAGAAGGGTTTTGCCAAGATTTGAAAGCGATAGAGCCGCTTCAGCCCCCTTTCCAGCGGGCAGAGCGGCATTAAAGAAATTATTTCGGAAAATCGGTGCCTACAGTAGTCTCTTTCCACGCTTCTATCTGGCTCAGACGCGCTTTGATTTTGGCGGTAACCGCATCATAGCCCCAGGCTCCCATCACCAGATGACGCGGGGCGTCATGATCTTCCGCAATGGCGATCATCGCCTGAGCAGCCCGTACCGGATCGCCCGCCTGCTTACCGCTGTTTTCCGCCGTCCCTTTCATGCGGGCGGCGGCGGTTTCGGCATAGTCGTCGATCTGGCTTGGGGTCTGATGCAGCGAACGGCCAGCCCAGTCGGTACGGAACGGTCCCGGCTCCACGCAGGTCACCTGGATGCCCAGCGGGCCAACCTCAGCCAGCAGCGAGTCTGACCACCCTTCCACCGCATGCTTGCTGGCCGAATAGTAACCCGAGCCAGGGAAACCGATGATCCCGGCCACCGAAGTGATATTGATGATATGGCCGCTTCCGGCCTTACGCATTGTCGGCAGCACCGCCCGCGTCATGGCAAACAGACCGAAAACATTAGCATCGAACTGAGCACGGATCTCAGCATCTTCCCCCTCCTCCACTGAGGACTGATAACCATATCCGGCATTATTGACCAGCACGTCGATAGTGCCGAATTTCGCCAGCGCTGCGTCAACCCCCTCTTTGATCGTCCCGTTGTCGGTAACGTCAAGCGCCAGCGCCAGCGCGTGCTCTTCCGCACCTGAAACCAAATCTTCCACTTTGGCGAGATCGCGGGCGGTCACCACCACGTTATATTTTTTCTTTATCAGTTCATTTGCCAGTTCGCGGCCAAAGCCCGTTGAGCATCCGGTAATAAACCAGACAGGTTTTTTTTCTGTAGTCATGTCGTTGTCCTCGTTAGGCCTTTGCGCAGTATCAGGCCCGCCCGGCTCAGCGAGTCGGGCGGGCCTTAAAGCATAGATGCCTGCCGCTAAAGGCAGTTTGTCCTTTTGTGCACACTGCGCTTAATGCTTACCTGGCAGAACCTCATTCAGCAGTTGGCTGGCAGTATCGGCCAGGACTTTACCTGCGCCACGATCGCCTTTCGCCATGGAAGCCATAAATGCTTTTGCCTGTTTAAAGGTAATATGCGGCGGGAGCGGCGCGACTTCCGGGTCGGTTTTCACCTCCAGCACTACCGGTCTGTCGGCGGCGAGCGCTTCAGCCCACGCGCTCTGGAGCTGTTCAGGATCATCCACATAGATACCTTTCAGGCCCAGCGATTCCGCAAACTGCGCATAGTGCACATCCGGCACATCCTGACTCGCCTCATAACGGGGGTTGCCCTCCATCACGCGCTGCTCCCAGGTCACCTGATTAAGATCCTGATTATTGAATACGCAGACGATAAGGTGGGGGTTTGCCCACTGCTTCCAGTATTTCTGGATAGTGATCAGCTCAGCCATATTGTTCATCTGCATGGCACCGTCACCTACCAGCGCCACCACAGGTTTGTCCGGCTCGGCAAATTTTGCCGCAATGGCATAGGGTACTGCCGCCCCCATACAGGCCAGACCGCCGGAGAGGGTCGCTCTCTGCCCCTGCTTCACGCGATAATCGCGAGCAAACCAGTTGGCGCAGGAGCCTGAATCAGAGGTGACGATGGCGTTATCCGGCAGCAGCGGTGACATTTCCCAGACAACTCTCTGCGGATTAACCGGCTTAGCGGCAGCCATGGCTCGCTCCTCCATCACCGTCCACCACTCCTGCACCTGACGGGCAATCTCTTCCTGCCACTGACGATCTTCTTTATGCGTCAGCAGGGGAAGCAGCGCACGCAGAGTTTCTGCCGCATCACCGTGCAGATTCACCTCACTGGGATAACGCAGCCCCAACATGGCGGGATCGATATCAATCTGTACCGCTCTGGCCTGGCCCTCTTCCGGCAGAAACTCCGTCCATGGGAAACCAGAGCCGATCATTAACAGGGTATCGCAGGATTCCATCATCTCGGCCGATGGCTTAGTGCCCAGCAGCCCGATAGATCCGGTGACAAAAGGCGCATCGTCCGGCAGCACATCCTTGCCCAGCAGCGCTTTTGCCACCCCTGCACCCAGCAGATTTGCGGCCTGCACCACCTCGACGGCAGCGCCTCTGGCACCAGAGCCAATCAGGATCGCCACGCGCTTCCCGGCGTTCAGCACCTCAGCGGCGCGAGCCAGATCGGCTTCGTAAGGCACCACTCTGGGACGTTGATAACCCACCGCAGAATGGGTGAAGCCGTGAGCATGAGCGGGAGATTCCCAGGGTTCATCCTGGACATCTTTTGGCAGAATAAGCACCGCCACGCCATTTTGCGCCTTAGCAATACGCACGCCACGGTCAACCAGATGCCGCAGCTGCGCGGGTGTGGCGGTTTCCTGAACAAAATTGGCTACGTCAGCAAATACCCGATCCAGGTTCATCTCCTGCTGATAGCTGGCCCCTCGCGCGGTGGTTTCCGCCTGGCCTGCAATCGCCAGTACCGGCGCGTGGTCCATTTTTGCATCATACAGCCCGGTCAGCAGGTGCGTCGCGCCAGGCCCGCCGGTAGAAAGGCAAACACCCAGCTCGCCGGTAAATTTGGCATGGCCTACTGCCATAAAGGCGGCCATCTCTTCGTGACGAACCTGGATAAACTCGATGCCTTCACCGCGCTTTTCCGCACGCTGGAGCGCGCCAAGCACGCCGTTTATGCCGTCTCCGGGATAGCCATAAATACGGGTCACGCCCCACGCTTTCAGACGTTCAACAAAAAAATCGCTGGTTTTGGTGCTCATTATTAGCCTCCAGTTTTCAGGTTCAGGCTAATAAGGATAGATGACAAAATTGCCTTGCGGGTTAAATGGGTTCTCCCTGCAGGGCGGGAAAACGCGCAAGCAACGCCTTAAAAAGCCTGTCCATCTGCTCCTCAACCGGTAAATCAGCCAGTTCTCCTGCCGCTACCGCTGCGAAAATTTGATGCTTGAGAAAGTGACGCCAGACGATGGGCCGGCCAGCCAGAAACGAGGTCATAAGGCGATAGCGCTGCTGCGTCCACAGGGCCTCAAACGCACGTCTTGCCGGTCCGATATCGAAATGTTCCGCAGCGGTTTCTGGCATGGCTGCGCGCAGTCTTGCCGTTTCGACGGGGTCTGTCTCTCCCTGGACGATCGCCACGCCGTAGTCATTACGGGCAGCGGCCAGCGAGACAAACCCACACTTCACATCGTTAAGCACTGCCGCTGGCCGACGGTTTCTGGCCAATCCATACCCTCCCGCGCCCGGCCCTTTTACCGTGACCACATCGCCAGGCCCGCAGTGGATCACATCCGTATTGCCGTGCTCCGTTATTTTTCCTTCCGCACTTTGCGTGCGGAACCAGGAGAGCGAGCCCGATTTTCCACCCAACGTTCCGGCAGAGGCAAATACAGATCGGTTGCGGTTACGTGCGGTAATGGTGGTGTTAGGGGTAAACACTTTGAACACCATTTCGGTAGCCAGGCCCCCCCGATATTCACCAGCACCGGCACTGTCGCAGGCAAGGCCATAACGCAGGAACTGCACGGGCACTTCCGCTTCATTGATCTCAATCGGGGTATTTTTCAGGAAAGCAGAGAGGCCGCCGGAACCTTCTGGTCCATCATGGTCAGGTGTGCCGCCTGAGCCGCCACCGACCGGCCCCAGCGAGGCGACCACCGTGCGGTTGTGTCGGTCAACGGTACGGATATTCATAATGGCATTACCGCCTGGGGAGTTGGCGGGAAGCCTGTCGGGCATGGCCAGAGAGAAGGCGCCCAGCGTGGCGATTTGCGACATTGCGCAGGTCAGTGAACGCATGCCTACTGCAGCCGGAGCTTCACAGTTCATGATGGTTCCGGGAGGTAAAATTGCCCGGGTTGGTCGCAACGTTCCGGCGTTGAGCAGCAGCTTACGATCCAGCGTTGAGAGCACATAGGTCACACCAACCAGCGCCAACGGATGGCGCTCGCGTCCGCCGGTAGGCATATTGAGCGATGACATCAGTTGGGGATCGCTACCCGTATAATCCAGTTCAAGCTGCTCTCCTTTCACGCGCAGCGTCACGGCTATCCGGCAAGGGTAGCCTCCCTCACTGTCTTCATCGGCGTAATCGGCATAAAAATAGTCCCCATCGGGGATGGTGGCGATAACTGCTCTGGCCTGTTTTTCGGCATAATCCAGGATCCCTTCAATGCCACTAAGGAAATCCACTACGCCAAAGCGCGCGATAATCTCGTGAACTTTGCGCTCGCCGATATTCACAGAGGCGATCTGCGCATTGAAGTCGCCCCAGTTCTGCTCCGCAGCCCGCACGTTCAGCCGCATGATCTTCGCCACCTCTTTATTCAGTTTGCCGCCGGTAATAATTTTCAGCGGTGGAATGCGTATGCCTTCCTGCACAATATCGGTTAACGAGCGGGAAAGAGAGGCTGGCACCGCGCCGCCGACGTCGGTGTTGTGGATATGACCCACCACAAAACAGACGATTTCCCCGTCGTGAAATACCGGTTTCCAGATATGAATATCGGGTGAATGCGTGGCCACGTTACCGGCATAAGAATCATTGGTTATGCAGATATCTCCCTGCTGATAGCTGTCGATAAGCGTCAACACCGGGCCGTAATCAATTCCGCTGTACCAGGGCGCACCAAAGCTGCGCGGCGAGGCGAACGCCATCCCGCTGCGGCTGACGATCTGACAGGAGAAATCTTCGGTCTCTTTCACGAAGGTGGAGTGCGCGGTGCGCATCAGGGTAAAGGCCATCGCATCGGCAGCGGCGGCACAGTAGTTGGCAAGGATTTGCAGATTACGTCCATCAATAGCCATTTGTCGCCTCCCACGGCGTGATAAGAAGGTTGCCGAAGCGGTCTACCTCTACAGTCATCTCCGGTGGCACACAGGTGGTGCAATCATCCTGCAGCACGATGGCTGGCCCGGGGAAGTGATGTCCTGCCGCCAACGTGGCGCGAGAGATCACTTTCACCTGCCACCAGCGCCCATCCAGCCAGGCTTCCACCTGTTGCAGCACCTCGACCGGACCAGTCGCTGCCGCCAGCGTCACCAATGCCGGTTTTGGCGTTGGGGAGGTAATTACCAGTCGTAACGCAATGAGCTGGACGCCAGCCTCAGGATCGTGATGACCAAACATCCGCTGATGATGAGCATGAAAAGCGGCGCTCAGGGCAGCGGTATCGCCTTTCATCAGCCATGCTGGTTCCAGCGGCACATCAATCTCAAACGACTGCCCCCGGTAGCGCATTTCAGCCGAGAAGCTCAGGGTATGCGGCAGGCCAACACTATACTCCTCCTCCAGCCAGGCCTCTGCTTCCTGGTGCAGCAGCGCAGCTTTCTCAGCCAGTTCAGCAGCCACAGCAGGCTTGAGATCGCAGTAAAGCGTGCGGATAAAATCGTTTTTCAGATCCGCCACCAGTCCGCCCAGCGCGGAGAGCACGCCCGGAGTTGGCGGCACGACGACGCCCTTCATATTCAGTTCACGGGCCAGGAAGCAGCCCATCATCGGACCGGCCCCGCCGAAGGCCAGGAACCAAAACTCCCGGGGATCCAGGCCAAAGCGTGACAGCAGCCCACTGGTATCGCTGTACATACTGGAGACGGCCAGCGCGATGATATTCTCTGCTGCTTCTTCCAGCGTAATACCCAGCGGTTCGGCCAGCACTCTGACCGCCGCCCGGGCGGCGGCCACATCGACCTGCACGGCGTTATAGCCCAGATCGCCATGACCAATCAGACCGCAGGCGGCAAAGGCATCGGTGGCCGTAGCCTGCGTTCCGCCACGCTGAAAGCAGACCGGTCCCGGCAGCGATCCCGCGCTGTCCGGGCCTACCTGCAATACGCCGAGCGAATCGATCCAGGCCAGCGAGCCGCCACCCTGCCCCACCGACGTCACGGAGACGGAGGGAATATAGATAGGAAAATCACCGATAATTTCGCCGGTGCCATATTCTGGCTTGCCGTTGATGATCACCGCCACGTCCGCGCTGGTGCCGCCAATATCCAGGCTCAGCAATTTATCGAAGCCGCAGGTTTCTGCCAGATAACTGGCTCCTGTCACTCCGGAAGCGGTCCCCGAAAGCACCATCTGCACGCACTCTGCTTTTGCCTGCGCCACGCTCATCACTCCGCCGTTAGACTTAGTAATTCGCGGCGGCACCGTGACTCCCCGCTCCTTCAGGGCAAGTTCGAATGCCTGCAGATAACGGATAACCAGGGGCTGAACGTAAGCGTTAATCGTGGCGGTGATGGTACGTTCATACTCCCGGATAATGGGCCAGATCTCTGCAGAGCAGGAGATCAACAGTTCGGGCGCCACTTCGGCGACGATCTCCCGCACCGCCCGTTCATTGCTGCCATTGCGGTAACTGTGGAGAAAGGCGATGACAATACCGACGCAACCCGCTGCCCGGGCATTTTCTACAGCCGCCAGCACGCTTTCGCGCTGCGGCGGCTGGAGAACAGTCCCGTCACGATCGGTTCTTTCCGTTACCGGAAAGACGCGATCGCGCGGGATCAACGGCACCGGCCTGCGAGAGAAAAGATCGTGGATATGGGGGATTTTCAGCCTGGCCAGCTCCAGCACATCGCTGAACCCTTCAGTGGTAAACAGCGCCAGCCTCACCCCTTTACGCTGGATCACCGCATTAACACCTACCGTGGTGCCATGCGTGAAATAGCTTATCTCCTGTGGATTAATGCCATCCCGCTGCTGAAATGCCATGAGTCCGGTCGCGATTTCACTGCCCGGACTGTCAGGCCGCGAGAGTACTTTCAGCGTTCTGATGGTGTTATCCCGCTCATCCAGCACCGCGAAATCGGTGAAGGAACCCCCAATATCCACACCAATCCGATAACTCATGGCGCCACCTCGTTTGCCGTGGGGCGGAACTCCATAAGCCGGTTCGGCTCGGTAACCGCCTGCCAGCCAGCGCGTTGATAAATCGCATGGGCATCATCAGTCGCCAGCATCCAGCGCTTCACGCCGGACAGCTCAGGATGCTGCGTGACGCAGCGGGCGAACCACTGTCCCAGCCCTTTACCCCGATGCTCCGGGGCAATAATCACGTCACTGAGATAGGCGAAACGGGCATAATCGGTGATCAGCCGCCCAAAGCCTACCTGCTGCTGCTGCGTATAAAGTCCAAAGGGCAGCGAACAAGCCAGCGTGCGCAGCGTGGTCTCCTTCGACTGATCCTTAGCCCAGTAACAGTGTTGAGAAAGCTGGTGATGTACCCAGTCCACCTCAAGTAAACCAGGATCGGTACTCAACAGGTAGTCGTCACGCTGCCAGCTGGCAGGAGGGGGAACAAATGGCGGGATCATGGTAGCTCCTGATTCGGTTTATCACGGAATAACATGAGTTTAAAGCGAAGCGGGATCGTGTCAGAGGTGAAGTCCGGGGAATGGCAGCGTATTTATGGCGAAATTAGCGGGGAAATGACATTTTCTGCCGGAGAGGGCAGTAAGGACGCAGAGGTAAAATTGCTTCACCTCTCGCCGTAATTAATATTCGACCTGGGTATGACGGGCAATCAGCGAACGCAGCGGAACGCTGCTTTTAACAATTGGCGACTTGATCACGATGTAGCTGAAATATTTGTCGATACCCACTTTGGCATCCAGTAAACCTTCAATCACTTCCTGATAGTGTTCAATACTGCGGGTAATAAAGCGCAGCAGATAGTCATAGCCGCCGGTAATCAAGTGGCACTCCATCAGTTCGTCCACCTCGCGGATCGTCCCTTCAAACCGCATAAAGTCCTCGCGCCGGTGCCCGGCCAGCGTGACTTCAGTGAATACGGTGACCGAATCGGTGATTTTCGTCAGATTAATATGCGCTTCATAACCGGTAATAAACCCGGCAGTTTCCAGTCGCTTGACGCGCTGCAGGCAGGGGCTGGGAGAGAGGCCAACGGCATCGGCCAGGTTCACATTGCTGATGCGGCCATCTTTTTGCAACTGCACCAGGATGTTGATATCGATACGATCCAGTTTCATTAAACCATTCATATTACCCCCTCACATTCTGCTACCCGATGAGGATGGTATAGCACGCTTCCCGTCCGCGGCGCCAGCGTTTTACCGTGCTATACCTTCCGGCCATATTATCAATAACCGTAATAATATCAATGAGGAAGCACTATTCAGCCTAACCGACCCGTCGCACGGGCCAGGGCGATATCGAAGATATGCAGCGCTTCTTCCAGCTGTGAATCACTGGTCACCAGCGGCGCCAGGAAACGGATGGTATTGCGCTGCACGCCGCACTTAATCAACAGCAGCCCTTCCTGGCAGGCGCAGTCGAGAATTTTTTGCGTCAGCGCCGCATCAGGCTGCCTGGTTTCGAAATCGATAATCTCTACGGCTTGCATCAGGCCAATGCCCCGTACATCGCCAATACAGGCATATTTATCGCTTAACTGCTGCAAACGTGCATTAAGTTGCTGCCCCAGGTGGTTAGCCCTCTCCAGCAGATCGCCATGCTCCAGCAGGTCCAGCACCGCCAGTGCAGCCGCGCAGGCCAGCGCGTTACCCCCGTAGGTTCCCCCCAGCCCGCCTGGAGTAGGTGATTCCATAATCTCTGCTTTCCCCACCACGCCAGAAATCGGCAGGCCGCCGCCCAGGCTTTTCGCTACGGTCACCAGGTCCGGCACGATTCCGGTATGCTGGAAGCCAAACATCTTGCCGGTACGGCCAAAACCGGTTTGCACCTCATCACAAATCAGCAAAATGCCGTGCCGGGAAGTAATGTCACGCAGCGCCTGCATAAACGCCGGGGAAGCTGGCAGGAAACCTCCATCACCCTGCACCGGCTCAATAATGATCGCCGCGACACGCTCCGGCAGAATTTGCACCGCAAAAAGGGTATCCAGCGCTTTCAGGCAATCTGCTTCGGAAATCCCATGAAACGCATTCGGGAAAGGAACGCGATAGATATCGCCAGGGAATGGCCCGAAGTTTTGTTTGTAAGGCTGGCTCATGCCGGTCAGCGTGCAGCCCAGTAATGTGCGGCCATGGAAAGCGCCATCAAAGGCGATAATGCCTGGTCGGTTGGTCGAGGAACGGGCAATTTTAACCGCATTTTCGACTGCTTCTGCGCCGCTGGTAAAAAAGACGCTTTTAAAATTCTCACCGGCACCCACCAGCTTATTCAGCCTCTTTGCCAGCTCAATATAAGCGGGATAGGCAGCGACCTGAAAGCAGGCGTGAGAAACCTGCTGAAGCTGTTCGGTGACGGCAGCAACTACCGCCGGATGGCTGTGGCCCACGTTAAGCACGCCAATGCCCGCCACAAAATCGAGATAGCGGTTACCCTCCACGTCCCAGACTTCCGAGCCTTTTCCTTTGGCAATAACAATCGGGTGGGCGGTTACAATTCCGCGTGGAATATGCTCCTCACGGGCATCAAGAAATAACGCGTTGTCAGAAAATGTCTGCTGCTCTGCCAGTAAATTGTGCATCTTTGTTCCTCATCGATAGAACGATAACAGGGGTCAAGTATCGCAATAAGCCTTTTTATCTCGCTGCCGTAATAGCGTCGGCAGCAGCATTAACTGTTGAAAAGCGTGGTAATCCATGGGGTAAATTTTTGGCGTCAAAGGGAACGACGTCTCAATAACCTTTTTCCCTGTCAACCAGGCCAATCAGTTTTTCTCCCCGCTCATAGCGACGGATATTCTCCAGCAGGGCAAGAACCGCACTTTCGGGCTGCGTCTGGCTGGCAATATGCGGCGTCAGCCAGATGCCCGGATGTGACCAGAAAGGATGCCCGGCGGACAGCGGTTCTGGTGAGGTGACGTCAAGCACTGCGGCGCTGAGTTGACCACTCTCTAGCGCATCCAGCAGATGCTGCTGGTTAAGATGCTTTCCGCGCCCCACCTGTATCAGAGCGGCGCCCTCAGGCAGCTGGCTGAACAGGGAGGCATTAAGGATACCTTCGGTTGCGGCCGTCAGCGGCAGCAGACAGATCAGGATATCGGTGCGCGCCAGAAAAGCCTCCAGGCGCTCCTCACCCGCAAAACTCCTGACGCCTGCAATCGCTTTGTGCGTGCGGCTCCAGCCTGCGCAATCAAACCCCAGTTGCACTAGCGGTTTCAGCGCCGCTTCGCCAAGCTCGCCAACGCCCATCACGCCCACCCGGCAACGGGAAGCTGGCTGGCTGGCGTGCTCATGCCAGATCTGCTGTCGCTGCTGATGCAGATAACGCGGCATCTGCCGGTGCAGTCCCAGAACGGCGAAGGTGACATACTCCACCATGCCGCTGGTCAGCCCCGGTTCAATCATCCGCACCACCGGGAGATCAGGTGGCAAAGCCGCGTAATCAAACTGATCGGCTCCTGCGCCTACCGAGAACAGAACTTTGAGGTTGGGAAACTGCTGCCGGAGATTTTCCGGCGGTTGCCAGGCGACCAGGTACTCCACCTCTTCCGGGTTACCGGTGTCTGGCCACTGACAAAAGCTCACCTCTGGAGCCAGCGTTGCCAGAAGTTTTGCCCAGACGGCACCGCGCTCCGGGGAAGATTTATAGACGATATTCATCAGGCCATCGCCTGGGACATCAGCCCGTAGGCCAGCATACCGTTGGGCTGCCAGGGTACGCCTTTAATCATGGTGACGGGCCCGTCCACTTCGGTCAGGCCCAGCGTATTAAGCCAGTCGCCCAGCCCATATTCGCTGTCGGTATCAATGCGCACAAACTCGCCTTTAAGTCCGGCCAGCAGTGATGAGACCAGCACTTTCGCGCATGCTAAATTGCGGCAGATAATGGGGCCGATGGCAAAACCGTGCCCGAAACGCCGCAAACAGGCAAAACCCACAACTTGGTCCTGCTCTTCCAGCACTACAATGCGCTCGGCGCTTTCTGACAAGTTCGCGATCAGTTCAGGACGGTGCTGGCCGTGAGCCTGCTGATCCAGCTTAACCAGCTGCTCAAGGTCATCCTGCGTTGCGGCTCGCAACTGTTGCCCCTGCTCCGGCGGCAATGGATAAATTTCACCCAGTTCGCGGCACTGATGCTGTTCAATATGGCCTGCTGCCACAAAGCCGAGTTTTTCGTAAAGCGGCTTGCCCATTTCGGTAGCATGTAGGCGAACCGTGCTACCCTCCAGCTTCTCCAGCATCGTCTGCATCAGTTGCTTGCCAATGCCTTTCCCCTGCGCCTCATCGGCCACAATGACCAGCCCGAGCGAAGCGTAATGCCCGCCCCAGCGCCAGAAGATTGCCGTACCGAGAACCCTGCCTTCCTGCTCGGCAATCACGCCTTCTCCCAACCGCAATGCCTGCTGCCAGTCCGCGAGTTGGTGCGGCCACCTGAGGTTCTGCGTCAGAGCAAAGGCCTGATCAAGATGCGATTCCTGCATCGGTTTTATCTGGATAGTCATCTTTTTCTCCTTTACATCATGCCCGGTGCGTCAAAGCTGGCTCCATTCACCAGCCGTGAATAGCGGTAAGGCGTCGGATCCACTATTGGGGTAGATTCCGTTGCTAAATCGGCGGCCAGCCTGCCAGCGCCGGGACCGATACCAAATCCATGGCCGCTATAGCCAGCCGAGACAATCAAACCCGGCAGCCGCGGGATGTGGGAGATAACCGGTACGGCATCTGGCGTGCTGTCGATCATTCCGCCCCAGGCCTGCTCAACGCGCACCGCAGACAGCGCAGGGTACTCCTTACGCATCGCTGCCAGGCCCTCCTGCACCATCGCCATATCTGCGGCAGGATCGAGGATACGTACTTTTTCAAACGGCGAGGTCCGGTCAAACTGCCAACGCGCCAGCGACTCCGGGCCGCTGAAGAAGGCCGCCAGCGCCAGCTCGATTTTCAGATTCTTGCGACGGGCTTTAAAAGTGGGATAGAACTGCCGCGCATAGCGTAATCCCTGCGCACCAGGCGTTAATCTGCCCCGGCCAGAAACAGAGACGGTATAGCTCCCATCCAGCTGCGGGCGGCAGGCGAAATCCGGAGTATAGAGCGGAACAGTAATCGCCTGCTCTACCGGTGCTGTGCGAAAGGCGGTACCGATTACATTGCCCAGCGGCAAATCGATGCCGTGGCGGCGGCAAAACATGGAGGTCCAGGCACCGCCGGCACAAATAACCCGGGTAGTCTTGATCATGCCGCGTTCGGTAATCACCCCGCTGACTTTGCCTGCTGAGATATCCAGCCCCCGTACGGCGCACTGCTGAAACAGGGCCGCGCCCAAACGCTGAGCGGCAATAGCCAGCCCCGGCGAGGCCAGCGAAGGCTCGGCGTGCCCATCCGTTGGCGAGGAGACGCCGCCAAGCCAGCGGCTGGTGCTGCCGGGCGTCATCGCTTTTGCCTGCTCACTCGTGAGGATATCGCTGCGTACGCCATACCCTTTTGCCATTTTGCCCCAGTTATCCCAGGCATTGATATCCTCCTGATTCCCGGTGGCGTAAACCAGCCCGGTACGGCGGAAGCCCAGCTCCTCACCGGTCTCCTGCCCTAATTCCGCCCAGCGTTGCAGTGCATAGATGATCAGCGGCAGCTCGCGTTCATCACGGTTTTGCTGACGGCACCAGCCCCAGTTGCGGCTGGACTGCTCGCCACCCACCAGCCCTTTGTCAAGCAGCACCACGCTGACGCCCTGTTTAGCGAGTTCGTAAGCTGCCGACGAACCGGCAATGCCAGCGCCAATAATCACTACATCTGCCGAGTCTGGAAAAAAACGGCTGTCCTGAACATATCGAATGGGTGCGGGCATGCTCTTGTTAACCTCTTATAGCAGTTGTGTCAGGTGACGCTTCACCTGAGCAGTCAAAGCGCAATATCACTGGCGTCGTGCTCATCGAGCCAGCCCTGTCGCAGTTCAGGAACCGCGCGCTTCAGGCGTTCGTAATACAACTCGGTGGAAGGCTTGTCATAATCGGCACGCGCAACCTGGGTAATCATCCGGCCATTCTGCACCACAATAATTTCGTCGCAAACGGAACGGACGGCATGCAGATCATGACTGATAAAGATCACGGAAAGCCCCAGCTCACGGCGGAGATCGGTAATCAAATCCAGCACGGCGGCCGCAACCACGGTATCCAGCGCGGAGGTTACCTCATCGCACAGGATCAGATCCGGCTCCGCCGCCAGCGCACGGGCAAGATTGACGCGCTGTTTCTGTCCGCCGGAGAGCGCCCACGGACGCCGCCAGAGGACATTTCGCGGCAGCCTGACCAGCTCCAGCAGTTCGGCAAGACGTTTTTCCAGCGCCGCGCCGCGTAATCCGTGGAACAGTTTGAGCGGGCGGCTGAGGATAGTCGCGATAGTGTGCGCAGGATTAAGCGCGGTATCGGCCATCTGGAAGACGTACTGAATGCGGCGCAGCTCATTCTCAGACCGTTTTTGCATCTCTCCGGCGATGTAGTGTCCGTTAAAAAGAATATGGCCGCTTGAAGGAGGATTCATTCCGGCGATAGCGTGCGCCAGCGTGGTTTTGCCGGAGCCGGACTCACCAATAATACCGATTGCCTGACCGCGATAGAGTCGGAAGTTGATCGCCGACAGGATAGGGATTTTAGGCTGCCCCTGCTTATTCACCGGACCATAGCCCGCCGAAAGATCCCGCACCTCCAGCATTGGCTGCACGGTTTCTTCGGGCTGAAGCCAGGGAGTAGGACGTGATTTTTGCTTTGCCGCATCAAGCAGCAGGTGGCTGTACTCTGCCTGCGGCGCGCGAAGCAACTGCTCCGTGGTACCGTATTCAGCAATAGCGCCTTTCAGCAGAACCAGAATTCGGTCGGCCATTTGCGCCACCACGGCCAGATCATGGCTGACATAGATCGCCGTCATGCCTCGCTGGCGCACTACCCGACGAAAGGCCTTCAGCACCTCGACCTGAGTAGTGACATCCAGCGCGGTAGTGGGTTCATCCAGAATGACGACTTCAGGATCGCTGATTAACGCCATCGCGGTCATCAGCCGCTGCAACTGCCCGCCGGAAACCTGATGAGGATAGCGTTTGCCGATGGTTTCCGGGTTTGGCAGCGCCAGCTCCCGAAACAGCGCCACAGCTTTTTTCTCCGCTTCGCTGCGGCTCATCAGACCGTGGATCACCACCGGCTCAACCACCTGATCCATGATCTTCATCGCCGGGTTAAACGACGCGGCAGCGCTCTGCGCAATGTATGCCACTTTGTTACCGCGAAAGGCGCACTGCTGCCTGGGCGTCAGCGAGGTGACCTCCGTTCCGGCGATATGAATGCTGCCCTCCGCTATCTTGCAGCCGTGTCTGGCATAACCCATCAGGGCCAGGGCGATGGTGGTTTTGCCCGATCCAGACTCCCCAATCAGCGCCAGCACTTCCCCTTTTTGCACGGTGAAACGAATATCAGAAACCAGCGGGATTTCCCGCCCATCCCCGGCATGAGCAATAACGCGTAAATTCTCAACAACAACTACCGGCGTGGCACTGTGTGGCGTTACGTTCATGCGACCCCCTTTGCCTGAATAAGAGGACGCATCCCCTGCAGGCTGTCAATAAACAGGTTGGCGCCGATCGTCAGGCTGGCGATGGCAACGGCAGGCATCAATACCGCAGGCGAACCGTCAAACAGCCCCTGCAGGTTTTCCCGGACTAACGTCCCCCAGTCCGCATATGGCGGCTGGACACCCAACCCCAGGAAGCTCAAGCCGCTAAGCAGCAGCACAATGTAGACAAACCGCAGGCCGAAGTCGGTCAGCATGGGATGAACCATATTGGGCAAAATATCGTGAATGGCGATATAGAACCTGCTTTCACCCCGCAGGCGCGAGGCCCGCACGTAGTCCATCGACCGCAGGTTGGACGCCATGGCATAGGCAATGCGGTAGGCACCAGGCCAGTAGGTGAAGACAGCCGTGACGATCAGCATCGGTAATGAGGAACCAAATACCGCCACAATCATCAGCGCCAGGATTTTACCCGGCAGGACCAGCAGCGCATCATTGATGCGCCCCAGCACCTCTTCCAGCCAGCGTCCCGCTACCGCCGCCAGCAACGCCAGCAGCGTGCCGGTCAGACTGGCAAGCACCGCAGCGCCCAGCGCCAGACCTATTGAATAACGCGCACCATACAAAATACGGCTGAGCATGTCGCGCCCCAGATAATCCGTGCCGAACCAGAATGCTTTACTCATTCCGCCCAGCATAGGGCCCACGCCGATCTCTTCAAGCTGGTACGGGGCCAGCGAGGTACCAAATACCGCAAGGAAAACCCAACTCAAGGTGATCAGCAGTCCGGCACGGCCGCTGACAGTCAGTGACAGGAAGAAGCGCCAGGGAAGCGTTAAGAGACTCATCAGCCCCTCCATTTTGGATTGAATGCGATAGTCAGAATATCGGCCAGCAGCAGCAGGATCAGATAACACAGGGCGAACAGCATGACGCAGAGCTGCACCACCGGCAGGTCACGGTTGCTCACCGCATCCACCAGCTGGCTCGCCAGTCCCGGATAACTGAAGATGCTTTCAATAATGATCACCCCGCCAAACAGATAAGAGAGGCTCAGCGAGATGGCATTAGCAATTGGCCCGACAGCGTTAGGCAGCGCGTGACGCAGCATCGCGCGCAACGGCGAGACGCCTTTCAGCAGCGTCATCTCCAGATAAGGACTCTCCATCTGGTTGATCAAAGCTGAACGGGTCATGCGCGCCATCTGCGCGACCAGCACGCAGCATAACGTCAGTACTGGCAGCGCGTAGGCTTTCAGATAGCTGACGACGTCCGGCGCTGGCGTGCCCAGCGACATCGCTGGCACCCAGTGCAGCTTCACCGCAAAGAGGATAACCGCGATCGTCGCAACCAGAAATTCCGGCACGGCGACCACCGCCATCGTGCCGACCATCAGACCGCGATCGAACAGCGATCCGCGCTTCATGGCAGCGGTCAGGCCAATTAATAACGCTAACGGGACCGACACCAGCGTGGTGATCCCGGCCAGTTCAAAGGTGGCGGGAATCCGTTGCGCCACCAGCTGTGAGACAGGCAGATGGCTGGCAAACGAAGTGCCGAAGTCGCCGTGCAGCATGCCGCCCAGCCAGCTCAGATAGCGCATCATCAGCGGCTGATCCAGCCCCAACTGCTGACGCAACGCCGCCACAGTTTCCGGGGTGGCATTCTGACCCAGCACCATCTGTGCCGCATCTCCCGGCAGCAGGCTGGTGATGAAGAACACCACGGCCGAGACGATCAGCAGCGTCAGCAATCCGGCGCCACAGCGCCGGGCAATCAGGAAGAGCATGTAGCGGTTCATCGGCATTCTCCTTATCAGGAAGCGAGCCAGGCAAACTCGTGGAAGCGGTAGCCCATCATCATGCCTGATGGCCAGGCCTCAACCCCTTTGACCTTACTGCTGTGCCCGTCGAGGGTACTGATAAAGGTCGGGATAATCGTGCCGCAATGATCGTAAATCAGCTTCTGCATATCGCCGTACATCTGCTTGCGCCTGGTCTGGTCGCTCTCTCCGCGTGCCGCTATCACCAGCTGATCGAACTGGGGGTTTTTCCAGCCGGATTCGTTGTTTGGCGCTTCTGAGAGGTAGAATTGTGACAGCAACAGGTCGATAGTTGGTCGTGGGTTTATCGAGCCATAGCCCAGCGGATCTTTGGTCCAGTGGGTGGACCAGTAGCCATCGTAAGGCACACGCCGTACGGTGAAGTTCATGCCCGCAGAGCGACCCAGTTGCTGGAGCAGCTGCCCGCCCTCAACGGAACCTTCGATATTTTGGGTAGTGATAATCTCGGCCGTAGCCCCAGCCATTCCCGCCTTTTTGAAGTGATATTTCGCTTTTTCGATATCCAGCGGACGCTGTGGAAGATCCTTGTTGTACATCGGATGCCATGGCGGCACTGGCGTATCATTGGCCACCTGACCAAAGCCCTGCATCACAGTTTTTACCATCATTTCACGCGGTTGCAGGTACTTCATGCCGAGCACAAAATCTTCATTGCTGCCCGGCTTGACGTCGGTACGGACAATAAGATTGGTGTACATGCCGGACTTACTCTCCATCACGCCAAACTGGCCGGACTGACGCAGACGTTTTACGTCGTTGGCCGTTAGCGTGGCCACAATATGCAGATCGCCAGACATCAGCGCATTGACGCGGGCTGCCTGATCGGTGACCCCCATCAGCTCCACTTCATCCAGATACGGCAGGCCAGGCTTCCAGTAATTTGGGTTTTTTACGCCAACAGTACTGACGCCAGGGGAGAAAGTCTTGAGTTTAAACGGACCGGTTCCGACAGCTTTACTGAACTCTTTCGTATTCTCCTGCAGGATCAGGAAAGGAGAGGTAGCCAGCACCACGGGAATATCAAAGTTGGGTTGGGTCAGCACCAGTTTGATCTCGGTCGGGCTGACCGCCGTGAGGCTGTCGAACTGCTTCGCCTGGGTGATAGCCGTGGAGGCTACTGCAGGATCTTTATGCCGGTTCAATGAGAAAATGACATCCTGAGCGTTCAGCGCTTTGCCATCATGGAAAGTCACGCCGGGGCGCAGCTTAATCTGCCAGGTGATGCCGTCTGTACTTTCAATCGACTCTGCCAGGGCCGGTTTCGCCACCAGCGATTTATCCAGCTCAGTCAGGCCGCTGTAGAACATAAACAGACGGCAGTAATCCCCGCTGTTACTGCCTTTCGCCGGGTCCAGCGTATCGGTAGCGGAGGCGTTAGCCACGGCGGCACGCATTTTACCTCCCTGAACGGGGGTTTCAGCAGCAAAGCTCATTTCCGGGAAGCCGATCAGGCCTGTACTCATGACTGCCCCAGCTGAAAGCAGTTTCATCATCCCACGCCGTGAAATCGAGACGTCGTTGATAGCCTGCGTTAAAGATGGGGTAACGCGGCTAAATTCTTTACGAAATTTACTCATCTGCACACCCTCAATGACGAACGTTAGATACTCAGGAGAGCCGGTCCTTAGCCTTGTAATACAAGCCCGCAACGGGCAAAAACCAGGGTTTACCAAAATAGCCGGGGACGGCGGGCCAGCTTTCGCGCTGCCAGGGGTTTTCATCACTTTTTTCAGCTACCAGGTCAGCCATGACCCGCCCCATCCACACCGACATCTGGGTGCCGTGCCCGCTGTATCCCAGCGAGTAGAACACCCCTTCGTGCTCGCCTGCATGAGGCAGCCGATCGGCGGTCATATCCACCAGTCCGCCCCAGCAGTAGTCAATTTTTGTCCGTGACAGCGACGGGAATATTTTGGCCATGCCTGCCTGTAGAATTTTGCCGCTGCGCGCATCTGAAGTTGGGCTGCTGACGGCAAACCTCGCGCGTCCTCCAAACACTAACCGGCTATCCGCCGTGGTACGGAAATAGTTGCCAATGTTCAGCGAGGTTACGCAGGTGCGGTTCTGCGGCATCAGGCTGCGCAGCTCCTCAGCCTCTAGCGGTTCGGTGACAACAATAAAGCTGCCGACGGGGATAATGCGGCGCTGGAACCAGTCAAACGGCCCAACGTTGGAACAACCGGTCGCCATCAGCACTTTGTCAGCGACAATATCGCCTCTGGCGGTGCCGACACGGTGGCGATAACCGTTCAGGCGAGTCAGGCTGGTCACCGGCGTCCGTTCAAAAATCTCCGCACCGCTTCTTGCCGCCGCTTCGGCAAGTCCGATGCCAAACTTGCCCATATGCATCTGCCCGCCGCGTTTCTGGATCAGGCCGCCATAGAAGGCTTCCGAGTCGATTTCCCTGCGGATCTCATCGGCGCCAACCAGTTCAACCTCACTGTCCACCGTGCTAAGCAGCGCCTCATAGGTGGCCTTGAGTGACGGGAAATGGGACGCTTTGCTTGCCAGCTTGATTTTGCCCGTACGCAGGAAGTCACAGGCGATCTGCTCGTTTTCCACCAGGCTCTGCACGTAATCGACCGCATCAGCGAAAGCCCGGTAATAACGGCTGGCCTGCTCCACGCCCTGACTGGCAATCAGCGAGGCGAAGTTTTGCGACACGCCAGTATTGCAATGCCCGCCATTACGGGCGGAGGCCTGACTCATCACTTCGGCGGCTTCCAGCACCACCACCTTCAGCCCGCTTCGGGCGAGGCTTAGCGCGGCGGAAATACCGGTAAAGCCCGCCCCAATCACCACCACATCTGCCGTGGAGGGCAGATCGCCTCTTGCTGCCCCGCTAAATGCCGGGGCCGTTGCCTGCCAGAAAGATTCGAGTTTCATCGCCCTGCTCCAGTGCTGATTACAGGCCTACAACGCCCGGAAGGCCGCCAATGTGCTGAATTTCGGTATAGCCATAGAACGGGTTGCCCGGACCGTGCCCGCGGTTAACGAAGACTTTGTGGGTAATACCCAGATCGTGAGCTGTCATCAGGTCATAGCGCAGGCTGCTTGAGACGTGGAGGATTTCATCAGGGGCGCAGTTCAGCTTGTTTAACATATACTCGAAGCCCTTCATCTGCGGCTTATAAGCACCGACCTCTTCCGCCGTAATGGTCATATGGATGGGCGCGCCGAGGCGGGGAACGTGGTGTTTAATCAGTTCATCAGTAGAGTTTGTCAGCAGTACCAGAGGAAACTGTTGCGCTACTTTTGCCAGCCCTTCTGGCACGTCCGGATGTGGACCCCAGGTCGCGCAGGCTGCCATGATCGCCGCACAATCTTCATCGGTACACTCAACGCCCCACTTGTTACAGGTGCGGTAAAGCGCGTTGCCAACTACCTGCGGGTAGAGCCTGAACGCACCCAACACTTCATCCATACGGTAAGCAGAAAAATCGTCGGTAAACGCCTGCATTTTTTCCGGGCTGACCCGTTCAGCAAAGACGCTGGCCGCCGCGCCAGACATGTCGAAATTGATTAAAGTGCCGTAACAGTCGAAGGTAATGTATTTCGGTTTAAACACAGCCATGACGCATCCTCTGTTAATCAGGAGTGAGTGGAGTTTAAAAGTCGATCAGTACGCTCTTGTATCGCTGGCAGGCCTCAAACGCCTGACGGCCTAAATCTTTGCCGATGCCGGATCCCAGGAAGCCGCCGGTAGGAATAATGAAATCACCTGAGCGCCCGTAGCGGTTAATCCATACCGTTCCCGCCGTGATGCCGCGCATAGCGCGCAGTGCCCGATCGATATTTTTGGTGTGAACGCCCGCGCACAGGCCATAAGTAGAATGGGAAGCCAGCGCCAGCCCCTCCTCTTCCTTATCGAAAATCTGGATGGTCAGTACAGGACCGAAGATCTCCTCCTCTACTGCCGGGCTGTCAGCCGGAACGTTAGTCAGCAGCGTCGGCTGCCAGAAATAGCCTTCGCCCGTGCCTTCAAACCGTTTCCCTCCGGCCAAGATTTCCGCGCCCTGCTGCCAGGCCGCATCAACAATCTGCTGCACTTTGCATGCCTGGCGGTGGTCAATCATCGGTGCGTAACGGCTGTTTTCATCCCAGGTGACGCCGGGACGGAAGTTGCCACAAAGATCGATCAATTCGGCAATCAACGCATCGGCAATACCGCGCTGTACAATCAGACGAGTCCCTGCCACACAGGCCTGGCCGCCGTTAGCAGTAAAACCGCGCAGGATACGTCCGGCGACTTCAGCCACCTCGCCAGCATCGTCAAAGACCAGCTGCGGGCTTTTGCCGCCCAGCTCCAGAGTGACCGGCTTCATTCCGTTAAATGCGGCATCACTCATAATGCGGGCACCTGTTACCGTTGAGCCGGTAAAAGAGACTTTGCGGATCAGCGGGTGAGCGACCAGCGCGCTTCCGGTCACGGCACCACCGCCCTGCACGATGTTGAGTACCCCTTTGGGCAAGCCGGCTTCAATTGCGAGTTCCGCCAGGCGCACCGTGGAATAAGGGGTCAGTTCAGAAGGTTTCAGCACCACAGCATTTCCTGCTGCCAGCGCCGGGCCACATTTCCACGAGGCCATCGACAGAGGAAAATTCCACGGCGTAATCGCCCCAATCACGCCATACGGTTCCGGCACCAGCATTCCCAGGCTGGCCTCACGAGTTGGCAGTACGTCCCCGCTATATTTGTCCGCGCATTCGGCATAAAAGCGAATCGCTTCTGCGGTGAAAGGCAGTTCGTGATTGACCACGTCATGCACCGGGCGGGTTGAACCTAAGGATTCAAGCTGAGCCAACCGGGTATCGGAGGCTATCAGATCAGCCCAGCGATTCAGCACGGCCCCTCGCTGACGGGGCGGACAGCTTGCCCAACCGCTCTCTTTTACCGCCCTGTCTGCCAGCGTGACCGCTTCATCAACCATCGCCGGGCTGGCCTCGGTCAGTTCTCCAGCGATCAGGCCATCAGAGGGGCGTTTCACCAGCAGTTTACTGCCGGAACCCATCCTGGATTGTCCATTGATATAATGGCCTTCCGGCAAGGAAACTTTATCTGGGTCGAAACTCAACATGGAAAGATCCTTATATTTATCCGGCCTGTAATCAGCCTGCTTGCTGCTTTCATTTAGCCTGCTAAGTAATTAATCACCGCATCGCTCTTGCTCGCCTTATTCACTTAATGCAGAAAGTATGCCAGCCAGCGAAAAAATAATAATGCGTAAAAATGAGCTGAAAAAAATTTTATGCCGTAATCAAAGCGCAAATCTCACGGATCCATTGAAGGTGTAAATTCATGATTTAGTTAACATTATAAACGCACCATCTCAGGGCGGGATGTTATCAGGCTGCACCATGCCGGAGAGAAAATTTAGCCGATGAGCCAGATATGAAATAAAAAAGGCCCCTCTTCATGAATGAAGAAGGGCCTCTTTACGCAATATTAACGATTATTTTTAATTCAGACTGCCGAAATGAAAGGCTTTTATTTCAAGGTATTCGTCAAGGCCGTGATGCGATCCTTCACGCCCGATGCCGGACATTTTAATTCCTCCAAAGGGTGCGACTTCCAGCGAAATGGCGCCAGTGTTATGCCCAACCATACCAAACTCCAGCGCCTCGCCTACGCGCCACGCCCGGCGCGTATCTTCAGTAAAGAAATAGGCGCCAAGACCATAAGGCGTGTCGTTAGCCATATTCACGGCCTGCTCTTCGGTATCAAAAACAAACAACGGCGCGACCGGCCCGAAAGTTTCTTCATGGGCAATGCGCATTGCAGAAGTGACGTTACCCAGCACGGTAGGTGCCACAAACGTGCCTTCTCCCCGGGTTATTCCGCCGGTGAGAATGGTTGCGCCTTTACTGACCGCATCATCAATATGCGCATTCACTTTTTGCACCGCCGCCGCGTTGATCAACGGTCCCAGCATACTGCCGTCCGTAAAGCCATCGGCAACTTTGAGTTTCGCCACCTCTTCGAGCAAACGCTCAGCGAAGCGGGGATAAATACCGCGCTGCACCAGGATGCGGTTAGCGCAGACGCAGGTTTGCCCGGCGTTACGAAATTTACTCACCATCACCCCACTGATAGCAATCTCCAGGTCAGCATCATCAAACACAATCAGCGGCGCGTTGCCGCCCAGCTCCAGACTGAGACGTTTGATGCTGTCTGCGCTTTGCTGCATTAACAGTTGTCCGATGCGGGTCGAGCCGGTAAAGGAAATTTTGCGGACTGTGCGGCTTGCGGTCAGGGCGGCTCCAATTCCCTGCGGTAAGCCAGTAAGTATTTGCAGCACCCCATGCGGAAAACCAGCGCGTTCCGCCAGCACCATCAGCGCCAGCGCTGAGAGCGGCGTGAGTTCTGAAGGTTTGACAATAATCGGGCAGCCTGCCGCCAGCGCCGGAGCAACTTTACGGGTGATCATTGCAATCGGGAAATTCCACGGGGTAATAGCCGCAGCCACACCCACAGGCTGTTTGATCACCAGAATGCGGCGATCGCCAGTGGGAGCGGGTATGGTTTCACCGTAGATGCGCCGCGCTTCCTCGGCGAACCATTTCACAAAGCTGGCGCCGTAGAGCACCTCGCCTTTCGCTTCGGCCAGCGGTTTGCCCTGCTCCGCGGTCATGATGATCGCCAAATCATCGACATTATCGAGGATTAACTGATGCCATTTTTCCAGCAGCTGCGCACGTTGTGCATTGGGGGTTTTTCCCCAGCGGTGACGTACGGCTTCCGCGCAGGCAATCGCACGCTCCGTCTCCGCGCTCTGTAAAGCGGGAATAGTGGCCAGCGTTTCGCCGGTTGAGGGGTTAATAACCGGGAGCGTCTCCCCATTATCAGCAGACTGCCAGCGGCCTTCCAGACAGGCCTGTTGCCGGAGCAGATGTGGATCTTTTAAGCGTTGAGTAAGCATAACTTCCCCTTTGAGTGATAATTTCACTCTAACGGAAGCGCGGCGGCGAATGCTGCGTTATACGACAAGGGAGAAAGTGAGTGCAGGGGTTTTACCGACAGAAACGAAATTTTATGCTGCGGGAGGCAGACCGACATCTCCGCCCCCACAATCACCAGTCAGCCAGCCTCTGGCACTCAAATCTGAAAGTCCAGCACCGGCTCCTCTGCGGTGACGGAAAGCGCCTGGCGCTTGATCTCTTCCAGTGAGAGGTTGGCATTGCAGAGTTCCAGGAACTGCCAGACGTAGTTGCGCTGCAGCTGCCCACGCTTCAGGCCCAGCCAGACAGTATTGGATTCAAACAGATGTTTGGCTTCCAGCCGGGTCAGCGACGAATGCTGATCTAACTGGCAGGCCTGATCGGCCAGCACGCCCACTCCCAGCCCCAGTTCGACATAGGTTTTCACCACGTCGGAATCCTGTGCACTTAACACAATATCTGGTTTAAGGCTGGCGGCCTGGAAAGCGCGGTCAACGCGGGAACGGCCCGTGATCCCCTGCCGGTAAGTGATAAGAGGGTAGCGGCTCAGGGCAGCAAGGGATACCGGCTGCTGCTGCTCCAGCTCATGGCCTTTGGGAACCAGCAGCGCATGGTGCCAGTTAAACCAGGGGAAGGCTGCCAGCGCCGGGTTATTCACCACCTGCTCGCTGGCAATGCCCACATCCGCTTCGCCCGCTGCCAGCATTGCGACGATCTCCTGCGGCGATCCCTGATTCAGTTCCACGCGCACGTTTGGATAGAGCGCACGAAACGCTTTAATCACTCGCGGAAGGCTGTAACGGGCCTGCGTATGAGTGGTGGCGATGGTCAGCACACCGCTGGATTCGTTAGTAAAGACATCCGCCAGCCTGCGTACTTTGCCCGCTTCATCCAGGATGCGTTCAGCAATAGTTAACAGCGCTTTACCCGGCTCTGTCATACCCAGCAGACGTTTCCCGCGGCGAATAAAAATCTCCACGCCCAGTTCATCTTCCAGATCGCGGATATGGCGGCTGACGCCAGATTGCGAGGTGAACAGCGTGTTTGCCACTTCGGTGAGATTGAAATCGCAGCGTGCCGCTTCTCTGATGATCTTAAGTTGCTGAAAATTCACGCGGACACCTCTTCTGTTATCTGTTGGTTTACCTCATGTTAAGGAGGCGGATTGATATCAACAAATAATAAAAAAAGGTTTTATATGCTTTTAAGTGCTAAGAAGTGAGGCGCGCTGCTGCGCGCCCGACAGGGGGAATTAGCTCACTAACATCAGTTCACGATCTTCTACTACCGGCTTATTAAGCAGGGAGAGAAGAATATTTTTTACGGCCTGTGCGGAAGGGGAAAGCGGCAAGCGGGCTGACACGTTCAGCGACAGCGGCAGATTCAGCGTTGGGCTGTTGATACGCGCCATCCAGGCATTGGTGGAACTGACCAGCGCACGGGCGGCGGATTCGGGTAACACGGTCACACCCATTCCGCTGGAGACAGCGGCAGTCAGCGTAGCGATAGATTCAATTTCGCCAATAATGCGGGCGCTCAGACGACGCAGTGAGAACGCTTCATCGACACGTTTGCGAACCGCGCTGTAGTCTCGCGGCAGGAAGAGATTCATCAGAGCGACGTCCGCCAGATCAATATTCTGTCCGGGACATTCGCTGGCGCCAACCAGATAAAGTTCTTCTTTCATCAGCGGCATGCTGGTAATGCCCGCTGTAGGCGCACGATCGTATAACACTGCCATGTCAAGCTGCCCATTCATCACTTTTTCGTTTAATGAGGCGCCGCTGTTTTCATGCAGATAAACCAACACATCGGGGAATTGCTCGCGCACAGTTTGCAGTAAAGGCATGGTCAGACTGGAGGCTGCGGTGCCGGGGGCCAGGCCAATTGAAACCTGACCATTTAAAGACTGTCCGGCATTAATGACTGCCGTTTGCGCCTGTTCACACTGACGTAAAATGGTACGGGCATGAGAGTAGAGGATCTTGCCAGCTTCAGTAGGCGTCACGCCTCGCTTGGTGCGGATCAACAATTGCTGGTCCAGTTCATTCTCAAGCGTAGCGACCTGCTGACTGAGCGCAGGTTGCGCAATATGCAGGACTTCTGCGGCCTGGGTCAGACTGCCGATATCGACGATTTTAACGAAATATTTGAGTCGTCTTAAGTTCATGTTGCCTCCGTCACGGATCCCCGCGTGCCATTTTTAGTGGCGATAAGAAATAAGTTTTCACTCTGGTGCAGAGGGGTAATTGCAAGGGGCGTGCCAGATTTTTCTTAAGAGCTGACCAGGGCATCAGCTTATGGCTAACAGGCCGAAAAATAAGAGAATCTGATTACTCCTTTAGAGGTAGCGACAATTTTTCACTGACGGGAGGTCGGATGACCCAGTGGTTTTGCACCGTGATGGTGCAAAATATGCTGTTCTGCTGTGCATGTAATCGTTTTCACTGCTGTAAAAAGGGCCAGACTGGTAGGCCTGGCCCTGAATGTTGCAACAAGCGGCTCAGCGTTTGCTGCGGTTGCGATACATATCTATAGAAACAGCAGCCACAATAATGATGCCTTTAATAATGTCCTGCACGTAAGCATCCACGCCAACAAAGGTAAACCCGCTTTTAATCAACCCCAGGATCACCGCCCCGATCAGCGTACCGGTAATGCGGCCTACGCCCCCCATCAGACTGCTGCCGCCGATAACCGCTGCAGCGATGGCATCCAGCTCGTAGGACATCCCCATGCTGGATTGTCCGCTGCTGACGCGGGCAGCCAGCACCACGCCTGCCAGCCCGGCAAGACCGCCTGCGATGGTATAGACGATAATCAGGTACTTATTAACCTTGATCCCTGAGACTTTCGCGGAGGTCATGTTGCCGCCGATAGCGTAAACATATTTACCGTAGCGAGTATGCTTCAGAGCGATATGGAAGATAACCGCCACCACCAGGAAGATAATAACCGGCATCGCGCCCTGACCGATGGAGGTAAAGCCGTCAGACAGGAAACTGATGGGATTTCCCTGCGTGTAATACTGTGCCAGACCGCGAGCCGACACCATCATGCCCAGCGTGGCTATAAAAGGGGGAATGCCGGTTCGGGTTATCAATACGCCGTTAATCACACCAGCGAGAATCCCCACCCCTATCCCGGCAACGATAGGCACCACCGCAGGCATATTTACCAGCGAAGGATAGACTGGCGACAGGCTGTCTGAGGTCTGTGCCAGGCTGGCCGCCACAACAGCAGCTAAAGCGATAATCGACCCGGACGAGAGGTCAATACCGGTGGTGATAATGACCTGGGTCACGCCGACCGCAATGATACCGATAATGGCGACCTGCAAAATGATCAGCACCAGACGGTTTGGGTTCATCAGGAAGGATTGATCCCGCACATACCAACCGAACGCCTCAAAGATCAGCGCAATCCCCACCATCACGATAAAAATACCGGTATCTTTAGGCATTCTGCCTTTCAGGTTACTGAATACGGATGCCGACGGAGTCGGTTGTTGAGTAGTCATTTTTACGTCACTCATAGGGTTACCTTACGTCCTTACTCGGACGCCAACGACAAGATGGTTTCCTGGTCAGCCTCTTCTTTACTGAGGATGCCGGTGATACGACCGCCGTGCATAACCATGACCCGGTCACTCATGCCCAGAATTTCAGGCAGTTCAGAAGAGACCATGATGATGGCAACGCCGCGATTCGCCAGTTCGCTTATCAGGCGGTAGATCTCCGCCTTGGCGCCTACATCGATGCCGCGCGTTGGCTCATCGAGGATCAGGACTTTAGGCTGCGCCAGCAGCCAGCGGGCAATCAGCACCTTCTGCTGGTTACCGCCGCTCAGGTTATTGATGATTTGATCCATGGTCGGCGTTTTGATGTTCAGCCGCCGGATCTGATCCATGCAATCTTTCGCCATCTGGACATGGCTGACAAAGCCCCCTTTACTGCTGTATTCCGGCATGTTGACGATGCTCATGTTCTCCATCACCGACAGCACCAGAAACAGGCCGGACTTTTTGCGATCCTCCGTCAGGAATGCAAGGCCCTTTTCGATCGCCGTTGAAGGCGAGTCAATTTTGGTCGGCACGCCGTCAATCAGGATCTCTCCGCCGTCAAGGCTGGTCATGCCGAACAGGCTTTCCATCACCTCACTGCGCCCTGCGCCAACCAGCCCCGCCACGCCCAGGATCTCGCCACGCCGCACGCTGAAGTTGATGTCATGGAAAACATCCTTGCGGTGCAGGTTACGCACCGTCAGCACATCGGCACCGATATCGTTGTTGAATTTTGGGAACAGTTGAGTCAGTTCGCGCCCCACCATCTGGGTAATCAGTGACTGACGCGAGTAGCTGGCGGTAGTGTCGCTGCCAACCCAGGCGCCATCACGGAATACGCTCACTTCATCGGTGATAGCAAAAATCTCATCCATCTTATGGCTGATATAGATGATTGCTTTGCCCTGCTCGCGCAGGTCACGGATGATGGCAAACAGATGCGCGACTTCCGTTTCGGTCAGCGCCGAGGTCGGTTCGTCCATGATCACCACATCGGCATTCCAGGAGACAGCTTTGGCAATCTCCACCATCTGCTGTGAAGCAATACTCAAATCGCCTACCATCCGGTCAGGAGAGAGACGGATATTCAGCTTGCTCAGCAACTCTTTGGTCATCCTGTTGAGCCTGCCGTGGTCAACAAAACCAAACTTCATCGGCTCACGGCCTAACCAGATATTCTCCGCCACGGTCATATGGGGGACTAAGTTCAACTCCTGATGGATCATTGAGATACCGGAACGCAACGCGTCCATGGTATCCATGAACTGCACCGGCTCCCCTTTAACTTTTATTTGTCCCTCATCGGGACGGTAAATCCCGATGAGGCATTTCATTAAAGTGGATTTGCCCGCGCCATTTTCGCCCATCAGCGCATGGACTGTTCCTGTCTTCACGCGTAAAGAGACATTATTCAATGCCTTTACGCCGGGGAAAAACTTGCTGATGCCTTCGGCTTCAAGCGCATATGCGGCCATGCTTCACCTCCGTACGGCGGGGTTATTTTTGGTTCATGCTGGTAAATTTGGTGTAGTTATCTTTGGTGATCAGCTGGAACGGGATATCGACGACCTTCTGCACTTTCTCACCGTTAGCCAGCTTCACTGCGGTTTTTACCGCCCCTTCACCCTGGCCTTTTGCATCCTGGAATACCGTGGCGACCATTTTTCCGTTCTTGATCATCTGCAGCGCATCGGGCGTACCATCCACACCGGCAACCATTACGTGAGCGTTATTTTTGCCCAGAGCCTGCAGTGCGCCGATAGCCATCTCGTCGTTATTTGCGGCAATGGCCTGGATATCGTCGCCAGCGGTTAACCAGTTGCTCACCACGTCTACCGCATCGTTACGCATAAATTTTGCGGTCTGTTCCTTGGTGACTTTCATTCCGGGATATTTTGCAATCACAGCCTTTACACCCGCAGTGCGTTTACGGGTGGATTCGTTAGCCAGATCGCCCAGGAGAATGGCGATGTTGCCCTTGTAGTTCATATTTTTTGCCAGGGCTTCCATCTGCAGACGGCCAGCCAGTTCAGAGTCGGAACCAACATAGGCCATTTTGTCGCCGAGTTGCTGGGCAGGCTGACGGTTGACGAAGATAAGGGGAATCGACGCTTTCGTCGCCAGATCGATGATTGGCTTCACTGCGTTGGTATCAACCGGGTTGACGATAATGGCATCGACGCCCTGACCGATAAAGCTTTGCACCTGCGAGAGTTGCTGAGCAACATCCCCTTTCGCGTCTTCAATCTGCCCTTTTACATTCTCTGTCTGCATCTCTTTCTGCATAGAAGTGCGCAGAATAGTCAGGAAGTTGTCATCAAAAAGCGCCATTGACACACCGACCTGCAAATCTTTGGCAAAGACGGAAACGGGTAACATACACACTAACAGCGACGCTAAAATCGTTTTTTTGACGTTCATGGCTAAGCCCTTTTTATCGTTAGTATGCGCAGGCTGGCTGGACATCGAATGAAAAATATCTTTTACATTCACTCAACTTCACCGACGGCTTAATTAAATTACAGGGGAGAAAGTGTTAAAGGTAAGACCAGATCAGGGTGGTTGCTCCTGTGTTTATTTTCAATTTAAATCAGTCAGTTAATTTCAAACTCACGTTTCATTTATCGGGCAATGCGATCGCCATCACGCCCGGCAGTTCATTTGTTTCAAAACAAAGTTATTTGAAATTTTCAATATGAAAGCACCGAAACGCCTGTTTTAAAATCAACAAATAACAAAAATTTGACACACCTCTAACATCGGTGAAGGATTCCGATCAAAGTGAGATCTGGCGCAAGAGATTGAAGGTTGCACAATGGCAGGTGAAATCGCCAATTCGCTGGTTTTGCCAGCAAACGCACAGGAATTTTGCATAAGGGCTTTGACATCAGAGTGCGCTGTCGATAACATGCGCCCCGTTGAAACAATTCCTCTGTAGTTCAGTCGGTAGAACGGCGGACTGTTAATCCGTATGTCACTGGTTCGAGTCCAGTCAGAGGAGCCATACATAGAAAAGCCCGCTCAGGGAAACCTGAGCGGGCTTTTTGCTTTCGTGCCCGGTGCCCAGGCCTGTGTGGCTTTGATGCAATCAGTGAGTGTGAAAACAGGCCCGATGCATTTTCAGTTTTCCTTCCGATCCGGGAAAATTTGGTGGTCAGATTTGGGGCCATTTCAGTTCGATTAAGGAGTGACCATCATATGTCCCTTAACGACTCAACAATCCGCAAATTAAAACCACCCGCAAAACCCTTTAAAATTTCCGATTCTCATGGCCTGTACCTTTTAGTCAATCCAGGCGGTTCACGTCTCTGGTATCTCAAATATCGTATCAATGGTAAAGAATTCGCCTCGGCTTAGGTGCCTATCCCGATGTTTCTCTGGCTTACGCCCGACAGCAACGTGTTAGCATACGCAAGCTGCTGACGCAGAATATCATTCCAGCACAGCAACGTATCGCAGAGAAAGCTGCCCGCTCACCGAAAAAAACGTTTAAGCACGTTGCATTAAGCTGGCATAAAAGCAACAGAACATGGTCACAGAACCACTCCGCCCGTCTGCTTGCCAGCATAAACAATCACATCTTCCCCGTGATTGGACATTTGCCGATAGCTGAACTGAGACCTTCGCACTTTATCGACCTGCTAGCAAAAGGTCTGCTGGAAGTCGCTGCACGTACCCGGCAGCATATGTGCAGAATCATGCGGCATGCCGTGCATCAGGGGATGATTGAGAGCAATCTGGCCTCGAATCTCGAAAGTATCATCGCAGCACCGGTTAAACGACACTACCCCGCCCTGCCGCTGGAGCAGTTGCCCGGACTACTGGAGCAGAAAGGAAAAATTGGTTTTACCCGCAAAAGGATTTTTAATCACTTGTCGTTATAAAAAACGAGGGTGCTGTAATGACAGCCCCTTATTCAACTGACATAAAAAGCATCAGCTCAGAATGGCTTCCAGTCGGGCCAATACTTCATTCACGACAGTGTCAGGTATACGTTCCAGTCGCTTGCCGTTCCGGGCGCCCATATCAATGGTTCTGGGCTGATCACAGCGAATAACGCCCGTTGTTTTTGTTCCCGCCCCGTCCAGTGAAACGGTAAAACCGGCTGTGCGGGCAAAGTTTCCGCCGCTGGTCACAGGTACAACAACAGGCAGTCGGGTCAGCTTGTTGAACGATGCAGGAGAAACAATGAGTACCGGACGTTTTCCGCTTTGTTCATGACCGGCTATCGGATCAAGTGAAACGAGCCAAATTTCTCCTCTGTCCATTTACAGGATCTCCTTGCCTGCCGCAGGCGCATCGATCCATTCCCGATCCTCCACGCTTATTTCAGCATGCGGATCGCATTGTGCCAGCAGTTCGTCGAGCGAATAACGAGGGCGTTTTTGCGGTTCAATAATCAGGCAGCCATTATCAATGGTCATGCCGACTTCGCTGTCCGTAGACAGCGCCAGCGTTTTCAGCACGGCGGGAGGGACTGCCAGCATGACAGAGCCGCCGACTTTTTTCAGGCGAGTTGTATACATAGAGCACCTCCTAATATTATATTTTAATATAACATTTACGGCAGGGGATGCACAGTTATTCATCAGATTCATTGTGATTTCCTAAGCGTAATAAAGCGTGAAGAAAGCCTTAATCTATCGAAGGACAGTCCGGCAGTTTTCAAAGGCGGCATTGCCGGTAAAACGGCGACCATCCTGATAGATCAGGCGCTTCTTTCAGGTCATGAAGCATTTCGTGCAGGCGGGCGCTTAGTTCGTGGTAAGAAGGTCGATAATAGAAAACTGTTTTTGCGGTTCAAAGGATTATGACAAATCAGATAAACGAAATGCGGCGCAGCTTCCGTATCCGGCTGCGCCGGAGGAACATCAGCGATAGCATGAAGGCCAGATTTTTTCAGGCGCAACATTTAACACTTAAGCAATCAATCTTTCGCCTTTGGGCCAGCGGCGGGTAAGCGCATTTGCCAGTGTAGAAGATGCCAGTCCTGCCTGACGCGAAAGCGCTGACAGTGAAGTGCCACGTTTTTTCAGCCCGGCGATAATATCGGCAGGATGCCAGTCAGACTGCATTTTATCTGTTTTTCATTGCATTCCATTGGTGGTCATTCTGGTGGTCTTGACAACCCGAATTTCTATCTTCCCAATCAGCCATTTACCAGCAAAGGCGCTCCCAGTCAGAGGAGCCATACATAGAAAAGCCCGCTCAGGAAATCCTGAGCGGGCTTTTTGCTTTTCACTGTTCCGCCAGCGTTTACTCTTTCGCTATCGGCGTTGCGTTTTCATCGATTTTGGTATCACCCTGAATAGCAGCGATCTTCTTCTCGGTAGCTGCAACCTGCTCGCTGCTGTGCAGTAATGTATAGGTGAGATCAAACTGGGTGCTGGCTCCCGGCTGCAACTGCTTCACGCGTTTTTGCGCCCGCTCAACGGTTACCGGATAGGCATAGTTGGTGCCGGGTTCAATTCCGGTCACATAACCCTGTTTTATCGTGTCGGTGTTTTTCCATAACGTCAGCATGGGCAACTGACGGGTATCGAACTGGATAGAGGCGCCCTTATCTCCCTTCTTGTTGACTACTGCCGCCAGCGTCTGAGAGTTCTTATCGGAGAGCGGTTTGATGTTAAAGACCATTTCATCATACCCTTTGGTCGGACCGGCAAAAGTTTGCCATGTTTTCAGCCCGGCTTTAGCATAATCATTAAACGGGCTGATACTGGCCATCGGCGCCAGAAAGCGCGCACCCTCTTCCAGAATCGGGGTACTGAAATTACTGTGATAGATTATCTGATAATCGTGTGGATAGTCCGCATGGTTGGTTAAGCGATCGTGCAGGCTGAAACTGTTACTACCAGGCACGTACCGCAGTTCGGTCATGGTCTGCAAATCTGCTTTCTTGAAGGTGCTCTCTTTTATCAGACCGCGGATACGAATTTCATAAGGTGCCGTATCTGCCACCTCGACTTCTGTCTGCGAGACAGGCGTGTTCCCCGCTTTACCATGCAGCGTGTAGATCTGGCCGTCAGCAGTCACCGGATGACCCGTCCACTCATAACCACAGCGAACCATCATTTCATTGAAACCTTCCAGCCAGCCTGCGCCGTTACGGCTTTCCAGATTGATAAACGCCGGGTTAACCACCTCTTTAACAGGAGAATCCCACCCCATTCGCGAACCAAATCCCTCTACTTTGAGAAGATTCATGCCACGGGTTGGACTCAGTGTGATGGTCAGCCCATCCTTGCTGCTGATGACGATCACTTTGCTGCCTTCCTGCTTACCGCCATGCAATACTTTTTGCTCAATGCTGAACGCTTTATCCTTGATGTTCAGCTCCTCACTTGAAATCTTCCAGTCTCCTTTCTCTGTGCCAGCTTCAGCACTGGTCAGCACCCAGGTTTTAGCCGCAGCCTGACCTGAAATCATGACCGCAAGCATCGTCAGAACCAGTTTTGTTTTCATCTCTTATCCCTTTTTGCTGAATCGATTTTTGTTTTGCCAGAAAAATATACGGCTAAGAAAGTTAAAGAAATGTGATGGGCTTCAACTGAAGGGAAATTGCACTTAAAACGGCATAAAAATGCTCTGATTATCACAGATTAATGAAAGAAAATTGAACTGTTACTTAATAAATGAGGTGCAGAGCACCATTTGCTTTATCGTTTCAGCTATTCAGGAGGCCGTGAGAGAAGTTTAGGTTTGCAGGGAATAAAAACTGAACAAAGGAAATGTATTAACGAATTTACGCGGCAAAGAGTCAGAGTTCAGAACTAATAAGTATGATCTCTTTACCGCATAAAAATAAACGATGATGACCTGGCGGGCGCTTACTCAGCTATTGTCGTTTTAAAATACGAAAGCAGTTGAGATCTCTTCAGGAGGTGGCATCCCATCTACGAAAAACAACGCTGGCATTAACGCCGCCAAAACCGAAGCCGTTGGATAACGCACAGGTTATGGCAGCATTACGTGCCTTTAACGCCACAAAATCGAGCCCCTGGGCTGACTCGTCCGGGTTATGCAGATTCAGCGTGGGTGGGATAACCTGATCACGCAGGGCAAGCACCGTAAATATGGCTTCAACACCACCCGCAGCCCCCAGCAGATGACCAGTCGCTGACTTGGTTGAACTGATTGCCACGCCTGAATGCGTGCCAAACAGAGAGCGGATCGCCGCCAGCTCCCCTCTGTCACCCACCGGGGTTGAGGTGGCATGGGCATTAATGTGCTGTATATCTTCAGCCTTTACCCCAGCCTGAGTCATAGCCAGCTCGATAGCCCTTCGGGCGCCGCTGCCATCCTCCGGACCGGCGGTGAGATGCCATGCATCGGCACTGGTGCCATATCCCACCAGTTCAGCCAGCGGGGTCGCGCCGCGTGCCAGCGCATGCTCAAGAGATTCAATTACTAATAATCCCGCCCCCTCTGCCATAACAAACCCATCGCGATCGCGATCAAAAGGCCTGGATGCTTCGGCTGGCTTGTCTGCAAAACCGGTGGAGAGCGCACGTGCAGCGGCAAAACACCCCAGGGTGACACGATCAATTGCGGCTTCTGTACCACCACAAATGGCAATATCCGCTTCCCCACTTTTGATCAGCCGGGCCGCATCGCCAATCGCCTGCACTCCTGCTGCACAGGCGGTGATCGGTGCGCCAATCGGTCCCCTGAAACCATAACGGATAGAGACATGGCCAGCGGCCATATTGGCGAGAAATGAGGGCGCGGTAAAAGGTGATAATCTCCGCGGGCCTCTCGTATCGGTGGTGCGAACGGCTTCCGCAATCGCACCAAAGCCTCCCACTCCCGAGGCGATAATGGTTGCCGTACGTTCTCGCTCTTGTTCATTAGCGGGCTGCCAGCCAGCCTGAGTCAGCGCTTCCTGCGCCGCGATAAGGGCAAATTCTATGAAACGGTCCATTTTCTTGCGTTCTTTGGCCGGTATAAACTGCTCGGGCGCATAGCCTGCTTCGGGATCTTCGGAAAGCTCAGGAACCTGTCCGGCGACGGTAACACCTGTTCCGTCACTAATTTCAGCAGGAAGAGATCTTATACCAGATTCTCCTTGCAGCAGCCTGCGCCAGACCTTCTCTGTACCACATCCCAGCGGAGTTATGGTGCCGCAGCCGGTAACGACTATTCGCTTATGGTGTTCAGGAACCATGGTTAAAACCTCTTTATTCAGTTCGCTATCAACAGGATAGTAAAATCCTGGTACGGGATGAGATCCGTTTTAGTCTCACAATGGCGCAGGGGCCTTCTCTTCTGAAGGCTTCTGTTCACCGGGACGGATTCTGAACCAGATGGCATACATTGCCGGCAGAAACACCAAGGTGATGATGGTGCCGCCAAACGTACCGCCAATCAGGGTATAGGCCAGCGTTCCCCAGAACACTGAGTGTGTCAGCGGGATAAACGCCAGAATGGCGGCCATCGCCGTCAGCAGTACCGGCCTGGCGCGCTGAACGGTTGCCTCTACCACGGCATCAAATGGCGTAAGGCCCTCCTGCTCGTTGTGATGGATCTGCCCTGTCAGGATCAGGGTATTACGCATCAGGATGCCCGACAGCGCGATCAGCCCAACCAGCGCGTTAATGCCAAACGGCTGGCTGAAGAGCAACAGCGTGGGCACCACCCCAATTAAACCCAGTGGCGCGGTAAGGAAGACCATCACCATCGCCGACATCGACCGCACTTGCAGGATGATAATCAACAGCGTCAGGGCGATCATCACAGGGAACAGCGGTGCCATCGCTTTAGTCGCTTTTCCTGACTCCTCGATCGAACCTGCCTGCTCAATGCGGTATCCAGCCGGAAGCTTATCGATAACAGGCTGTAACGCTTTCAGTAGCGCCGTGGAAACATCCGGCGGTTGCAGCCGCTCAGCAATATCCCCCCGCACAGTAATGGTCGGGGTACGATCGCGCCGACGCAGCACAGGCTCTTCCATGCGCACCTCAACTTCCCCTATCTGTGAGAGCGGAATGCGCTGACCTGAAGCCCCGACTAAGGTAAAGCCCGCTATTTTTGCCGGATCGAGCCGGATATCTCCGGCTGCGCGTGCCATAACCTGCACTGAGCGGATATCCTCACGTACCGAGGTAACCGGAACGCCTGAAAGCAGAAACTGAAGCTGCTGAGCAACCGCCGTCGAGGTCAGGCCCACCGCCTGTAAGCGACTCTGGTTGAGGGTGAAATGCAGCGTCGGCACCCGCTGGCCCCAGTCGGTGTTTACGCTCCTCATCATCGGGCTGCTCTGCATCACCGCTTCGACTTTGTCTGCAATCATACGCAGTGTGGCTGGATCCGGCCCCATAACGCGATACGCCACCGGGTAAGGAGAATAAGGGCCAAATGCCAGCTGCGTCACGCGCACGCGCGCTTCAGGTGCCAGACCGTTGGCCGCCGCTTCTCGCAGCCGGAATTTGAGCGCCTCACGCGCTTGCTGACTCTCGGTCAGCACAACTATTTTCGCAAAAGAGGGATCGGGCAGTTCCGGCGCCATGGCGAGATAAAAACGCGGTGAACCCTGTCCGATATAGGAGGTGACGATTGTTGCCTCTTTCTGCTTCTCCAGCCACGCTTCAATTTTCGCGGTGGTGGCGCTGGTCTGCTCAATAGAGGTGCCATACGGCAGCTGGACTTCTACCAGTACCTCCGGGCGATCCGAGGTAGGGAAAAATTGTTTTTTAACCAGCCCCATACCGAGAAGCGCGACAGTAAAGATGGCAATAACGGTGCCGGCTACCAGCCATTTTCGCTCAATGACGCGGGTCAGTATCCGGCGAAAACGGTTGTAATGGCGGGTGTTATAAATGGCTGCATGCCCGCCCTGCACCGTTTTGATTTCCGGCAGCATTTTCACTCCCAGATAAGGCGTAAACACCACCGCCACTATCCAGGAGGCGATCAGGGCGATACCCACAATCCAGAACATGTTGCTGGTGTACTCACCCGCCGTGGAGTGGGCAAACCCGTTGGGCATAAAGCCAACGGCTGTCACCAGCGTGCCCGCGAGCATCGGCGCGGCCGTGTGGCTCCAGGCATAGGCGGAGGCTTTGATGCGATCGTATCCCTCCTCCATCTTCACCACCATCATTTCGATGGCGATGATGGCGTCATCCACCAGCAAACCCAACGCCAGAATCAAAGAACCCAGCGTTATACGGTCGAAATTTTTGCCGGAGGCCTCCATCACCACAAAGACGACAGCCAGCGTCAGCGGTACGGCAGCGGCGACCACCACGCCTACCCGCCAGCCCATACTAATGAAGCAGACCACCATCACTACCAGCAGGGCGACAAAGAACTTGATCATAAATTCGTCAACGGCTGAGCTGATATTGACGGACTGATCGGTAACCTTGGTCAGTGACATACCGAGTGGCATGCCCTTGTTGATTCTGGCTGTTTCCGCATCCAGCGCCTTACCAAGATCGAGTCCGTTCCAGCCTTCCCGCATCACGATGCCCAGCAACAGCGCTGGCTCACCCTGATTGCGTACCCTGAATGTCGCCGGATCTTCGTAGCCGCGTTCAACGGTTGCCACGTCCGAAAGCTGCAGCGTCCGGCCCTGAACCACAATCGGCGTTTCGCGGATCTTTTCCAGTTTGTTGAAGGCACCATCCAGGCGGATAAAGACCTGCGGTCCGGCGGTGTCAATCGAACCGGCGGGTGTCAGTACGTTCTGACCGTTGAGGGCGGAGAAGATATCCTGGGGAGCGATACCGAGCGTGGCCAGCCTGTCATGGGAGAACGAGACAAAGATGCGCTCACTCTGCTCACCAATAATGTTGACCTTTTTCACGCCGGGCACGTGGAGAAGCTGCTGGCGCATCGATTCCGCATCGCGGACCAGCAGGCGCTGTGGCTCCCCTTTCGCTTTGAGCGCAAAGAGCGCAAAGGTGACGTCGGAGAATTCATCATTAATCATCGGGCCGATAACACCGGAGGGCAGATTTTTGGCCTCATCGCCCATCTTCTTGCGTGCCTGATAGAATTCTTCCTGCACCTGTGAAGGCGGCGTGCTGTCCTGTAACGAAAGCAGGGTAAAAGCCAGACCGGGACGGGTGTAAGTCTCGCTGCGGTCATACCACTTTAGCTCCTGCAGCCGCTTTTCAAGCGGTTCGGCAACCTGATCCTGCATCTCCTGCGCCGTAGCGCCCGGCCAGGCAGAAATAATCGTCATCTGTTTGACGGTAAAAGGCGGATCTTCAGCCCGACCCAGCCCGAAGAACGAGAGAATACCAGCGACAGTAATCAGGATGATAAGGAACAGAGTAATCGATCGCTCGCGAACAGCCAGCGCTGAAAGATTGAAGCGTCCGCTGCTCATGGCTGGAGCCTGGCGACGCTGCCGTTGCCCTGTTCAGCGATTCGAACCGCTTCACCTTCATGCAGCAGATGCGCGCCCAGAGCAATTATCTCTTCTCCCGGCCTGAGACTCCCGGTGACACTTGCCGCATCGTCACTTAATGCCAGCACCTGAACGGGCCGCCATGACACTTTGGCGGGCTTTCCTGAAATCTCCCAGACGCCTGGCCCTTTGCCCGGATCATAAAGGGCAGCTATCGGCACCTGTAGTACCTGGCGGCTGGTTTTATCCTCTGCAATATACAGCGTCACGGTAGCTCCAAGCGGCGCGCCTGCCAGCGCACCCTCAAGCGTGTATCTGGCTTCAAAGGTGCGCGTCACCGGATCGGCCGCATCGGAGAGAAGGCGCATTCTTGCAGGAACAAACTGTTTACCGGTACCGTAGAGCGTTGCCTGAGCCTCGCTTCCCACGGCAGGACGTAGCGTCTCAGGCAACTGCACGATGGCCTCGCGCTGCCCTGCTCTGGCCAGTCTGACCACCGGCTGCCCTGCGGTAACAACCTGACCAGGCTCTGCCAGCGTAGCCATTACCATGCCGTCGGCATCGGCCAGCAGTACAGCATAGCCCGTTGCGTTTTGCGCCACATTTGCCTGTGCCCTGGCAGCGCTGAGTTCTGCTCTGGCGGTCTCTGCGGCCACCTTTATCCCATCGTAGGCCGACGCAGAGACGGCACCTGAAGTGACCAGACCGCGATAACGAGCTTCATCAGCAGCGGTTTGCCTGGCGCGCGCCCGCGCAGCAGCAACTGCCTGTTGCTGAGCCTGCGCCTGAAGGTGGAGATCGGCGGGATCCAGGCGCATCAAAGGCTGCCCCTTTTTAACGGCCTGACCGGTATCCACCAGACGTTCAAGGATTTTTCCCTGCACTCTGAAACCCAGATCGCTTTGAGTTCGGGCGACAACGACGCCGGTAAAGGCGCGCGAGGCGCCCACCGCGTTTACCACAGTGGCAGCCCTGACCAGAGGAGGCTGATTACGAGGATCGTCGGTGGCAGAAGGATCGCCGCAGGCTACAAGGGCAAGCGGCAACAGGCAAATAGCAACGGTGGCAGGGGTGAGCCTGAGCATGGGTTACCTTAAAGATTAACAGGACGGTAGCCGCATTCTCAAACCAGTGACCAATAATGTCAATAGTCACAACCTCAGGATAGCACACTCAGGGTGAGAGACTTCTCAGGATCAGCGAGGATAACAGCGCAGCGGCTGTTGAAGCCGTCTCCAGATTGTATTGCAGCTGAACCGGACTGATATAAGGCCGCATAACCAGATATATCGCATGTGCGGCCTCATCCAGCGGCGTTTTACGCTCAAATTCTCCCGTCCTGCGCCCTTCAAGAATAATTTGTTCGATGAGCTGTCGCAGACGCTCTTCATGCCTTTCTACCGAAGGCCACTTGTCACGTGCTGCAACCGCTGCAATGTCATAGAGCTTGCGATCGTGAAAAAACAGATCGCTACCGGCTTCAGTCAGCGCCCTGAATAAACGTCTCATTTTTTCCGAGGCGCCAGGCGCATCGGCGATGGCAGAATTAACAAACGTCATGATCATCGCCAGCCGGTTGGTGCAGATCACCTCGCCAATTGCCTGTTTGGAATCGAAAAACTTATAGATATAGGCCTTTGAAAACCCTATTGCTTTAGCCAGGTCAGAGACGGTGGTTTTCTCATAGCCAAAATGGCCGAAATGCTCTGTTGCAGCTTCCACGACCCGATCGCGGATGCTGTGGTCCGATGGCCCACGCGAGGGATTAACAGTTGTGTGTTTAGTCATTTTTCCAGCTTAGCTCAACGTACTCTGATTAAACGAGTAACTAAAATATAATTTAGTCACAACGCCGGATTCACTCAAGGAATTTCATTGTTCCCTGTCTGCTCCTGAACGCTAATCAGAAGTTGGTTGTGAATTCATGGTAAGGCAACTTGTGCTCAGGGCTTATTCCGCCTCAGACTTTGTTGCCATGATACGGCGCTTCTCTTCAGCCCAGTCAATCAACGCTTCCATTGCAGGCCCCAATGCGATACCGATGTCGCTCAGACTATATTCAACTCTTGGGGGTACCTGCGGATAAACTGTACGGGCAACGATGCCATCACTTTCCAGTTGCCGCAGCTGCTGAATAAGCATTTTCTGATTAACGCCGGTCACCAGGCGCTCCAGCTCAGAAAAGCGTAGCGGGCCTTTTGCCGCAAATAACTGGCAGATGATGATGATTTTCCACTTGCCCTCCAGTACCCGAAGCGCTTCGGTAGTGGTTGCCGCCCATATCATTCGCTGGCCGGGATCTTCACAGTTCCAGATTCGTTCTCGCTTCATACTTACCTTTTAGGGTGTTACTTACTTATTTACCTGTTCTTGCCATATTAATCTGTACGGCATAGCATGACCAGTACTATCACCTTACCTTTCCAACAAGGGGCAAAAACATGGAAATAGGCATTATTGGAACAGGCAATATTGGCGGCACCCTTGCACGCAAACTTATCGCGGCTGGCCATCAGGTGCGGGTGGCAAATTCCCGGGGAATTCAGGGCGTTCAGCATTTTGCTGATGAAATCGGGGCGACAGCAGCAGACCTTTATGGCGCAGTTAAGGGAGCCGAAGCGATCGTTTTAGCGATTCCATTACCGGCCCTGGCATCGCTGCCCGAAGATCTTTTTGATAACGTTCCCGGCACGGTCCCGCTCATCGATACCAGTAACTACTATCCGGGCTTACGCGATCCGCGCATTGCTGAAATTGATGGGGGAATGAGTGAAAGTATCTGGGTGTCGAAGCAACTTTCCCGGCCAGTGATTAAGGCCTTTAACAATATTCTCGCCTGGTCACTTGCAGAGTCTGGCAGGCCAAAAGGGTCGCCATCACGCTTAGCCGTGGCCGTAGCGGGCGATGACGTTACGCAGAAACAGGTGGTGATGAATCTGGTGGAGGATACCGGTTTCGATCCTGTCGATGCCGGCTCCCTGGAAGAGTCATGGCGGCAACAGCCTTCGACGCCAGCCTACTGCTGCGATTACAATGCACAGGAGATGAAAAAAGGCCTCGCTGCCGCCGTCAGGGGCGAAGCGGCAGCGAAACGCGATCGCCTGCCCGAGCTGTTTGGCAAACTGGGCGCCAATCCCACCCATGAAGCTATTGTAGCGATGAATCGTTCGCTTAATCCGTTGTAACTATCAGATTTTAAGCAGCTTCACCGTGGCATCTACGTCTATCTCCTCTTCCGAGAAGATTAAGGTTGTTCCCTGGAAGGTAGTGATAGCCAGCTTTTTCAGCGAGCGCATTTCACCTGTCTCAGTGGCGGATTTTGGCTTGATGCTGTTCATCAGAATACCCACAGAGAGCACCGCATTCTCTTTATCAATACGCGTCTCGGCAGGAACTTCTTCACTGTAAACCAGGTAAGACTTGATCGAGGTGAGCTTAATACGCTCACCTGCAATATAGATATATTTGCTTTCCGGGGCGACCTTCACAGCATAGGCTGACAATCCCTTGTTATTCGTGGTGGGTTCGAAAGTCACCGCCGCATTTTTCTTGATCAGCTCGGGGTTGGCGACCTTAATCACATGAAAATAACGGTTATCCCCGTTTTCATCTTTGATAAATCCAAAACCTTTATCTTCAAACCAGGTTGTGATTGTTCCGTTCATCGCCATTACCGCCTGCTTAATCGTTTATCTGCTCAATTTTTTCAGCGCGCAGTGTAAAGCACATTGCCCGCGCAGACTACGCCTTTGGTTTAAGTGAGAGAAAAACAGACAGCCTCCGCCTTTTCCACACTTGCCTCAGCAGGCGTTACTCATTGCCCCACTGATTCAAAAACGTCGCTATCTCGTCGATACGTTGCTCGTCGATACCCGCTTCACCGGCCATCTCTTGTTGCGCATCCTCACTGATCTCTTCGTTGTTCTCTAAACGGGTGAACAGCAGCTGGAAATAACGCGCCAGAGGGCCACGTTCTGACTCATCCACCGGCTTTGCACATTCTGTCGAATACTCATCCACGATGTCATAAAATTTAATTGGCACTTCTTCGTTCATCATTCATTCCCGGGGTTAAGATCTGTATCAGTTGCGGCCTGCATAGCCAGTGCCAAATAATATCATCATTATTTCCTTTTTTCAGGCATCCCTCCAGAGGAAGAGCCGATTCGCCAGCCAGCTTAAAATTCGCTATCATCCGCTCCCCCTTTCCCGCCGGGTAGCCTGATGTCGAAGATTATTGATACCTTTATCGCTCCGCCGTGCCATGAAAAGATCGAAAATCTCTATCAGGACGAGCACCTGGTGCTGATCAATAAACCCGCCGGGTTGCTCAGCCTTTCCGGGAAAAATCCGCAAAACCTTGATTCGGTGCATTACCGGCTGGTAAAGCTCTTCCCCGGCTGCACTCTGGTCCACCGTCTTGATTTCGGGACTTCCGGGTTGATGGTGATTGCCCGCAATAAAGCGGTCAATGCTGCCCTTTGCCAGCAGTTCAGCCAGCGCACAGTGACCAAAGTTTACAGCGCACTACTCTGCGGACATCTGCATAACAATGAGGGGACGATAGATGCAGCCATTGCCAAAGACCCGGCGCTGTTTCCCCTTATGTCGATTTGTGCAATCAACGGCAAGCCAGCCCGCTCCCACTATCGGGTCGTTGAGCGCTTTTATCATGATCTGGGAGAGAGGCGCTTGCTGCCGGTGACGCGGGTAGAGCTGACCCCGGAGACGGGGCGAACCCATCAACTGCGCATTCACTGCCAACAGTTGGGTCACCCTATTTTGGGCTGCGACCTTTATGGCGGTCGCCTTTTGCCGGGCACCGAAAAGACGCCGCGGCTGATGCTTCACGCCAGCGAGCTGCATTTTGTGCATCCCATTGGCGGAGAGCCGGTCAAAGCACGTAGTGCCAGCCCGTTCTGAAAGCAAGTCTCTGCCGGAGTGGCAACCCGATAAAAACCTGCGTTTAACCATAAACTGGCTGAACAGAAAATTTTGATGAAAAGTCCTGAGGGACTTTTCATACATAATCCTCTGCCAGCCGTTAATTACCACATCAAATCATCAGGCACTTTAAAATCAGCATAAGGATCTTCTTCATCCTGCTCTTCCTGACTGAGCGTGCTGTTTAATACAATACTGTTCGCATCCCGCTGGGCAATTTTATCGGCCACGCTTGCGGGGATAATGGCGTATTTGCTCTCGCCATTCTCATCAACGCTCAGGCGGGCAATGGCGAGACGCCCGTTAATCAGCTGGGCTTGTGTAGCCTTATCAACACTGATTTTTTTGATTAAATTACCATCGGTGAAGTTAAAACCAATATCGCCTCTGGCAATGTCGATCTTGTTCATCTCGATAAGCTGCTTTACCTGAGCTTTATGCTCTTTTGATAAAGCCGCCTGCTTATGCTGTTCACTGAGCTGTTTATCACGCTCAAGCTGCGCTTTTTTATTCTCTTCTACTGCCGCCCTTGCCTCACGCGCCTGCACCCGTGATTTTTTGGCGGTTCTTTGCACTTTTTCCATTTTTTTGCTGGAGACTAATCCAGCTTTTAGCATCTGCTCTTGTAAGGTAAGTTTTGTCATTCTGGTTCCTGAACCCGTTAAATCATGGATGGGATTATACCTGTAATTACGGAACCTGTGCCAGAGTACAGGCCATGCTCGCGGCATGGCCTGGTTTTAGCAGAGGGGGAGCGGCTTAGCGAGTCAAAATTTTTTGCTTATATTGCCTTGCCACACGCCTCACCGATCTGCCGTAGTGAGTGTAGGTTCAGTGACCTCTCTGCTGTTAATTTAACCCTTTATTGCATAATGGTTTTAAACACGCCTCGGTGAGCATTATTTTACCGGCAGGAGCAAGGGATTACACTTTCTGGACGCTGGCAGTGCTTAATGAATGATTCGGCGGCGGTACTGAGGAGCGTTTTAACTTACCTTAAAATTATAACTTTCGTGTAAATGCTGCCCGAGGCAGGAAATTACCTGCCCGCGCATTCAAAGAGTTGCGACTGGAAAAGGAGCGATTGACAGGAAGGATTTTAAGCCATTAGCTTGAAGTACAGGTTGTAGTTCTCTTCATCAAAACAGACTAAATTAACCTGTTGTATTTTGGTATTTTCACGCACGCACTGCGTAATTGCATCCAGTGCAATTTTAGCAGCTCTTTCTTTGGGAAAATTATAAATTCCGGTACTGATATTGGGAAAAGAAACCGTTTTGATATCATATTCATCAATAAGTTTAAAGCAACTCAGGTAGGCATTTTTCAAAAGCTCATCTTCATGCTGATGACCGTCATGCCAGCGTGGCCCAACGGTATGGATGACATAATCAGCAGGTAAATTACCGCCCCTGGTGATAACAGCATTACCTACCTTACAGCCTCCCTGACGATCTCTGATTACCTGACACTCTGCCAGAATCGTTGGCCCACCAGCACGATGTATTGCACCATCTACTCCGCCTCCCCCCAGTAACGAGGAGTTAGCTGCATTCACAATAGCCTGCGCAGCTACTTTCGTGATATCGCCTTGTATTAACGCTATTTTGTTCATGTTTTTTCACTCTTTTTTACTTTTGCCAGGCAGGTTAATCGTTATTCAGGCTGCTGAACCCTATCAGGCAGCATTGCTTCACTTGAAACAGATAACAATGCATTCACTATAAGGTAGAACTGTTAGTTGAGTTTATATCATCTGTAACGCCTGAGGCTGGGCATACATATAAAATTACCCTCAGCGGCAGCTCTGATGGTAATGACATCATCATTTCAGACGTTACCGGTCGCTGAGTGAAGAGTGTCAGGATCTGACATCAGACTGAAATCCTCCGGTTGAATGTCAGATCTGATGAGCCTTACTACGACAACTGAAGACCGATGCGAAGTTTACGAATGAATATCAATCCGCATAGCTGGCTTGTTCTTGCCAGGCGGGCAGTACTGTTAGGGTAAAACGGACCTTCCAACACATTATCGGGGAGACTTCTGTGGGAAATTAACTGAATCGCTAAAAATTATCCCGATGTCGCGCTGATGCTTTTATCACGGCTGACGACGCACTAACCCCAAATGGGGTTAAAACCCTCTTGATCCGTTTATAATTCGTTGATTCAAAAAATATTAGCGATGATGAAAAAGGCAAAGTAATGAGCTCTGCCCTGCCTCAGGTTTCGATCAGTGATGAAGGGCAATGAAATCGATTTATTTATAATGACGTACTTCATCCTGGGATTTATTAAGGTCGTACTACAGTACCATCGGGTAGACGCGCATTTGTCCAGTCAGGAAGGCCGCTGGATACAGGATATTTTGCGGCTTCTTTCAGATCGATATCCGCGTCCAGTCCCGGACGACTGCTCAGACAGGCATATCCCCGATCTGTTTCCGGGCAACCGGGGAAAACGTCCTGCAACGCGTCATTCACTGGCGTGTATTCCTGAATACCCAGATTGGTAATGCTCATATCGATGTGCAGATTCGCTGCCACTCTAACCGGAGAAATATCGCCCGGACCATGCCAGGCGATGCGCACACCGTAAAGCTCAGCAAAGGTCGCGATTTTTTTCGCTGGTATAATTCCGCCAATGGTATTGACATGCATCCGGATCAAAATAGATGCCGTGCGTCTGGCTGCGCGACGTTACTTTCGGCTAAATGTTGCGCGCTTTAGCCAGCTTGCCAGCAATGCACGCTGTGCCAGGAGGGGAAACAAAATCTCTGCCGCTCAATGCGTTTTATGGGCAGCGCGCAGTTTTTTCTACATGTTAACGGCGGTTTTGCCCAATATGTGGCGGTCAATCCGTTGCAGTGCGTGCCTTACAGCGACGGGGCTGAGGCTAAAGCGATCGCTTTTGCTGAACCGCTGGCGATTTGCATTCATGCGGTGTGTCAGGCAGGTGATTTGACCGGAAAGCGTATATTGAGCACCGGTGCGGGGCCAATTGGTTGTCTGGTGATTGCCGCTGCGCTGGCATCTGGCGCGACAGAAGTGGTGGCGACCGATATCAGTGAACGCTGCCGCGAGCTGGCCACAAAGATGGGTGCCAGCCCGGCGGTTGACCCGCGTAATGAAAGGCAAACTGCAGCCTGGCGGCATTATCGTTCAGCCTGGCATGGGTGCAGCGGAGGTGAATTATCCTGTTGGTCCGTTGCTGGTAAATGGTGAATCACGCGCGGTTGCCGGTAAACCAGGGAAAGAACTGCTGGCGATGCAACGCAGAGATACTGGCATACCCAAGACCTGGACTAATGCGCTTCAGCGCAACCCTTTGGCCTCAAACAGCCCGACGAGCCACGCTACAAAAACCCGCACACGCGCACTGAGATGGCGGTTGGGAGAGTAGACAATGTAAATCGGATTCGGCTCCATTGACCACTCCTGTAGCAGTTGAACCAGAGCGCCAGACTTAAAGTGGGGTTCGGCCATAAACATTAATGTCTGCACCACGCCGAGGCCAGCCAGTGTGGCGGCAAGCAGAGCATTCGAATCGTTCACGGAAACAAAATAGTTCGCGTCGACGGTGATGCGTTCCTCAGCCCTGACGTACTCTACCGGCAACCGCCGGTTTGTACCGGCAAAGAAGTACCGGATCATCTGGTGATCCTTTTCCAGGTCGCCTGGGTGTAATGGCGTTCCGTGGGCCGCCAGATACTCTGGCGTTGCGCAGGTCACGAATTTAAGGCTGCCAAGGCGGCGGGCAATCAGCGAAGGATCGCTCAAGGTGCCGCCGCGAATGACGCAATCCACCCGATCACCCAGCAGGTCGACAGGCCTGTCGCTCACGCCGATATCCAGCTGAAGGTCTGGGTAGCGTTTCTGAAAATCAGGGAGCGCCGGTATTACCAGCATCGTCGCCATGGTTGAGCCCATATCCACCCGTAACTTTCCATGGGGACGTGCCTGCGCGCTGGTCAGATCCGATTCCGCTTCCAGCCATTGATCAACTACCCGTACCATCCGCTCGTAATAAGCAGTGCCGTCATTGGTCAGTGAAATGCGTCGTGTGGTGCGGTTGAGCAGCTTCACGCGCAGATGGCTCTCCAGCGACTGAATATGTTTGGTAACAGTATTGCGCGGGAGATCCAACGCCTGTGCTGCTTTGACGAAGCTTCCTGCTTCCACCACCTGAATAAATGCTTTTACAGCCGTGAAATAGTCCACGCCGCCGCCCTTGTCTGGTTTCAGTAAAACACCTTATTAGCACGATATCAGGAACAGTGGTGTGCTTTTTAGCTAGTTTATCCCGAAACTGTTATCTCATACAGTGATCTCACTGAAACGAAGCCATCCATTTCGGATGGCGCTTAAGGGAGATCGGACAATGACTCAACAACTTCAAAATAAAGTAGCACTGGTAACGGGCGGTTCTCGTGGCATTGGTGCAGCCATCGCTAAACGTCTCGCTGCAGACGGCGCCCATGTAGCATTCAGCTTCGCAAAATCGCCCGGACAGGCACAAAACGTTGTGGCTGAGATTGAGCGCCAGGGTGTGCGGGCGCTGGCGATTCAAGCCGATCAGGGCGATACCGCCCAGGTGGCCGCTCTTGTTAAAAAAGTCCATCAGCACTTTGGTCGCCTCGACATCCTTGTCAACAGCGCCGGGGTTTTTGTCACAGGCCCGGTCGGTGACCCTGATGCTGACATCGCCGCATTTGATCGCCAACAAGCGGTGAACGTCGGGGGCGTGGTCACCGCCGTGCGTACTGCCGTCGGCCTGATGAATGACGGTGGACGGATCATTTCTCTGGGTACCACCGGCGCCGACCATGTGCCCTTCCCCGGTGCTGCGGATTATGTTGCGACCAAGGCCGCAGTGGCTGCCTATAGTCGTGGTTGGGCCCGTGATCTCGGGCCGCGCAACATCACGGTGAACGTCATCCAGCCAGGCGCTATCAACACCGAGATGAACCCTGAGACCGCCGACCACGCTCCGTTTCTTGCGGGCCTGGCGGCGCTTGGACGTTACGGTCAGCCAGAGGACATTGCAGCCGCCGTCTCCTTTCTCGCGGGGCCTGAGGCCTCCTACATCACTGGCGCCACACTCAATGTCGATGGCGGTCAGAGCGCCTGATTGATACCACAACAAGCGAATTTACCGATCGACTTGTCCTGCCGTCCCTGAACAGGGCGGCGGATCTTAGCTGGTTTTTCGATTCTGATCACAACACGAGGCAGCCATGAATCACCGCATCCGGATTTACCAGCAGGGAGCTCCTGACGTTCTTCACCACGAAATTTTCACCCTGGAAAAACCCGCTCCCGGGCAGGTGCTGATACGTCATCAAGCGATCGGCGTCAATTTCGTCGATACGATGTTCAGGGATGGCACATTCAATGTGCAAATGCCGTTCAGCATGGGGGTGGAAGCCGCCGGTATCGTAGAAGAGGTTGGTCTGCAGGTGCAGCACCTGAAGGTTGGTGATCGCGTTGGGTATTTCTTCGCGTCCGGCGCCTACTCTAATTGCCGCGTGATTGATGCCAGCGCGCTGATCAAGCTCCCTGATGACATATCCAGCGCGCAGGCTGCCGGGCTTCTGTCGAAAGGGCTGACCGCGTGGGTTCTGGTCAGGCAGGTCCATTCGCTTCGGGAAGGTTCAACCGTAGTTGTGCAAGGCGCTTCCGGAGGCGTAGGCTCCCTGCTCGCCCGCTGGGCAAAATCAATTGGCGCCTCCGTCATCGCTACGGTGGGGTCGGCAAACAAGGCCCGCATTGTGCAGGGATGGGGACTTGACCACGTGTTGCGCTCGGATGAGCCAGAACTGGCCGGGGCGATAAGAGCCGTTAACGGAGGCAATGGCGTCGATGTGGTGTATGACCTGGTCGGTCGGCAAACGCTGGATGCTTCAATCGGCGCGCTGCGAGACGGTGGCGACCTGGTTCATGTCGGCAACGCTTCCGGAGCCGCCGTTGCGGACATGACGCTGCTGGCCGCGCGTGGCATTCGGTACCTTCAGCCCTCTACACCGCAATACATTAATTCGCAGAACCAGGATATGGCTGCCTCAGAGTTGTTCGAGCGGTTCCGGGAAGGGGCGCTGGGTCAGCTGGAAATCTCCCGATATCGACTGGAAGAGGCGGCTTTGGCGCATCGAGCCATTGCAGCGCGCAAGCACACCGGCTCGATTCTGCTGATCCCGTGATGCTCCATCCAGGCGCAAACAGCTTTGCTCTGCCCTTATTCCAACCTGATCGTTGCATGGCCGGGGCAAATAATCAGTTCACAAACTTACTTTGTATCCAACTCAATTAAAGGCAACCTTATGACCTACCCGAATGAGTCACTCAGAACTCCAGCCGAACCTGACTACAATACCCTCTTGCGCGCAAACCTGGAGCGCGTATTCAACGAGCGGGATGCTTCGAGGCGGAGTGCAGCGGTACAAGAATTGTTTTCGGCTGAGCCAATTATGTACGAGCCTGCTGACGTTGTGACAGGTCGCAAGGCGATCTGCGATGTCGCGGGTGCATTGCTGAAGCAGTTCGGGGCTGATTTCTCTTTCGTCGCTGAAGGCCCGGCAGTCGGACATCACGGGCTGGGTTATTTGCGATGGCGTGCAGGCCCTGAAGGAGGCCCCACTATCCTCAGCGGCACCGATGTGGTGAAAATCAGCGATGGAAAGATCGCACGGCTGTGGATACTACTTGATCCACCGCAAGGCTGAATCGGGTAGCTGTCCCATTGCAAGAAACCAGGCCCGGCATGGATGTCGGGAGCGCACAATTCCTTGTTTTTATTGAATATACCGAGAGCATATTGCGGCTATCTACTTCTTCAGGCACAGGCAAGACTCTTCAGGTGAACATTGGTATGAAGCCAGACAATTTGAGCTGGTTCGGTGACGGTAAGCTGATAGTGACAGGTCAGCTTCAGTCAGCTACCAGCATTTTCAAGTGTGTGGCTTTTGACAGAAATATCTGCCTCGTCCCTTTTAAAATCATTGAAGTAGAACCTGATACTTTGGCGACGGTTCGGGTTCTGGCTGATGGTGAAAAGATGGCGACTTACGCCGCTGCAACCACCGGACTTGAAGTCGGCAATGAGTTATGGGTGAGCGCTTTTCGCAACGCTACAATTGCCCGTTATCGGTCAGACAAATTTTCTCAGAGATATAAATAACCAGAAGATCTTCAGCGGAAGGTTTAACGGCGGTGATTGTGGGCATGTCTGAACATGGCTATTACCGTAAAGATCGTGATTTGTCAGGGAGCAGGAAAATTAACCCGCAGAGGTTGACCTGGGAGCAACTTCTGCAGACCACTGGCTGGTAAGAAGGATCGCACACTTTTAATGGCCAGGTAGATTTACAGGGACGGCTCTTACCCTGGACCGTTACAGCAGGCAGCGACATCTCAAATGCTGCCCGTCTGTTGATACCTTGATCAGAACCAGGCTTCCCACATTGCGCCAACGTTGAACGAGTCGAGTTGCGTATCGTCATCGCTGCCATTTACGCGCGCCGTGCGTTTGTTATCCACTTCACCGCCGGTAACGTAGAACCGCAGCATTGGCCGGAACTCTGGTCCCATAGCAATGGAAATGTTTTGCGATAACGTCAGCTTCCAGCCATGGTTATCGCCGCCCATATCATAATCTACACGCTGATAACCCGCTTCCAGCCAGGTTGAATGGACTTCATTCCACCAGTACATAGGACGCACAATGGCGCCGTAGTTTTTGCGGTTATCGCTGTCATCTGCATCGTTGGTGTAGTCATGGAAGGCGAGAAGATATTCCACCTGCGCCTGTTGCGTGAATTTATAGTTACCTTCAAAGCTGGCATAAATGGTTTTTAAGTCATTGGTTTTGTTATAGACGCTGTTATCAGAATTGTCGGAGTAGCGGGCGATGACTTTGTTAACACCTTTATCACCGGTGTGGCTCAATACAAATGCGCCCTGCCAGGCTTTCAGTCGCTCTTCGCTCTCAACCGCTTTTGAGTCAAATCCATAGTTCGCGTAGATCTCCAGATCCAGCGGGCCAACTTTCATACCATGAATTTTTGAGGTCAACGCATAATTTCCCTTATCGCCCGTTCCCGAGCCGCCGGTACAGGTAATACGTGAGGGGTTCGCTTCATCATCCATGACTTCCGGGCTACAGGATTCAACGGCAGCGACGCCAGCGACATCAAATTTCACCCCACCCAGGTCAAAGTCTTTGATACCAGCACCCTGGCCATCGTGATTCATCCAGAAATAGTCGTTGATGCCCTGCTGGGGTCGTTGGTGAAAATCGCGGCCTGCCCAGAGATAGGCGTCAGGATTAGAGGCGAGAATATTGGTTACGCCTGCGTAGGCTTTTTTGAGGTTAACCTCATCGCCCCAGTGATCGATCATCACGTTAACGTCCCAAATCGCGCCGTTATCGCCCCGGAATGCTTTGGAAAGCTGAAATTCGCCGCCATTACCTTCATTACCCAGGCGTCCAATAGCCGAGGCACCATTATAAGAGCCATCCACTCCGACATATTTCTGATCGCCACTCTGGTATTGCGCGCCATAACGAGCGTAGCCGGTAAACTTCACGCCAAAAGGGATCGCTAAATCGGGGGATTGCGCCGTACTTTGTGGTTCAGTGATGACATCAGCCTGCTTGTTCACTGCTGCATCCATTTTGGCCTGCCGCTCCGTCAGCGCTTTATCGACGGCTTTTGCCACAATGGCGTCAATTTGTTCCTGAGTAAATTCTTGTGCGGCCACAGTTGCAGAGCAAAGCGAAGCTACCGCCAGCAGCGAGGCTGGAAGCATTTTATCTTTTTTCATTGTTGTCTCAATATAGTTAATTATTTTCAGACAATAGCGTTCTCGCCGGACGCGGCACAAAAGTGTGCCGTGCCCGTGAGAGCTGTTTTATTTTTTATTCACAGAGGTCAGGGTTAGTTTATATTGGGTTAAGTATATTGCTCCGGCTAATTAACAATAAGTTATCGCTGGTAGAGATGAATAATCTCTGCAGATAACTCACGCGCTAACAGTGACGTCATTAAATGATCCTGTGCATGCACCATAATTAACGTCATCGGTTGCTTCGCTTCGCCGGCATCCTGCTCAATTAATTTGGTTTGCATTTTATGTGCCCGAAGCGCAAAGGTATCCGATTCTTTTAACAGCTTTTGCGCTTCCCCGATGCTGCCCTGACGCGCTGCCTGCAACGCTTCAAAGCACAGGCTTCTTGACTGTCCTGAGTTCACAATGATTTCCATCACTGCCTCTTCTAAATCAATCATTATTTAACTCCTGCTCACTGAAACCATTATTAGCCGACGTCGCGGCAAACCATTCGCCGCTTTTTTTCACGGTGCGCCGTTGGCTGACTAAATCGAGTTGCACAAATCCGTAGCGGTTTTTATAGCCGTTGCACCATGACCAGTTATCGATAAATGTCCACATATGGTAGCCAAGACAGTTGGCGCCTTCGCTTATGCCTTTGTGCAGCCATTTAAGATGCTCAGCAATAAAGTCGATACGATATTGATCGTTTATTATCCCCTCCTGTACAAATCGCTGCTCATTTTCAACGCCCATACCATTCTCAGAAATAAAACAGCGAGGATTACCGTAATTAACCCGTAAATTAGTCAGAATGTCATATATGCCAGGTTCGTAAATTTCCCAGCCACGATAAGGATTCATTTTCCGGCCCGGCATTTCATAGTTTTCAAAAAACCACTCGGGCATAAAGGGTGATGCGGGGTTTACCGCACTGTCACGGCATTTTACCCGGCGTGGTTGGTAGTAGTTCACACCCAGCAGATCGATTTTCCCTTCTGCTATCAGTTCACTATCGCCCGGAAGCGAAGCCGGAAGCTGATCGTACTGACGTAGCAGCGTTACCAGATCGACTGGATATTCGCCACGCAATACCGGGTCGAGAAAGCTGCGATTGAACAACAGGTCAGCATGATGGGCAGCGGTGATATCTGCCGGATGCTGCGAACGTGGATAGGAGGGCGTAAGGTTCAGAACGATGCCAATCTCACCGTTGTAGTCCCCAGCCCGATAGGCCTTTACCGCCGACGCATGGGCCAGAACGGTGTGATACGCCACGGTTGCCGCTCGTTTAAAGTCGACGATGTTGGGATAGTGGAAATCATAAAGATAGCCACCTTCAACCGGTACAATCGGCTCATTAAAGGTAAACCAATGCAGCACCCGATCGCCGAAAAGGTCAAAACAGATTTGTGCATAACGACTGAATGCAGCAACGACTTCCCGGTTTTCCCATCCGCCTTTTTCCTGCATCACCATCGGCATATCAAAGTGAAAGAGAGTGATAAAAGGTTTTATGCCCTGCGCCAGCAGTTCATCAATCACGTTATTGTAGAACGTGACCGCTTCAGGGTTCACTTCACCCGTGCCGTCCGGGATCAGGCGGGACCAGCTTAGCGAAGTACGAAAGCTGTTGTGGTTAAGCTTTTTAAGCAACGAAATGTCTTGTTGCCAGTATTGAACAAAGGTAGAGGTCTTTGCCGGACCGATGTTTTGGTGAAAGCGCCAGGGCTGCTGCTGATACCAGACATCCCAGATGGTGGCACTTTTGCCGCCTGCCAGGCTGTCGCCTTCGGTCTGTAAGGCAGAACTGGCACTGCCCCACCAGAAATTTTCAGGAAATGTATAGTTCATCGCTTTACTCTCCAGACTCATTAGTTAGTGCCAATCGTTTCAGCAAGGGGGCTACTGCTTTGCGCTTTCTGCTCTTCTGTTTTCAACAGTGAACGTTCGTAAGCACGCAGGAAAGGCAGGTACATCAGGCCTGAGAGCACCATGCAAATCAGACACATCACCACCGGGCTGATCGCCCAGTTTGCTGCCCACGACGCGCCTATCGGGGCTGGCGTGGTCCATGGCGTGAGCGAGACAACTTGTGCCAGCCAGCCCATTTTGGTCGCCGTGTAAGCCAGTACGGCGTTGATCATCGGGACACAGACGAACGGGATAAACAGGATCGGATTCATAATGATCGGTGCGCCGAACAGGATCGGTTCATTGATGTTAAAGAAGCTCGGTACAACGCCCATTTTGCCGATGGTGCGCAGATGGACGGCGCGGCTGCGCAGTAACAGGAAAGCCAGCGGCAGTGTAGATCCCACACCACCAATAAGCAGAAAGTGATCCCAGAAGCCTTGCAGATAGATGTGCGGCAGTGCGCTGCCCGCCGCCAGAGCCGCCTGGTTAGCGGATAAGTTAGCCATCCAGAAGGGATTCATGATGCCGGTCACAATCAGCGCGCCGTGAATACCGGCGAACCAGAATATTTGACACAGCAGCACAGAGAGCAGGATCGCGGGCAGAGAATCGGAAGCAGAAACCAGCGGCGCCAGCAGATGCATAATGGCTTGCGGAATAATCATGCCGGTTTTGGCTTCAATAAATAAGTTAAGCGGATGCAGCGTACCAATAATCACCACGACAGGGATCAGGATCTCAAACGAACGGGCAACACCGGTTGGCACCTCTTTGGGTAAACGAATGGTGATGTTGTTTTGCTTGAGCCAGGCGTAGATGCGCGTCGTGTAGATGGAGGTGATCAGCGCGGTAAAAATCCCCTGCCCGGAGAGATATTCCGTGGAAATGGTGCCGTCACTGTAGGGCGCGGCAACCAGCAGGAAGGCCATAAATGCCAGCAAACCTGACATCACCGGATCGAGCGAAAATTGCCGCCCCAGACTCGCGCCAATGCCAACCGAGATAAAAAATGTCATCACGCCCATGCTCAGATTAAACGGCAGCATCAGTTGATCGCGATAGGTGGTAGAAAAATCCAGCCAGGCTCGGGCAAAACCATTAGTGGTGGTTTCAGAGAAAGGCGGAAAAATAAATACCAGCATGAAAGAGCCGATAATCATAAAGGGCAGCGCGGCGGTAAAGCCGTCACGGATCGCAATGACGTACTTCTGTTGCCCAAGACGACCCGCTAACGGTGTAATGGATTGCTCAATGACCGCAATCATAGATTGATATAACGAACTCATAAGCGCACCTTTTTAGTTAGCCGCTTCAATGAGCGACAGAGCGTAGTCTAAAACCTTGTCACCGCGTTGCATGCCGTAGTCCATCATCTCGACAGGCTGAACGGGAATGCCCTGGGTGGCCGCTTTTTCTGACAATGTTTTCAGCATATATTTTACCTGTGGCCCAAGTAGCACCACCTGATAACGCGGGAACTGTTCATCAAATTCCGCGATGCCAAAGGCATTAATTTCAACCTCTAAGCCTCTTTCTGCAGCAACTTCTGCCATTTTTCGCACCAGCAGGCTGGTGGACATCCCTGCAGAGCAACACAACATTATTTTGTACATCGACATCCCATCCTCAACGTTTCACGCTTTAGTGTGGCGATGATTGGATATCATATGGAAACCGGTTTCCATCAGTGAAGATAAGAACTGTGATACTTATCAATATCTGGAGTTTAAGGGGGTTCTTTATCCGATTTGCGTCACATAATTTCTGGCAAATTGGATAGCTGAAGTAGCCAAATGGAAAATGAGTTTCCATGCGAAAGGGAAATGGCTATACTTTATGCGGTGAATAAATGCGCTAACGTTGGCATTCATATTGAAAAGTAATACGCAGGGTCCAGGGGAGAAAGATGTCTACTATCAACGATGTATCACGTTTGGCTGGGGTGTCAAAAGCCACAGTTTCACGGGTGTTGAGTGGTTCGCGCGGCGTTAAGGAAGCCAGTCGTCTTGCCGTACTGAAAGCTGCCGATGAACTGAAATATCGACCTAATGTGATCGCACAATCCCTGTTCAGTCAGACCACTAACTGCATCGGCGTTATCTGCGCGCAGGAAAATATCAATCAGACAACCGCCTATCTCTACGCGCTGGAGAAGCAGTTAAGCCAGCATCAAAAACATCTGCTGTTGCGCTTCGCGAATAGCCAGACAGAAATTATGAATGCGCTGGATGAACTCAGCTGCGGTCTGTGCGATGACGTGCTGATTATCGGCGCCCGCTTTCCTCTGAACATTGCAGATGAAAATGTGGTGTTGGTGGATTGCGTAGAAGCAGAAGGCCCAAACAGCATTCAGTTTGATCACTCTTTTGCCGCTGAGACGGCCTGTAATTATTTGATTAACCAGGGCAAGCGCCAAATCGCGTTGATTTATCCTGAAGCAGGCGGCGCTGCCGAGCCGGTTCTCTTTGGCTATAAACTTGCACTGGAAACGAATTTTCTGCCCTTTAACCGCAATCTGGTTATTATGGATTCGGTTTCTTCTTCTGTAGCCATTCAAATGCTGCTGAACAATGCCAGCACCCGCAATTTCAACGCCCTTCTGGTGGCTAACGAACAAGAAGCGCAGAACGTGATTGCCCAGTTGCAGGCATTTAATAAATCCGTACCCGCCGACATTATGGTATTCAGCCTGGCAGGCTCGCTGCAGTTGCCCGGTATCCCTACCATTCCCGCCATTGAGTACTCTATGGATGCCATGGCTTCCAGGATTGTTAACTGGCTGACGACAAAAACCCAAAATATGCTGGGATCCTCCGTGTTGCGCGGCGATCTGATCATTCCGGATATGCGTAAGCGTTAACTGGCTTCTTGCTGGCCGGGAGTGCTGGTCGGAATGAAAGATATAAATTTATGACGCCTCTTCTGCCCCGGCGTCACCCATTTCCAGCGCATGAAGATTACATTCTTTTTCCTGAATGGCTGCACGGTCGTTCGCATCACGGCATCACTACCATGGGATTATTACCCGCCCAGCAAGCCCGGATCAATCCTGTGCCAAAGCGTAGTTAAGTATTTAAATCAGCCTCAGGGATTGGGGAGATCAATAAGAGATGAAATCGCCACAAGGAAGTGTATAAGAAGTGACGTTTGAAGCCGTTAAACATCCCCTGCCCCACAAATAACAGTAACCGCAGCCGCAAGATTCAGGGGGATATCACCGGTCAGTCCGTTAGTTATTTAACGAACAGAAGAAACGAAGGTTTTGTTTACCCTTGTCACTGATGCCCCTTCAGACGCGACCTTACACCATCCGCGCAGAGCAGTTAAAAGGCCGCCATAAATGGCGACCTTTCCGGGTGACTTCTTACAGGGTGAACTTAATAGGTCACTACGGTGACCCAATTCGCATCACCTCCGGCAGGTGCTTCGCCCACCCGCTTAAGCGCCCCGGTTTTAGCATTAATTTCATAGCTGCCGGTAACCGCACTCTTCTCACCGCTGGCAATCAGCCAGCGACCATCAGCTGAAATGGCAATGCCGCGCGGCTGTTTTTCAACCTGCCAGCTGTCAATCAGCGTCAGTTTGCCGTCCTCCTTGTTAACCCGGTAACCGGTAACGGTGCTGCTGGTCCGCTCGCTGACATAAAGAAAACGCCCATCCGGCGTCAGGCGAATATCGGCTGCCCAGATACGCGGCGTGGTGTCGCTGTAATCCGCTGGACGCTCTTTTCCATGTTCCAGTTGGTATTTTTCAGCAACGGCATTTGGGATCTCCGCCACTTTTACCAGTTCGCCGCTCGCTTCACGACGGAACTGAGTGATAATGCCGCCCATCTCGCCAATGTTATAGAGATAGCGATTATCCGGTGACAGCACCGAATGGCGCGGTCCATTCTCTGCGGCGGTGCTGACATAACCCTTACCGAGCGCCGTCAATTCACCCCCGGCGCCCAATTTCAGCTGCAACACACGATCGGTACCGAGATTGCCGACATAGGCATTTGTTCCGCTGTCATCAACAATTACCGAATGTGCCGCATGTCCGGTCTTAAAGCTCCCGACCGGTGACGCATTCACTTTGCCATCGCTGGCGAGCCGATAGACGTGCACCACGTCGCCATCATAGGAGGCGCCAAGCAGAAAACGCCCCTGTTTGTCCGTGCTGATATAGGGATAACTGGCCGCAGCGGCCACGGAATTCAACTGGCTCAGGTCGCCAGTTTTGCTGTCGATGCTCCAGCTCACCAGTTGCAGCGGTTTACTGCGAATCGCCGCATAAAGATGTTTATGATCGGCGCTCAGCGCCATCGGCATCACTTTTCCAGCGGTTTGCGTGCGTCCCAACAGCTGCAACGCGCCCGTTTTCTCGTTCAGCGTATAGCGCGCGATAGTGCCATCACTGGCTTCTGACACGTAGACAAAAGTTTGCGCCAGCAATGGCGCGCTGGCTGCAATCGACGCTAACAGCGTCACCGTACGTAATATTTTCTTCATGCTGCTTCCTTAGCGTACCAATGAGGGACGTTTGGCGTCATAGCGCCAGTTATCGATCAAAAATTGCATCCCCAACGCATCGTTACGATTTTTATCCGGCAGCGCGTTGTAGAGCGCATGTGCCTGTTCGACGCGTTCCATATCCAACTCGATGCCCAGACCTGGACCCGGCGGTAATTCCAGATAGCCATCACGGATCTGTGGCGGCTGACGCGTCAGGTGTTGGCCATCCTGCCAAATCCAGTGGGTATCAAAAGCGGTCTGACGATCGCCCGGCGCCGCTGCACCAAGGTGCGCCACCATGGCCAGCGAGATATCAAAATGATTGTTGGAGTGGCAACCGGTAGTCAGCCCCCATTCATTGCACAACTGCGCCACCACGTTGGCGTTACGCATCGTCCAGAAGTGCGGATCGGCAAGCGGAATATCGATAGCATTCAGTTGCAGCGCATGATGCAGCTGTCGCCAGTCGTTAGCGATCATGTTGGTGGCAACCGGCACGCCCGTGGCGCGGCGGAATTCGGCCAGCGTTTCCCGGCCGGAATAACCCTGCTCTGCGCCGCAGGGATCTTCAAGATAGGGCACCTTACCCGCCAGCTGTTTACCAAAGCGAATCGCTTCCTCCAGCGACCAGCTGGCGTTGGGATCAACGGTAACGCGCGCTTCAGGAAAACGAGCCAGCAGCGCTTCAACCGTTTCAACTTCCACTTCGCCTGACTGTACGCCGCCTTTCAGTTTGAAGTCACGAAAGCCGTACTGCTCAACCGCCGCTTCGGCCAGCCGCACCACTGCTGCTTTGTCCATCGCCGCTTCATGACGCAGACGGAACCAGCCATCTTGCTCATTATCGGCCGAGCGATAGTTCATATTGGTGAGCTTGCGATCGGCGATATAAAACAGATAGCCCAGCACCGGAATACGATCGCGCTGTTTACCGCTGGCAAGCAGATCTGCCACCGGCAGGTTGAACAGTTTGCCCTGCAGATCCAGCAGCGCGGCTTCGATGGCTGCTGCGGCGTTATAAAACTTCTCCGGATTCATCTGCGGTATATGAATGTCATTGGTATGTGAGGTTTGCTGCTGACGCGCCTCGCTGCTGAAGAGCTGGCTCAGCGTAGCGTTAAGGCGCAGCAGCGAACTGCCCTCAATCAGCGGGCGAAACTGCTCCAGCAACTGCAAGGTTGAGGCATGACACGGCGTTTCGCCAACGCCGGTATGCCCGGCAGAATCGGTCAGGATCACGATAATGCGCGTAAAGAAGCAGTTATGGGCGCCGCCAATGTTCAGTAGCATGCTGTCGTAGCCGGCAACCGGTACGATGCGCATAGATTTAATGACTGGACTGTCTGACATGGTTTCTCTCCTTGTGACCGAATGCGGGGGGAACAGGTTTACTACGCAGCAGCAGCCACAACCCGGTTACTACTGAGACGCTGGTCAGCGCGTAGAGTCCGCCGGTGGTGCTGCCGGTGTGCATTTCGAGATAGCCGAACACTGTGGGCGCAAAGAATCCGCCAAGGTTACCAACTGAGTTGATCATCGCAATGCCAGGTGCAGCGATCGAAGCGGGCAACTCGCTTTGCGGCATCGGCCAGAAGAATGCGGCGCTCACCTTGGAACCAATACAAGCCACAATCATCGCCACAAAGCCAAACCACGGCGAGCCAAAGGTGGCCATAAAAGTACCGCAAGCGGCGATGAGCATGGCGATGCCAAGCCCTTTACTCAGCTTATCGCGATAACGATCGGTGGCTTTGCCCAGCATAAACAGAGCCAGGATAGCGAACAGCCACGGAATGGCTGTCAGCAGTCCGGTTTCAAAACTGTTGAAGCCCTGAATACGCTGAATAATTTGCGGTAACCAGAACACCAGGGTGTAGCCGGTCATGGTCATGGTGAAGAAGATCAGGCAGTAAGACAAAAGGCTGCGGTCGGAGAGCAACCCCCAGCGACCATATGTTACCGCATGCTCTTCACGTGCAGCATCTTCCAGAGCCAGTTGCTGCGCCAGCGCCTGTTTCTCCGCGTCGCTGAGCCATTTCGCCCCTTCTGGTTTAGAGACCAACACAAATGCCCCCAGCAAGCCGATCGCTATCGATCCGCCGCCCTCCATAAACATTACCCATTTCCAGCCCGCGATGCCGCCAACATCATGCATCATCAGGATTGCGCCTGTGAGCGGGCCGGAGAAGAGAAAGGCGCTGGCTGTTGCACTTAACACCATGGCGGTAGCGCGTCCTCGCAAGGCATTCGGCACCCATTGACGAAAATAGAACAGCACGCCAGGGAAGAAGCCAGCCTCCGCTACGCCGAGCAGGAAACGCAGCAGATAGAAATGCAGCGGTGTGCTAACGAAGCCGGTCACCACCACCACCATGCCCCAGGTGATCATAATGCGCGTGAGCCACACACGTGCGCCGAGTTTCTTCAACATCATATTGCTCGGCACTTCAAACAGCGCATAGCCGATAAAGAACAGCCCTGCGCCTAAGCCGAAAGCGGCGGCGCTGATACCAGCATCGGTTTGCAGTTGGGCTTTCACGAAACCAATATTGGCACGGTCAATCTGGTTAACGATAAGCATCAATGCCAGCATCGGAATGATCCGGCGGAAAAACTTGCCGATGGCGGAAGCGATATGCGCCTCGTGATCGGGTGATAATTCATCTTGTTGTGTCATGCGTCACCTGTAGGGTCAAAAGCACCGCTATAGGTATACGCAGCTGAAATGGCAGGCGGATATGTGGTATTGCCCGATAACGCTTATGCAAATGCCCTACTCTTGTTAAAATTCATAGGGTTATGTTGATTTTTGTGGAAGATTTTAGTGCTGGTTTGTGCGCTGGCTCACTGGCCAGTACGATTCATATCGCCTGATACAGGCATTCTGCGGAAGTTTACCGGCCAGGATACACTTAAGGGTGATATCCCGCTGATTAGTCCATAACATTAACATCTTGCCCATTTATTCCGGCCCGTTAACACACATAACAGGATTCTACGCCGGAACCCCTGATTTTTTCGCTCCTTTGCCTTGATGGTGTTATGCTACGTCCAATTAGCCGTGTTGATTACACGGCATCTGACGCGAGGTATTTATGGCCGCAACACAACGAGCAACGCAAAGCGTTACCATGACCGTAGAACGAACCTTACTCAGCCGTGCGCGTGAGGCTGGAATTAATCTTAGCGCCATCCTGAGCGCAGCCCTTGACGCTGAGCTACGCCAGTATGAAGCGAAGAAGTGGCAGGAGGAAAATAGCGAAGCGCTGGAAGCACTTAACCGCTTTCACGATGAATTTGGTTGTTTCAGCGATGAATACAGGACATTTTAAGCATGCAGTTCACTGTATACGGTAACACCGGGAAGAGCGCCCTCTATCCCCTGCTGCTTGATGTAACCAGCGATATTATCGGCCAGTTAAACCGCAGGATTGTTGTCCCCCTTCTGCCTGTTGAAAAGTACCCAGGCAGCACACGCCCCGAACGGTTGGTTCCGCTTATCAAACTGACCGACGATAAAGAATATGCAGTTATGACGCATGAGATGGCGAGCATTCCCGCTCGTTCTCTGGGGACGGTATTCTGCGATGCTTCTCAATATCGTACCCAGATCAAAGCCGCGATTGATTTTCTTCTCGACGGTATTTAATCCCCTTTTAAAGCTGCTATTTTCGTTTCGGTCAGCCCCAAAATTTGTTTCGCCAAATAGTCGCTGTTTCTTATGACTATAGGAAAAGTACTGAGGAGTTCGCTAACGCCTGGGCTAAATCAGCGGCTGACTTGAATTGCGGCGATGATAATCGGGTGATGGAATAATTTATTTCCCTCATAATTTTGGTTGTTATCTCGGCAGCAACGCACTTTAAGGCCCGGTGTGAAGCATATAATGCTCATAATATTCAGGCGTTAATGTCTTGTTTTCAGACTACTTTGCTCAGTTTCCAACATTAATAAAGGCGTCTCGCCTCTCTCTACCAAAAGGTCAGATGAACATTCTTAATCACCATCGTATCGTGCTCTGGCTATGCGGAAATAGTCGGCGGATGTGATAATCCACGACCATAAAGGTAACATCCGAAGAAGCATTTCTTTTCCAGAATCTGTAATTGCATAAACCACCCGGGGTAATTTCTCCTCGTAATCACAGCGGGATATCAGTCCGTCACGCTCCAGATGACGCAGTGTTCGCGTCAGCATTCTTTGAGTGACCCCCGTAAGGTTGCGGCGTATCTCTCCATAGCGAAGAGAACCGCAGGTACCGAGAATATGTAACACGCCCAGCGACCAGCGATTACCAGCATGAGCCAGGATCTCACGTTTCAGTCCCTCATCATCGTTGCTTAATTCTGCACAAAATTCCTTTGAAAATTGCAGCAATGCTTCCCGTTCAGACTCCATATCACCTCCGGTATCATTTATGTGCCTAATTGAGGCAGGCTCTTTCAGCTGTCAGGATGACGTTTTAATACGACAGGAGGCAAGAATGAAATCCGAAAACAAATTTTTAAATACTGTTCTCATACTCGGCGCAGGAGAGCTTGGTCTTCAAGTGTTACGAGCGATGTCTTATAAAGCGCAGAAACATAGCGATCTAAAAATCAGCGTGTTACTAAAAAAAGAAGCTGCTAACGCCGTTTCTGGTCCACGCAGGGCACGACTGGATGAGTTGATGAAACTGGGCATTTCTGTAGTCGAGGGCGATCTGCAGAAAAACAGTATTGAGGAGCTAAGTGAAATATTTGATCCTTTCGACACCGTCATCAACTGCAGTGGTTTTGTCGGCGGGCCGGGAACACAGATAAAAATTACGCATTCGGTATTAAGAGCGGCTGTGGCACGATACTTTCCGTGGCAGTTTGGCGTTGACTATGACGTTGTTGGTAAAGGCAGCGGACAGCAGGTATGGGATGAACAACTGGAGGTTCGCCATCTTTTGCGCGGGCAAAATGCGACGGAATGGGTCATTGTCTCTACCGGAATTTTCACCAGCTACCTGTTTGACCCTGGCTTTGGTGTAGTTGATGCACAAAGTAAAACTGTTTTTGGCCTGGGTGACTGGCAGCATGCAGTGACGCTGACCACACCTGAAAATATCGGCCAGCTGACTGCAGATATTTTCTTCCATCAACCTGCTTTTCGTAACGAGATTGTCTTTATCGCAGGAGATACGCTGACTTACCGTGAGCTGGCCGATTTAATGCAAATCCACTGGAACGCTGAAGTAAACAGAAAATTACTGGTCAGAAAACAGCTTGAGGATGATGTGCAGCATAATCCTGAAGATGCGGGAGCAAAATATCGACTTGCTTTCTCCCGGCCTGACGGAGTGGCGTGGAGTAAAGAAAAAACATTCAATTATCTTCAGGGGATTGAAACCACAACGGCCAGTCAGTGGCTTGCAAAACAGCGTGCCGTGTAGTTTTCAGGCTTTAATTCATGGTCTGTACAGAGAATAAGCCAGGCGAACCTTCTGAATGCTGCTTCTGCTGTATTCAGAAGGCACCAGTTCATTCAACACATAACGTTGAACGGTTGAAGCTCAACTCCGTCTATATAAGGCGAACAGGCGTGAGATTTTTCCCAGCATGGTCAGGTAATTACCTGTTTTCCGACAGGCGTTTACGGTAAAAATATGCCAGGATGCTGTGAAGATAATGAGAAACCGAGACCAGGGAGATACCATGACTCAGCCTTCTGCCCCGAAAGGGTTGTCCGTAGCCGGGGCGCTGGACAAGCTGGACGCCCTCTATGAAGAGGCCGTTACCGCGCTTCGCGAAGCGATTACCACCTATATCAGCAGCGGTAAGTTACCGGACGAAGCCGCGCGCGCCAGCGGCCTGTTCGTTTATCCTGAACTGCGCGTGAGCTGGGAAGGTGACGATGTAGGCCACCGCCTCACCCGCGCCTTTGGCCGCTTCACCCGTCCGGGCAGCTACGCCACCACTATCACCCGCCCGGCTCTGGCCAGGCATTACCTTTCTGAACAGCTTGAGATGCTGGCCGGCGAATATCCGGTGACGCTGGAAGTGAGACCCTCCAGCCAGGAGATCCCCTTCCCTTATGTGATCGATGGCTCCAACCTGGGGCTTGACCGCACCATGAGCGCCGGTCTGGCGAAGCACTTCCCCACCACTGAGCTGGCACAGATTGGCGATGAAAATGCCGATGGCCTCTATCAGCCGGGTGAAGCGTTCCCGCTCTCTCACTTCGATGCGCTACGCACCGATTTTTCGCTGGCCAGGCTCCGTCATTACACCGGCACGCCCGTTGAACATTTTCAATCCTACGTGTTGTTCACCAACTATACCCGTTATGTGGATGAGTTTGTCCGCTGGGGCTGTGAACAGATAGCGGACCCTGACTCGCCTTATGAGGCGTTATCCTGCGCAGGCAGCATTTTTGTCACGGCGGAAACGCCCGATCCTTTGCAGGTCATCTCCGGTCTGGCGTGGAAAAACCACCAGATGCCCGCCTGGCATCTGATCGCTAAAGAGGGCCAGGGGATCACGCTGATTAACATTGGCGTGGGGCCATCCAACGCTAAAACCATCTGCGACCATCTGGCGGTGCTGCGTCCTCATACCTGGCTGATGATTGGTCACTGCGGCGGGCTGCGCGAGAGCCAGACCATTGGCGATTACGTGCTGGCTCACGCCTATCTGCGCGACGACCACGTGCTGGACGATGTGCTTCCGCCCGATATCCCGGTTCCCAGCATCGCGGAAGTGCAGCGGGCGCTTTATGACGCCACCAAGCAGGTCAGCGGTATGCCAGGCGATCAGGTTAAACAGCGGCTTCGTACCGGCACGGTGGTGACTACCGATGACCGTAACTGGGAGCTGCGCTATTCCGCCTCCGCCCTGCGTTTCAATCTCAGCCGTGCGGTAGCCGTAGATATGGAAAGCGCCACCATCGCCGCGCAGGGTTATCGCTTCCGCGTGCCTTACGGGACGTTACTCTGCGTCTCTGATAAGCCGTTGCATGGCGAGATCAAGCTACCTGGCCAGGCCAACCGCTTCTATGAAGGGGCGATCTCGGAGCATCTGCAAATCGGCATTCGCGCTATAGATCTGCTGCGCGCCGAAGGGGATAAACTGCATTCCCGTAAACTGCGTACCTTTAACGAGCCGCCGTTCCGCTAGAGGCTAAGGCCAGCCTGCCTGGAGCGGGCTGGCTGGCTGGCTGAAATGCTATCTCAGCCTCTCCAGAGAGAGGCTGAAGCTAAACGTTAATCTTAAGTCCCCCCAAGATAGGCGCTTCTCACCTCAGGATCTGCCAGCAGCTCCTGCCCGGTGCCGGTCAGACGGATCTGCCCGTTCACCATCACATACGCCCGGTCCGAAAGCTTTAGCGCGTGGTTGGCGTTTTGCTCCACCAGAAACAGCGTCATTCCTCCTTGCGTCAGTTCCCGCAGGATCTGAAAAATCTGCTTCACCACAATGGGCGCCAGCCCCAGACTGGGTTCATCCAGCAGCAGCAATTTTGGCCTGCTCATCAGGGCGCGGGCGATAGCCAGCATCTGTTGTTCGCCGCCCGATAAGGTCATGGCCCGCTGGCTGCGCCGCTCCTCCAGACGGGGGAACAGGCTGTACATACGCGCCTTATCCTCGTTCTGATATCGACTGCCAATGGGGATGGTGCCCATTAGCAGGTTCTCCTCCACCGTCATATCGGGGAAAATCCGCCGCCCTTCCGGCGCCTGTGCAATACCGTTGCTGGCAATAAAGTGGGTCGACTTATGGCTGATATCTTTCCCGCGATAGAGGATCTCCCCCGCAGCAATACGCGGCTGACCAAATATCGACATTAATAATGTTGATTTCCCGGCACCATTCGCGCCAATCAACGCCACCGTTTCGCCTTCATTCACCGTCAGCGAAATCTCTTTTAATGCCTGAACAGGGCCGTAGAAAACGCTGACATGGCGAAACTCAAGCAGGCTCTGGCTCATCCGGTAATCTCCTCTTCTTCCGCACCCAGATAAGCTGCAATCACGCTGGCATTATTCTGGATCTCTGCGGGCGTGCCGCGAGCAATGACATCGCCATGATCCAGCACAATCACATGGTCCGAAATCTCCATCACCATGCCCATATCATGCTCAATCAGTAATACCGTCACGCCATGCTGCTGGCGAAGGAAACGAATAATTTTGCTCAGCGCCTGGGTTTCAACCGGGTTCAGCCCTGCCGCAGGCTCATCCAGACAGATCATTTCCGGCCCGGTGCACATGGCGCGCGCAATCTCCAGCCTGCGCTGCTGACCGTAGGAGAGCGTACCGGCCAGCCTGTTGACGCACGCCACCAGATCCACCACCTCCAGCCAGTAAAAGGCGCGGTCGAGAGCCTGACTCTCGGCCTTGCGATAGCCTGGCGTGTTGAGTATTCCGGCAATCAGATTGCGGTTTGCCTGCATGTGCTGCGCCACCAGCAGATTCTCCACCACCGACATCTCGCGGAACAGGCGAATATTCTGGAAGGTGCGGGCCAGGCCAGCCCGGTTAACCAGATGCGTGCCGCCGAACATTTTGTAATAGATCCGTGAACCCAGACGTGCAGGATTGAGAAAGTCGCCGGAACGGATTTTCTGCCCCAATACCTGGATGACATCGGTCCTGCGGGAGTGGGCGTTGAGCAGAATCGAGCCGCCGGTGGCCTGATAAAAGCCGGTGAGGCAGTTAAATACCGTGGTTTTCCCCGCGCCGTTTGGCCCGATTAATGCCGTGACCGAGCCGCGTTCAATCTCCAGACTCACGTCGTTCAGTGCTTTGATGCCGCCGAAATGCATCATCAGATGCTCAACACGCAGAATGCTGTCGCTCATGGTGCTACTCCCTTGCGCATTGCCACGCCCACACGACTGGTGCGCACCAGCCCGCGCGGCCGCCAGATCATCATCACCACCATCAGCACGCCAAACAGCAGAACGCGGTATTCGGCAAAGCTGCGCAGAAGTTCAGGCGCAACGGTCAGCACAAAGGCTGCCAGTACCACACCCAGCGTCGAGCCCATACCCCCCAGCACTACGATGGCGAGGATCAGCGCTGATTCAAAAAAGGTAAAAGAAGTGGGGTTAACGAAGCCCTGATAGGTGGCGAAGAACACGCCTGCAATGCCTGCGGTGGAAGCACCCAGCATAAAAGCGGAGAGTTTGACCAGCACGTGATTTAACCCCATCGCCCGGCAGGCAATCTCATCTTCACGCAGCGCCTCCCACGCCCGCCCGATTGGCATGCGGGTCAGCCGGTGCTTGATAAACAGCACCAGCAGTACCACCAGGATCAGGACGGCATAGATAAAGATAAACTTCAGGTTAGGGTTGTAGGTGGTATGCAGAAACTCATGGATGGGCACCCCGCCCTCTTTGGCTCGCCGGGCAAACTCCAGGCCAAAAAAGGTGGGTGCAGGCACCGAGACGCCATTGGGGCCGCCGGTAAAGCTGACCCAGTTGGTCAGCACCAGACGAATAATTTCACCAAAGCCCAGCGTGACGATAGCCAGGTAATCCCCATGCATCCTTAATACCGGGAACCCCAGCATCGCGCCTGCTAACGCTGCGAGTATTGCGCCAAGCGGCAGCATTGCCCAAAAGCCCAGCCCGAGATATTGATAGCCCAGCGCCAGACCGTAAGCACCGATGGCATAAAACGCCACGTATCCCAAATCCAGCAGCCCGGCCAGCCCAACCACAATATTCAGCCCCAGGCCCAGCAGCACGTAAATCAGCCCCAGAATAGCCACGGTGAGCAGGTATTTGGTGGCAATAAAGGGAAACAGGATCGCCAGCGCCAGCAGCAAGGGAATGATCCAGCGCAGGCGGCTGCGGTAATCTGCGGGCCGGACATAAACTCCGTCATCAGCGCCTTCAAAACGGGAGACAAATTTACGTCCGGTAGCGCTCTGTAGCATCAGGCTCAACAGCAGTCTGCCCACCATCACCGCAGCGACCAGGATCGCCACCCGCTGTGGGGAGAGTTCAAAACTGTAGCCCTTCAGCACTATGCCGACAATCGGCCCAAACACCACCAGCGCGCACAGCCCCGCCAGCACTGTATCGATCAGGCTCTGCCTGATATCCAGCCCCGGCTTCATTGCAGCATCCGTCATCACAGACTCCTTACACCTTGGTCACCAGCGGACGTCCCAACAGCCCCTGCGGGCGGAAAATCAGGATCACCACCAGCAGCGCAAACGAGAACACATCTTTGTAGTCAGAGTTCACCATGCCGGCGAATTGCGCCTCGGCAATACCCAGCAGCAGCCCACCCAGCATCGCGCCCGGCAGGGAACCAATGCCGCCCAACACCGCGGCGGTAAAGGCTTTGATGCCGATAATAAACCCGGCATAAAAGTCGAAGGTACCGTAGTTCATCGTCACCAGCACGCCAGCCAGACCGGCCATCGCTGCGCCAATAACAAAGACCAGCGAGATAACCCTGTCGGTATTGATGCCGAGTATCGAGGCCATTTTTCTGTCCTGCTGCGTGGCGCGACAGATCCTTCCCAGCCGGGTGTACTGAATAATCCAGGTGAGGAGTGCCATGCCAGCCAGCGCCGCCGCCAGGATAAAGACTTTGGTCCAGGTGATTTGCACCATCCCATCGCCAACTTCAAATCGCAGCACGCCCGTCAGCAGCGTTGGAATGCCCTGCTGATTGGGTCCCTGACTGATTTGCGCATAGTTCTGCAGAATAAGTGACATGCCGATAGCTGAAATTAACGGCGCCAGCCGGGTAGAGTTTCGCAATGGCCGGTAGGCAATACGTTCAATTGTCCAGCCATAAACGCCGGTGACGACGATGGTGAAAATTAGCGTGCCGAAGATCAGCAGCGGGAAAGAGTGAATACCAAAGTAAGAGAGCAGCGCCAGGCCAATTGCGCAGAGGTAAGCGGAGATCATATACACTTCGCCATGGGCAAAATTGATCATGCCGATAATGCCATAAACCATGGTATAGCCGATGGCGATCAGGCCATAGACGGCCCCCAGCGTCAGGCCATTGATCAGCTGTTGCAGAAAGAATGCTTCCATTGTGAAGGGTCTCGCCTGAAGTAGGCCAGCGCTGACTCTTCCCGCGCTGGCTTAACGTTTGCGATCTTCTGCCTGTCGGGCAGAAAGGAGTGGCCGGGATTAAAGCTGGTGATACTTGCCTTTGTCGTCCCATTTGTAGACCACATAGTCCGAGACCTTCAGGTCACCCTTGCCATCCCATCCTTTCTGGCCCATTACCGTATCGACACTGTGGCTCTTCAGCCACTCGCTGGCTTTTTCATTATCTTTACCCGCGCCGTTATAGGCGGCGGCAATCGCCTGGATAGAGGCGTAGGCGTAGAGGGTGTAGCCTTCCGGTTCAAAGCCGCCTGCGCGGAACTTCTCAATTACCGATTTACCCGCAGCAAGGGTGCGCGGGTCATTGCCAAAGGTCATCAGCACGCCGTTGGTATACTGAGGGCCGCCCGCCGCAGTCACCATCTCCTGGGTGACGATACAGTCGCCGGAGAAGAATTTGGCCTGTACGCCCTGCTCACGCATCTGCCGCACCAGCGGACCGGCCTCCGGATGACAGCCGCCAAAGTAGACCACATCAGGCTTGAGCGACCCGATCTTGGTCACCAGCGCGTTAAAGTCTTTTTCTCCACGGGACAACCCTTCATAGAGCACTTCTTTGGTGCCGCGTTTCTCCAGCGCGGCTTTGGTGGCGTCTGCCAGACCCTGACCATAGGTATCTTTGTCGTGGATCACGGCGATCTTCTTCGCCTTTAAAACGTCAAGCATGTAGTTAGCCGCAACCGTACCCTGCTGATCGTCGCGTCCGCACATGCGGAACATCCCTTTCATGCCGCGCTCGGTGATTTGCGGGTTGGTGGAGCCGGGGGTAATGGTCAGCACGCCCGCTTCGTCATACACTTCTGATGCAGGCATGGTGGAAGAGGAGCAGAAATGGCCAACAACCGCTGAGACTTTGGACTCATCCACCAGCCGGTTAGCCACCGCTACGGCCTGCTTGGGTTCGCAGGCATCATCGCCCTGTACCAGCACAATTTTCTCCCCCTTGATACCGCCAGCCGCATTGATATCTGCCGCCGCCTGCGACGCCCCTTTCCAGTATTGCGCACCGTAGGTGGCATTCGGGCCGGTAAACGGGCCTGCCACACCAATCATCACATCTGCCTGCGCAGAGAGCGCCGTACTCAAACAACCAGCTATCACAACCTGAAGGGGTAACTTAATCAGTTTCAAAGACATTCTGTATTCCTCAGCACTGTTCAGAACTAAACGCCGGTCAGCGGCGCGGGAAACATCATTGAGTGGGGCGAAAATCTGATAAGAGAGCGGGCCGCGAACGGCTGGTATTGAACAAGCAATAATCTCGCCATAATGGTGAGAAGCACCTGATTTCCTTAAAAGATGTGAAGTGATGCGGCTTAAGCTGCTGTTACCCGCTCTTTTCAGGATGGCATTTTCCAGCAGCAAGCGTAACAGCCCTGACAAGGCTGACCGGGAAGCGTGGTTCCTGGCTGGCCAGAAACGTAAACATAGCTGCACTGTCTGCAGAGTGCGCACTGCGCTGGTGCAAAAATGCGGGAGAGATCAATTGAGTGAGGAATTTTTTACCGTGAATGTGAAGCAGCCGAAAAAAACGGGCGCTTACGCTCCCGTTTACCCCGACGCTATAACTAATTCAGTGAAGTCACTCAGGCTTTACCGTCGCCATCGGCAATAACGCCTTCAGCCATGCTGCGCTTCCCTTCGCGACAATTACGCTGACTATTTCAGTGCCACTGCACCGTATGCTGCTGACCAGTCGTGATCAAAACGGTTTAACGCATCTTCCACTGCCGGGTCCATCAGGAATAACTCTGCCACAGCAGGATCAACCGTAATGGCTCTACAGCCTGCCAGCATGCACTCCAGCACCTGGCGCGGCGTGCGGAAGCTGGCGGCCAGTACCTGAGTCTCGGGGCAGTGCAGATCGACAAGTTTTTGCAGTTCGCGTACCAGACCAATCCCGTCTCCGCCCTGACTGTCCAGCCGATTCACATAGGGCGCAATATAGCTGGCCCCAGCCAGCGCGGCATAGAATCCCTGTCCTGCACCGTAAACCGCTGTGCCAAGCGTGGGGATATTAAGCGCCCTGAGCTGTTTGATAGCCGAAAGTCCGGCGTGCGTCACCGGCACTTTAACCACCAGTGAAGGGATCGCCTCGCGCAGCTTGTGTGCCTCTTCCACCATCTTTTCGGCATCGCGCCCCAGTACCTGGGCAAACAGCTGGCCTTCCGTGCCGATGGCCTCCTGCAACTCCTGTAGCACCGAATAGATGTCGCGTTTACCACGTGCAACAATACTTGGATTAGTCGTCACGCCTTTAATGGGAAGCACGTTTGCCAGACGACGAACCACGGCCACATCTGCGGTATCTAAATAGAATTCCATTATCACCTCGTACGTGTGCGGCGGAGGGTAAACTCCACCGCTGTGAGTTAGCGAACAATAATGCCCAGAAGGATGCCCAGCGCGCCAAAATCGGAGTCGCTGAAGGTGGTGTTTGCCAGGCCAATACTGCCCAGCACCGGCAGCAGGAAGACTGGCAGGAAGGTGATCAGTAACCCATTGGTGAAGGCACCCAGTATTGCCCCACGGCGACCGCCGGTGGCATTACCGAAGACGCCAGCCGCTGCACCGACGAAGAAGTGTGGCACTACGCCTGGGATAATCACCGTCATGTTCAGGAAGTAGAGAATGAACATGCCGAGCACACCCGCAACAAAGCTGCTGAGGAACCCTACCAGCACCGCGTTAGGCGCATAAGGGAAGACCACCGGGCAGTCCAGCGCCGGTTTGGCATTCGGAACCAGCTTGTCAGAGATCCCCTTAAACGCCGGGACGATTTCAGCGATGACCATCCGCACGCCCTGCAGCACGATATAGACGCCAGCCGCAAAGGTGATCGATTGCATCAGCGAAAACATAAACCAGTTTTTGCCCCCGGCATTCATCTCTTTTACGGCCGCCGGGCCAGCAACCAGACAGGTGAAAATAAAGATAAAGAACATGGTGAAGGCGATGGCTACCGGCGTATCCCGCAGGAACAGCAGGCTTTTAGGCACATCCATATCTTCAGTAGATTTCTCTTTATTGCCGAACTTGCTGCCAATAAAGGCGGAGAGCAGCTGAGATATCGCCGAAAAATGCCCAAACGCCACATCGTCAGATCCGGTCACCTTTTTCATATAAGGGTGGATAATCGCCGGGAAGAACACCATGGAAACCCCAACCACCACGGAACCAACCGCAATCAGCGTGGCGCCTTTCATGCCAGCGGTGGCTAAGATCACCGCCACCATCATCGACATAAACAGCGTATGGTGCCCCGTCAGGAAGATATATTTCCACGGCGTAAAGCGGGCGATGGCAATGTTAATTACCATGGCAAAGAACATGATCATCGCCATTTCAGTGCCAAAGTTCTTTTGCGCTACGGCCACGATAGCTTCGTTGTTCGGCACCACGCCGGCAATGCCGAAAGCGTGATGGAAGATTACCGCAAAATCACCGAGTGACGAGACGATCAGGCTGGCTCCGGCGCCGAGGATCAGGAAGCCCATAATGGTTTTCACCGTGCCTTTGATGCACTCGGTAGCCGGTTTTTTCTGGGCGATTAACCCGATCAGCGCAATCAGACCTACCAGAATGGAAGGTTCTGACAGCACGTCACTCATTAAAAAACGGAAAAATTCCATTTATCAGTCCCTTATAGTGCGCCCAGTTCGGTCAGAGCTGCGGACAAACGCGTTTTCATGTCAGCCTTGTCTACCATGTTTTTCAGCGACACGATTTTACCGTTTACCTGCTGGGCCTGTAGCTGCTCAGCAATATCACTGGTGCCCACGTAGATATCACTGGGGGTGCTTTTCGCCGACCCCAAATCGACGTGATCGACTTCCGCCGCCACGCCCAGATCTTTAACAATACTTTTAATGCTCATTTCCATCATCAGGCTGGTGCCCAGGCCATTTCCACAAACAACGGTGATTTTCATAAAATTTCCTCTGGGATTAATAACGTGAAATTACGGAAAGAATGGTGTTTATCTCTTTTGCTGCCATCAGCGTCGCGGTATCTTCTTCACAATCAAAGAGCGCGGCGAGTTGCGCGATAGCCTCGATATGGCTGTGGCTGTCTGTAGCGGCCAGCACAATCAGTAGTCGCACCGGGTCGTTACCTTCGGAATCAAAATTGACTCCTTCTTCAATCACCGTCAGGCTCAGCGCCAGCCGGTTTACGCCCTCTTCAGGACGAGCGTGCGGCATGGCGATGCCAGGGCCGACAACGTAGTAAGGGCCGATGGCCTCATGGCTGCGGTAGATAGCCTCCAGATACTCCGGCTCAATAGCGCCGTTGGTTAACAGCGGCTCGCAGGCCAGGGCGATCGCCTCGCGCCACCCTTTACAGGTGGGATGGAGACGAATGACATCGGGTGTCAGTAAATCGGTTAGCATTGCGGGGTCACCTCGTTGAATGAGCCTGTGCAGCGTAGCGGTCGGGCTGCGAGAATAATGTGACGGGGATCTTAAAAGATAACGCTAACTGTTAGCGTTATCAGACTCTGTGATCGGGTTATCACAAGTGCGGCTTACGCTTGCTGTTTGACGCGCGGCACAGGCACACTTGTCGGATGAGGTATCGCGACGCGGGCCATGATGAAGTTGGAGAGAAGGAAATGCGCAAACGTCGTACCAGCGGCAGAGTGACGCTGCAGGATATTGCCGACTACGTTGGAGTAGGAACCATGACCGTTTCACGCGTGATGCGCACGCCGGAACTGGTCTCTGACAGCATACGCAGCAAGGTTGAACAGGCTGCGCGCTCGCTGGGCTACACGCCCAATCACGATGCCAGCGCCGTGGTTAACAGTACCCAACGCGTGACGCTACAGGATGTCTCGCGCCATGCTGGCGTAGGCGTAATGACCGTCTCCCGAGCGCTGCGCGATCCTGCGCTGGTGGCTGACAGCTCATTAAAGAAGATCAATGCAGCGATTGAGGCGTTGGGTTACATTCCCAATGCCTCCGCCAGCGCGTTAGCCGCATCCCAGCATAATACAGTAGCGGTGCTCTATCCCTTCCAGCAGGATCGCGCCAGCGTCCGTTTTTTGCAGGCGCTTCAGAACACCGTCAGCAAACAGCAGTTTGAACTGGTGATGGCTTGCCATGAATACCATCAGCATGGTGAAGCCAGGATTGTGCAGAAGCTGTTGCAGAATCGCCCGGCGGCGCTGGTACTGCTTGGCGCACCGCTCTCCAGCCAGACGCTGGCATTCATCGAAGCCGCTGAGCTGGTGACGGTAAACGTCGGCGGCGCAGAAGCCTTTAATGCTGATATCTCTCTCGATCTGGCATTTATGGAAGCCGCAGAGCGGCTGACGCAAAAACTGCTGGCAGCGGGTTACCGAAAGATTGCCTATATTGGTGCGCATACTGATAACCGCCTTCAGAAACAGCAGCTTAACGGCTGGCGCAAAGCCATGCTTGCCCGGTACCAGAATGCCGACCTGATCCGCACCGTGCCGGATGCGCCCAGCCTGCAATTTGGGCGTTACGCCATGAGCGAGCTGCTGCAAAGCCATCCCGATATGGATGCCGTGATCTGCAGCCATGAAGAGATCGCTTTTGGCATTCTGCACGAATGCCAGCGCCGCTTGCTGAAAGTGCCTTATGACCTGGCCGTGGCTTGCCTGGAAGGCTCTGCTGACTGCGATCACACCTTCCCGACGCTGACTGCGATGCATCTGGATTATGCTGCGCTGGGTCAGCAAGTTGGCGAGCGGCTGATGAGCATGCTGGAAGCTACCCAGACAGAGCCGCTGGTTGAGCGCATCAATTACACCCTTGAATGGCGCGCCAGCACCTGAAGGCTTTTTTGCCCGGCCTGCCTGTGAGCCTTAAATCTCTTTGCCCTCTCTGTTAAACCTTCATCCAGCGGCGCTCCAGGGCAGAAATGGCGATGGCTTCCAGCACCTTTGAGACCTGCAACCCTTCGGCAAAATCTGGCCACATGCGATCGCCAGCGGCGATGCCGTTGATCAGGTCACGGATCTCAACGGTTTTCTGGTCGTTAAAGCCAATGCCATGACCCGCCGACACACAGAAACTGGCATAGTCAGGATGAGCCGGGCCAGTGAGGATAGTTTTGAATCCCTGACGCCCGGCAGGATCGTCATGGCTGTAAAGCTCCAGCTCTGCCATCCGCTCCTGGGTATAGCGTAGGGTTCCTTTAGTGCCGGTGACAACATAGGTCAGCCCCATTTTACTGCCGCAGGCGATACGTGAAGTTTCAATCACGCCGTGCGCCCCGTTGGTAAAACGCAGCAGCGCGCTGGCCTGATCTTCGTTTTCCACATCACGCAACCGGGAGGTATCTTCAGGGTCCGGACGCTGCTTTATCACCGTCAGCGTGTCGCCGGATACCTCACTGATATTCCCCACCAGAAAGTGCGCCATATTGACGATATGCGCGCCCAAATCCCCTAATGCGCCCAGTCCGGCCAGCGCCTTCTGGCAGTGCCAGTCGAGCGGCGTGCTGGGGTTTGCCAGATAATCTTCGTTGTGGGTGCCGTAAAAATGCACCACCTCGCCAATTTCTCCGCGGGCGATGATCTCCTTTGCCAGCTGACTGGTGGGATTTTTCATATAGTTAAAGCCCACCAGCGTTTTTACCCCCGCCGCCTCTGCTGCTCGGGTCATCTCTTCGGCATCCGCCACATCCAGCGCCAGCGGCTTTTCGGAATAGACATGCTTACCGTGACGGATCGCCTCCAGCGCCATCTCTTTGTGCAGGAAGTTGGGTGCGCAGATATCCACAACATCAATCTCAGGATCGGCAACCAGTTCACGCCAGTCGCCCGTTGACCGGTTAAACCCCAGCAATGCAGCCTGCTGCTTCGCCACCGCCGGATTCACCTCCGCCACCATTTCCCGCACGATCTCCCCCTTCAGCGAAAAAACTGTAGAAGCCTGTGCGTAAGCAATTGCGTGGCAGCGTCCGATATAGCCGGTGCCAATCAGTCCAATTCTGACCTTTTCCATTGTGGTTCCTTGCAGGTGAGCGAAGCGCGTGCATGGAATGTATATTTCAAAATCAGGGGCGACAATCATGAAATGAAATAAACGTGATCATTCTGACGAAAGTCTCTGTAATCGTTGTCGTCCTCTGCCCCAGCCCTGCGCGGCCTTTCGCAAACAACGGCGTCGATAAACTTGCTCAACCTGAGGAAATTTCAACAAAATGCTGCTTTATTCAGCAGTCAGTAAAAAAGGTGCATTCAGCCTTTGACATCCATCAGCGCTCTGGATATTATGCGCCCCGTTCCAACAATTCCTCTGTAGTTCAGTCGGTAGAACGGCGGACTGTTAATCCGTATGTCACTGGTTCGAGTCCAGTCAGAGGAGCCAAATTAAAGAAAGCTGATATCGCAGGATATCGGCTTTTTTGTTTTTTCATTTCCGCTATCTCTCGCCTCTTTCCGATCCGCACGTTCCCTGCCTGATTAACAGAGAGGCTGGCGATTTGTGGCTGTTAGCGCCCTCGCCGCAATGTTCTCCTTCTGTTCCGTTTTGCGATATATTGAGGGCACTAACGTAAAATTATCTCCTGATAACAGGTAACAACGGCAATGGCTCTGATCCCAAAAAACTACACGCGGCTGGAAAGCGGCTACCGTGAGAAAGCGTTAAAAATCTATCCATGGGTATGTGGGCGCTGTTCGCGGGAGTTTGTTTATTCAAACCTGCGTGAATTAACGGTTCACCATATCGATCACGATCATACCAATAACCCGGAAGATGGCAGTAACTGGGAGTTGTTGTGTCTCTATTGTCATGATCACGAACACTCCAAGTACACTGAAGCTGACCAGTACGGCACATCTGTGGTGGCTGGCGAAGATGCGCAAAATGATATTGATGCAGCCACCTATAACCCTTTTGCCGATTTAAAGTCGATGCTTAATAAAAAGAAATAATCCCAGAGATCCCCGCTTCTGGCTGTGAGTTCAACGGGTCGAAGCAACGCTTTCCTTAAACAAGACTGCGGCGGATATCGGCATCGCTATGGGCGGTGCCGGTACGGATTCTGCGATAGAGACCGCCGACGTGGTGCTGATGTCAGACTGGCTGGAGCAGTTGCCGCACGCCTTTGCCCTCAGCAAACTCACGGCAACCATCATCCGGCAGAATATTATCCTCTCTCTGGCTATTAAGGTCGTGGCGCTGGCGCTGATTTTCCCCGGCTGGCTGACGTTGTGGATGGCCGTGCTCAGCAATACCGGCGCGGCTTTACTGGTTACCCTGAATAGTCTGCGTCTGCTGCGTTTTCTGCGTTGACCTCTTTAGTGACAGTGGCTGGCATAGTCAGGAATGGCTGACCAGGCCAGCCATTCACAGCATGCTTTGAGGTGGCGTAATAAATTTTTCTGGCTATGTTTTTAACGCTCGTTTTTTTATCAACCGCCCGGTATTTTCCGGGCGGGAGTGATAACTGATTAACGGGCAGACAACTAAATTTACCCCACCGGCTCTATCTCAGATTGGCTTTGTAAAAAGCAGTCAGCTTTTCAAAAGGGATCAAATCAGTGCGATCGTACAGGTCAACATGGCCTGCACCCGGCACGATATAGAGCTCTTTCGGTTGGCCTGCTCGTTTATAAGCATCTTCACTGAACTCTTTCGAATGTGCCCGATCGCCAGTAATAAATAACATCGGACGCGGAGAGATGGTTTCAATATCGTTGAACGGATAAAAGTTCATAAACTTCACGTTACTGGTCAGCGTCGGGTGCGTTGTTAATTCAGGCGAGGAACCCTTGGGTGTAAACTCACCGCGTGGCGTACGATAAAAGTCGTAGAACTCTTTCTGAATGGGATGAGAATTTTCATCAATTTTATGTACAGTTCCGCTGGTATATTCCGTTTTGCCGCCGGTGAACTCGACATACCGTTGTTCAGCCGCATCCGCGATAATTTTTTTACGCTGCTCCAGAGTTAAGGAGTGATGAAGTGCGTTACGATTGACCGAGCCCATATCGTACATACTGACAGTGGCAATGGCCTTCATGCGGGGATCGATTTTCGCTGCGCTGATAACGAAACTGCCGCTGCCGCAGATCCCCAGAACACCAATGCGATTTTTATCTGTATCAGATCGCGTGCCAAGGTAATCCACCGCCGCGCTGAAATCCTCAGCATAGATATCCGGCGAGACGGCATTGCGTGGCTGTCCGTCGCTTTCTCCCCAGAAGGACAAATCGATTGCAAGGGTAACAAACCCCTGCTCAGCCAGCTTCTGGGCATAGAGGCTGGCGCTCTGCTCTTTTACTGCTCCCATCGGATGGCCGACGATAATCGCCGGCATTTTTGCCTGCCGATCGCTATTTTCAGGAAGATATAAATTCCCGGTGACATTCATCTGATACTGATTTTTAAACGTTACTTTTTGATGCGTCACCTTATCGCTTTGATAAAAATTATCTGCCCCATTGGTTTTATCGGCTCCTGTAGCAGTGAAGGAAGTCACTATCAGCCCTAATAGCATGGTAAATATTTTCATTTAAATATCCTTATGGTGAGACCTGCGGAAATAACGTATTCAGAAAAATGCGTGCGGCAGCCATACTCCCGTCAGGCGTGATGACTGAGCTCTTTACGGGATGTCAGGAACGCAAGGATGGCAGCCACAACCAGTAAAAGAGCGCTGAGGGTGAAAGCGGTCTGCCAGCCGCTGTGATCGAAAGCCAGCCCACCGGCTGTCGATCCGAGAGCAATAGAAAGTTGAATCACGGCAACCATTAACCCACCGCCTGCTTCAGCATCATCCGGTAGTGTTCGGGTTATCCAGGACCACCAGCCAACCGGCGCGGCGGTGGCGACCAGCCCCCAGAGGACGAGCAGTGGAACAACGGCGCTGAGGTGATGGCCTGTTACGGTCAAAGCAATGACAATGGCGGTCATCAGCAAGGGGATGACGATCAGCGTCGGGTAGAAAGCGCGGCGCAGCACAGAGCTAATCAGCAGCGTACCGATAAAACCGGCAATACCGATAAGAAGTAGAACAAGCGACAGGGTTGATACGCTGACCTGCGTAACGGTTTCAAGGAACGGACGCACATAGGTGAAAAGAGCAAACTGGCCCATAAAAAATAGCCCGCAGGCGGCCATTCCTGCTGCTACCAGTGGATTGCCGAGCAGCCGGAAAACATTCTTAGTTTTTTTCTCCTGCTTCTCAGAAGCCATAGAAGGAAGAGTGATCCACTGCCAGATAAAGGCGATCAGCACGATCGGGGCAAGACAAAGAAAAGCGCCACGCCAGCCCATTACGGAGCCAAGATAGCTGCCGAGCGGCGCAGCAATCACCGTAGCCAGCGCGTTACCGCTGTTAAAAATAGCCAGAGCACGCGGCACCTGATTTTCAGGCACCAGACGGATCGCCGTGGCAGCTGACAATGACCAGAATCCGCCAATCACCACGCCGATAAGCGCCCGGCCAGTCATATAAGTCAGGTAGTCAGGGGCAAGCGCAACCACCACGCCTGAGATGGCCATTAACACTGTCAGTCCCAGCAGCAGTGCCTTGCGGTTCATACTGCCGGAAAGTGCTGATACAGACAGGCTGGTTAATACGGCAAGCGCCCCCGAGATGGCGATGCCCTGACCGGCCAGTCCCTCGCTGACCCCCAGATCGTGAGAAATCGGGCTCAGCAGACTGACTGGCATAAATTCGGACGCAACCAGCGTAAACACACACAGTGTCATTGCCAGCACACCGCCCCAGTGTGCGGCAGGCTGATGGTCCAGAGTATTGTTCACAAGTGAAGACATTACGCTTACCTTTTTCTTAGCCGCCTCTGAATTCAGGCCAGCCGGATGCATGTCTTTATTCCGGTGAATAAAAAACAGAAAGAGTAAAAATTAACGGGAAACCCGGACGGTCGCTTTTCACGGCTCCGGTAAAACTGACTGATGTGAATTCTACAGGCATGGCGTATGCTTAACCGCTAATAGATACTTAATAGCTTTATAAGTAAAATTTATAAATGATGCGGAAAAGTGGTGATGAAGCGTAATTTTAATGACCTGATGGCTTTTATTACGGTGGCGCGCGAGGGAAGCTTTACCCGTGCCGCTGCCCAGCTGGGCGTAACGCAGCCGGCGCTCAGCCAGGCCATTACCGGGCTGGAAAATCGGATGAAAATCCGCCTTCTTACGCGCACCACACGCAGTGTTTCGCTGACCGCTGCCGGAGAGCGATTGTTGCTGGCGATTGGCACCCGCTTTGATGAAATTGAAGCCGAGCTGGATATGCTCACTGAACTTCGCGATAAACCGGCAGGAACGGTGCGTATTACCTGCGGCCCCAGCGTACTCCACACCATTTTGTTGCCAAAACTTGCCCCGCTACTGCGCGACTATCCGGACATCAAACTGGAATTTGATGCTAACCACGGTTTTCGTAATATCGTTGCCGACAGGTTTGATGCCGGAGTCCGTCTGGGAGATACCATCGACAAAGATATGATTGCGGTCTCTATCGGGCCACAGTTGCGTATGGCTGCTGCGGCTTCGCCTGAATATTTTGCTGCTCATGACGTTCCGCTCACCCCAAAAGACCTTGTGCATCACAACTGCATCAATATGCGAATGACCAGTTCGGGCGGGATTTATGTGTGGGAATTCGATAGTAAAGACGGGCCGGTAAACGTGCGCGTTGAGGGCCAGCTGACATTTAATACAACGGCGCATATGACTGATGCCGCCCTTGCCGGGCTGGGAATAGCCTTTTTACCCGAGGAAGAGTTTGGTACGCATATCGCAGAAGGTCGTCTGATCCGCGTTCTGGAAGAGTGGTGCGAACCTTTTCCGGGATATTATCTTTACTATCCCAGCAGGAAACAGTCTTCCCCCGCGTTTTCACTGGTTCTGGATGCGCTTCGGAGATAGAGAGAGGGAGATTAACGCCGCTGAAGGGTTCTGATCTGAGCGTAAGCTACGCTAATTGTCACCGGCAGGCTGAAGCCGCCTGCGGATACGAGCAGAACCGGGGATAAAGATGCCCGGCAGAGGTAAGAGCTGACACATGAACGGGCAGCCCGGCTCCCTGCCTCAGGTATTTATGGCCTCAGTTGGCAGTAAAACCGCCATCAAAGGGTAAGCCAATACCCATCACAAAATTTGCCCCGGCACTACAAAACCAGAGGAAGGCAGCAGCGACTTCGCTGAAGTTGTCGGGGCGGTTTGTGACCTGCGCCGTCCATGGCTTCTTTCCGGGTTTCCATTATGGAAAAGACCACCAGCGTTCACAGGTTTATCGCCCTGATAATTCGGTGAGCAGGCTGTTGTTCCGGCAGCAGAACAGCACTTACCCTACTCTTTCACCTGCGGAGCGGAGGCGCATATTAATCAGCACGTACAGAATCGAGTGCCACCCGCAGGCGTTCTGCAGTATCTTTTTCCCCCTTATCTTCAAAAAGCGGGATAAGCCCGGCGAGCTGAGAATAAGTAAGCCCTGTGTTCATACTTATACTCAGATGGGCTTTCAGCTGAGACTCCACGCCGCTCATGCCTGCCAGCGCGCCTACTGTAGCCAGCTCGCGATTTTTCCAGTCAAGGTTATCCCTGGCAAAGATATCCCCAAACAGATGCACTTTCAGATAGCGATCGATGGCAGGGGCAAAGTCGAAAAGAGGCCCTTTTACAGAGTTGCCAACCAGCGATGTCTGGTTTCGGGTGCCTACAGCAAGCATCTCATCTGGCTCTGGCAGCGGTCGCGGCGGATTGCCTTCGACATCCTCTATTCCCTTCTCTCTGCGGGCATCAACGACTTTCATCAACTCGCCCAGCGCGTTCAGGCTGCGGGGAAAGCCGGCATAAGCGTAAAGCTGGACCAGGACTTCCCGGCAGTCACTGACGGTCAGCCCGGAATCTAAACCCTGCTGAAGGGCAGCGCTGAGTTGAGGCATATCCCCTGTCGCAGCATACATTGCGATAACCGCGATATGCTTTTGCTGCAGGGTCAGGGATTGCGCCTGTTGTTGATTCATAGTTTTATTCCTCTCTACAGAAGGTTCAGAGGTCTCTGCGGCATAGCTGACGGGAGCCGCCAGCGCAGCGCAGAAGAGCAGCGCAGAATTAATGCCTCGCCTCATCTTGTTATCCTTACGATTTTTCAGATGACGCGTACTGCTCGTCGCTTACCTTTTCCATCCAGTCAACAACTTTACCTTCCTGCGCCTCGGCAATAGCGATATGCGACATGCTTGTTTCAGGCGCTGCACCGTGCCAGTGCTTCACGCCTGCGGGTATCCACACAATATCTCCGGGCCGGATTTCGCGTGCGGCTCCGCCCCACTCCTGCACAAGACCCAAACCGGCAGTGACAATCAGCGTCTGGCCGAGCGGATGCGTATGCCAGGCCGTGCGGGCAGAGGGTTCAAAGGTAACGGTTGCCCCGCCTGTGCGTGCAGGTTCAGTACCCTGAAACGGGGAGTCAATACGGACCGTTCCGGTAAAATATTCCGCCGGGCCTTTAACAGAGGGTTTTGCTCCACTTTGCATTACGGTAATCATGGGTGAGTGCTCCTTTGAATAAACAGCTGAAACAGAAAGCGCAAGGGAGATAGCAGCAGCGGCAAGTCTCTTCATACGAACTCCGTTTGTCAGTGTGGTGAAATAAGCCAGGGAGAGGTGTCCTGCCTGTTAATACGACATTCAGTTTAGAACGAAAGGGATTGGTTGATAAGATGGGCAAATATGAATGCGTATGTGCACAGGATGCAACAATGACTTTTGAAAATCTGAACGACCTGCGCGCCTTTCTGATTGTGGCGCGTGAGAGAAATTTTACCCGTGCAGCCGCTCAGCTCGGTATGTCCCGCTCAGGCCTGAGCCACGCCATTACGGCTCTGGAGGCACGGCTTGGCGTCAGGTTACTGACGCGCACAACGCGCAGTGTTTCGCTGACGCAGGCCGGTATGCGTCTGTATAACAGGTTGCAGCCGATGTTAAGTGAGCTGGACAGTGAACTGGCTTCTCTTCGCGCTCTGAGTGAGAAACCTGCAGGAGTTGTACGGATTACCGCGCACGATCATGCCATTGTCTCTGTGCTCTGGCCGCGACTACAGGCCCTGCTGAAGCACTATCCGGAGATTCAGGTTGAGCTGAGCGTTGACTATGCGCTTACGGATATCGTGGCACAACAGTTTGATGCCGGCGTCCGGGTAGGCAATATCGTGGATAAAGATATGATCGCCGTAAGGATCGGGCCTGACTTTCACATGGCGGTGGTCTGCTCGCCGGAATACCTTAACGGAAAAAAACGGCCTGAAATACCCGGTGATTTGACTGCGCATCAGTGTATTAACCTGAGGCTGCCGACACGCGGGGGACTTTACGCGTGGGACTTTGAGAAAGACGGAAAAAAGTTATCTGTGCGTGTGCAGGGACAGACTGTTTTTAACAATACCTATCTTATGCTACAGGCAGCTTTGGACGGCATGGGTTTTGCCTATATTCCGCTGGATCTGGCGCAAAGCTATATTGCATCAGGAGAGTTAATAGCGGTGCTTGAAGAGTGGTGGCCCCATTTTCCGGGCTATCATCTTTATTATGCCAACCGGCGCCAGATGGCTCCGGCACTTTCTGAAGTTATCAGTGCGCTGCGATACCCGCAAAGAGAATCAGAGTGATTACCACATAATTCTCTAAAGGAGAGGGTTGCTGCCATAAACGGGATCTGTTTAACAGTCAGGGAAGGCGAACGAACGGGTAGCGTTAGTTATTCTCTTTGGAGGGTAACCTGTATAAAAACAGGCTTAGGGTAAAATATTTCGCTGTTCGCTCCTGGCACAAAGCGGACTAAGGCGAGGCCAGGTCCGCTATGAGCGAGGAGCGGACGTTAGACCTGCAAAAATGTCTGACAGTAGTGACGTAAAAGTCTGGATGACCAAGGATAATTCAGAGAGGAGCCGGACAGACTGGGCATCAGGGCCGACTATCCGGCCAGTGAGGGCGCTCTATTACTCATAGCCTTTAAAACACGCGATTAGCATGTCAGTGAGGATCTTGACTTTCTGCGCCGGATGCTGACCCGGTGGACGAACGACATATACGCCGGCCGACGGCGGTGGATAGCGTGTCATTATCGACACCAGTGCGCCCGAGACCAGGTGGGGACGGGTCACACCATCAGGAAGCCAGGCAATGCCGAGTCCTTCTATTGCGGCAGCGGCGAGGGCTGTCGCGTTGTCGGCTTTGAAACGCCCACGAGGATTCACCGTCACAATTTTCTCACCATCTATAAACTTCCAGGCTTCCGTTCCCTGCATCAGGGCCTGATGATTAACCAGCTCTTCCGGGTTTTCAGGCGCACCGTGCACCTTAATGTAGTCCGGGCTCGCCACTAGTTTTCCGTAAATCGGCCCGACGCGCCTTACCATCAGGTTAGAATCCGGCAGGTAGCCCACCCGAATGGCACAATCGAAACCTTCTGCTATGAGATCAACAATTTGGTCGCTAAAGGAGAGATGAATATGGAGTCGCGGGTGGTTTAGCGCCATTCTTGCAAGGACAGGGGCGAAGTGCACAGGACCGAAAGAAAGCGATACGGCCACCCGCAAACGGCCATGAAGCTCGCCGGCCGGGAGGAGGGTTTCCCTTGCTGCCTCAATTTCGGCGCATGCTCTGGCGGCATAATCCCGAAATGTGCTTCCCGCTTCCGTGAGAGCGGCACCGCGGGTTGTCCGCACCAGAAGCTGGACGCCAAGATCTGCTTCAAGCCGGGCGAGCCGTCGGCTGACAATGGATTTGGAAACACCGAGCCTGCGTGCAGCAGGCGAAACTCCACCCGTATCAGCGACTTCTACGAAGGTGAGTAGCTCATCAATGTCCATGTAGTGTCCCCTGTTGAGGCATTGCCGTGCCTGGAACAGCCGGGTTCCATTATTACCAGTTGGCACAGGAGTGTCCATTTATTAAGCGCCTTGATGCGCAGCGGAATCGACCTTGCACGAAAGGCAGATATGATGTGCTGCTTCGGACGGTTTTACGATAAAGAAGGGTTCAGCCGGAAGGAAAAAATGAGGCCAGTGTTGACGTCACCTGCCTCTGTCTTAGTGAGTCCGTGCGGATCGCTGCCATCAATCGATAAAGGCACATCCAGGACGATCCGGCTTCCCCCCTCGCATCAGTCTGTGTTGCCCGGTATCGGGGTATTGAGCAGTTGCTGCTCCCATAAGTATGCAATACCGCTACCCGCTGAGTGCTGAATGAACACCTTATTCAGTTCTGCGGCACTCTCCGTCCTGGCCCAGTCGCGCTGCCACTCCGCTGCCAGCGCCATCCAGGTCATCATATTTACCCCGGCTTCGGTCATACGGAGTATGGCTACCTGATGCGCCTCGACCGAGACTGCACCCGATGCGTCAGTAATCACTGTCACATCCCAGCCCTCACCGGCGGCCTGGATTGCCGGCATCGCGACACAAATTTCGGTCCACAGCCCGGCGATGATTAGTTGCCTGCGACCCGTCGCCTTAACAGCATCTACCACTTTTGGATCTTCCCATGTGTTGATGAACGTCCGGTCTATCACCTCCTGGCCGGGGAATACGTCAGTGATTTGCGGAAAAATAAGACCGCCACGTTCGGAAATCACACTCGTCAGGATTGTCGGAACCCCAAAGACTTTGGCGGCTTTCGCCAGGGCGGTAGAATTGTTGACCACCGCGTGCGGATCGTGACTGTTCAGATTGGTGAGCTGGTAAGGTTGGTGATCAATCAGAACCAGTACGGAATTTTCAGGGCGAAGAAGCGAATTAAGGCCGTTGCGAAAGGTCATACATGTGTCCTCTGTTACCGTTTTGAGTGAGGTTGATGTGGTCTTAAGGCCTGTGCAGTCTCCGGCACCGCCTGATTCAGATACTGGCACTTCTCCTCTGCATGTGGTAGCGCCCTTTCCTGACTTACTCTGTCGCATAAAGTGGAACGCTACCCCAGCGCCTTTGGTAACAGGGGTTCTGTGCCGGAACCGCCGAAATTTCCGGCACTACGAATTAGTCGATTTTTGAAGCATGTTTGGTGTGTGCTTATGTGTACGATTATGGAGCCATGAGTGAGAATTTATCCGTACCAGCTATTTGAGACATTGCAATAAGTGATTTCCCGCTCTAATCGGCTATTTCTTTGCTGTCCGATTGACGTCGGTCTTACGTACAGGCCGCTGAACGCCAAAATTATGCATCACGGAAATTTCGGCGGTTCCGACGTACAACCCCATGTTTATATATATCAGACAGTTACTTAACTAATGGGGTCCGCCTGGAAAACGGGAAATACCCTACACTAAGCCTGTTTTTTGTACAGGCTGCTATCTACTGAGCGTAACGAACGGTATTTCCGCTGTCCCAGCTTGAGGTTTGTTCTCCAGACGTAATCCCCACTCAGGTTGATGTGCTCCCATCCCAGCGGGGACAGATGAGAAATCAGCTGTTCATTTAATGGGATCCTTTTTCGCTTCAGAGAATGAATGGCTCTTTCTATCCTGATGTACCAAGCCTGAATACCCTCAAGGGACGATTTGGTCGTTCCCGGACAGGATTCAGCCATTTTGTCAGCCCAAGATTGATGCCATCGGCCAGGATGGTGGTCAGTAACAACTTTCTGTCTTTAGGTCTGACGTGATGATTTTTGAGATGGGTGAAATGGCTGATAAAACCGGTCCAGCCGTCCACTTCATCCAGTTTTTCAGTAATTTTAGGGTGAGGCAGCATGGCATAAACCAGATCGGCAAAAGGGATACTGCTGAAGGGACACTGTTATCCAGCGGGGTAATTTTCACGCCTTTATCCGATATATCAACATCGGGCAAATTACCGACCAGCGCCATCGCATTCACTTCCTCCAGGCGCGATGCCAGAAGTGGCATACGACTTTCGATGTATTCATGGCAATCGGTAGGAATAGCAAGGGGTAGCTGGTTATCCCGGAGTGATTTTTCAAAATCACCAGACGGGATCAGATAATCATCGAAATTCCTGTAGCGACGAGATCCCTTTACCCAGATGTCACCAGAACGTAAGGCTCCCTTCAGTTCATTCAACACGCAAAATTCGTAATATTTACGATCAATGCCGGAGGAGGTGATCACAACCTTTCTCCAGCTTTCAGGGATGAACCCGGTTGGCGCGGAAGGCGGTACTTTTCGGAGTTGTTTTCGATACATCTCTCTGACGGTATCCAGCGCATCACAGAGTTGCATTGCGGCGGGTGCAGCCATGAAATGCAACGCGGATAGCATCCGGGGGGCGTATTTACGCAGCGTACTGTATTCTTCTGTGATCAGATGCAACGTCCTTACGTGACGGGAACCGCGACTCTTCCACGCTGTTGATGAATTCCTGACAGGGAAGAACGTCTTCTATTGCGGCCCAGGGATCTTCACCGGACTCTCTGGCGTTAAGCAATGCCTGCCCGACGGTAACGTATTGCTTCAGCTTACTCTGAATCAGCTTTCCCATTTGCTGGAGTCGTTCGGCCTGCGCGCGTTTTGCCCTGCTGAACAGACTCCCCAGAATACGCTCGTGCAGCTCAATAACTTCGTCTGTCAGGGTGGCCCTTGCTTCCGATATGACACAAACCAGCGAGGCATAACGGCGAACATCCGTGAATTTTGCCAGGTCGCGGCTACTCATTTTCCTGCCTTCGCGTGCGAGTTTCAGGAGCCGGTTCTGGTGAACGGAAAGCGCAATGTCGCCAGGCAGTGCCAGCGACTCAATCGAATTTGACCGGTCGATATGTTGCAGGACATTTTTACCATTAATTTTCCCCGGAGGCTGGAGCAACCAGGCCAGCCGTGAAAGTTGCTCACCCTCAGATACCAGCAGACGGTCCAGCGCAGCTTTATGTCCCGGCTCAAGCTGCGCGTTAAACGCAGAAAAGACCGCCCTGTCTGCAAGCGTTGTTGCTTCGACCAGGGTTACGCCCGCGGAGTTTAAAAAACACGCACATGAATGGCTGATTGCCGTCGGCATCAACATCTGCAAGCCGCTCCCCCCGCTGCACAGAGTGTCCCGTATCGCCCTACTGTGACTATTACCGGGACAAGGCGGCGTAGAGCCCTTAAATTAAAACTGGATGCTGGATTATGCTTCAGGTGGTCCGGTTTAAGCGCGATCTGCGCACATTTGATAATGAGGCGCTGTCCCGTGCCTGTAATGCAGGACCGGTTCTGTGCTTGTACGTATTTGACCCGATTACTGGGTCCTGAAAGATACCAGCAACCGCCAGTGGCTGTTTATTTGTGAATCTCTGAACGATCTGTCCACGCAGCTCCACGGCATTGGCGGGCACCTGACTGTGATGAACGGCACCGTAACAGGTGCACTGTCTGAATTGCGTCGGCAGATCGGTAGCTTTGTTCTGCACAGTCACGAAGAGACTGGCAATCTGTGGACCTTTGATTATGATAAAGACGTTTCTGCATGGTGCCGTACGCAGGGTTGTGACTGGTTTCAGTACGCCCAGAACGGCGTATGCAGGCCCGTCAAAATTGGTGTTGCAAAAACGGGAGTGACCATAGAGTTCGTTTTCCAGGCGGTCCCCTTATACATCGGCGTAGTATTCATTTTCCTTTACGTTCTTCACTAGGTGTCAACCCGAAAACCTTTTTGTATGAGGTTGTGAAGTGATTACTATTTGAAAAGCCACACATGTATGAAATATCAGTGATAGAGGTTTCGGTATTTTTTATTCTTACCCTTGCCGAAACCAGCCGTAATCTTTTCAGGTAGTTTTCAGGCGTCATACCGGTGGTTTCCTTTATGCGACGAAACAACGTTCGTTGCGTCAGCAAAAACTCGTCCGCCACATACGTCCAGCTAATCTCCGTAAAACAGTGTTCCTGCAAATAACGCAGTAGACGATGCAGTTTGTACTGAGTGTGATTACGATGCGCAGTTTCCTGTTGATTCACCAGATTCATGATCAGCTGAAAAAAAAGCCCTTCCTGCTTCAGTGCACAGATTCCCTGATCACGGCCAGGGGTGCTGGCAAACATCTGGCCGACAAGATTTCGGCAATGATTTTTTACTTCAGGCAATAACCAACCGTAATGGCCGCCTTCACTGGCTGAAAAGCGGGAGAGTAATCCCTCGGTGTTGGTCAGATAATTGAACTTAGTTTGCGGGTTGATAAGCACGTTGATCAGCTTCAGCGTGCCTAGCTCATCATAGAAATGGTAGTCATTGTCGCTGACTAAAAAAACATCCCCTTCCTGAATAAAAATGGGCTTGCCATTAATCACGTGCAGACCATGTCCGCTATCCACAATCACCAGTTCGTTAAAATCATGACAATGCTCACTGTTATTATCTTCCGGGTCACTGGAATAGACCGACAGTTTCTCATCAACTGACGGAAAATAGGCTTCAACTCTGAGCTTTTCCATAGGGACGCTATCTCTTATCGTTCGCAAATCCGGTCAGGCAGTCAACATAAATCATTGCCCTCAGGGAGGCGAATCTGTTTTCGAAATTTGTGAACATCGCCGTAACTACCCCACCCAGGCTGCCATTTCTGCCGTCAGGCTGGCAATCACAGAATAGCTGGCCGATCCCGTCAGGCGCACACTGAATGCCACAATAACACCGATCAGGAATCTGGCATGTCCCAGGGAATTCAAAGAAACAGTGAAGTGATTTTTCAGCGCAACACCCATTTTCTGTCTACCGCAGCCAACCTCGTACCTAGATTACAACAGAGCCACTGTGCGGCAGTCAGTCTGGTAAAAGCGGTCGCCGATGCGTCACAGGTCCACGGATGGCGTACCGAAATCTGCGGTGCGCCTGCCAGTCTGGCAAACCGGGAACTTGCAGCGGGGGAAGAAATCGTTGTCGATTTCGGTATGCATTGCGTCGGTTACTTCGGCCTGCGCTGTGAGGCCGCCGGAAGCCCGCCTGACGCCCCTGCACATCTGCAATTTATTTTTGGTGAAACCCCCGCGGAAGTCGCCGAACCCTTCAGTGATTATGATGGCTGGCTGAGTAGCAGCTGGTTGCAGCAGGAAGATATCTATCTGGATGTATTGCCGGAGCTGGTCCGCCTGCCACGCCGTTATTGCTGTCGCTACGTCAAAATCAAAGTGATATCAACGTCAGCGAAATTTACACTGCGGCTTAGTGACATTCATCTCACCACGGTGACGTCAGCGGATCCCTCCACACTGGTCAGTCTCAATCACCCGGATGCCCTTCTGGAGCATATCGATCAGGTCAGCGTACTGACCCTGCGTAATTGCATGCAGGACGTATTTGAGGACGGACCGAAACGCGACCGCCGGTTATGGCTCGGTGATTTACGCTTACAGGCGCAGGTGAATTACCAGACCTACGGCCAGAACGATCTGGTCAGGCGCTGCCTGTATTTGTTCGCCGGCGTCACACGCGAAGATGGAATGGTTTCTTCGAATTTGTTTATGAAGCCCGATGTCATTGCAGACGATACGTTTTTGCTCGATTACGCCCTGTTTTTTGTCGCCACGCTAGCCGACTACGTTGCTGCAACAGACGACCTGACGACCCTGAATGACCTCTGGCCAACTGCATTGCGCCAGATTGAACTGGCCCTTGAGCGTGTCGGCGAAAATGGCATCCTGCGCGACAGTGAGGACTGGTGGGCCTTTATCGACTGGCATGAATCTTTGAATAAACAGGCCCCTGCACAGGGTGTGCTGATTTACTGCCTTAAAAAAGGCCTTGAACTGGCACAGCGGTGCGATCATGACAAAGTCACCGGGCTGAATCAGCAGATCCGTTATCTGGATGCCGCAGCCAGACGTGAGCTGTGGGATGAAGAAAAAGGCTTTTTTGTCAGCGGCGCACAGAGGCAAATCTCCTGCGCCTCTCAGGTCTGGCTGGTACTCGCCGGGGTCGGTGAAAACGCATTGCGGGCGCGAGTCATGTCTAATCTGCTGAGGACACAACCGGAAACCGGCATGAATACGCCCTACATGATGCACCATTTCATTGATGCGCTGATAAGCGTGGGCGAAACAGGCCGCGCAGTACAGGAAATAAAAAAATATTGGGGCGGCATGGTTCAGGCCGGTGCCGATACGTTCTGGGAATTATACGACCCGAAACGCCCTGGTTTTTCCCCGTATGGTAGTAAGTTGATTAACAGTTACTGTCATGCATGGAGCTGTACCCCCGCTTATTTCATTCGCAAATACGGGTTGTAACCTTTTAAAATATAACAATAACCTCCACCCTGAAGAGAATAAATTATGCAAAACACGACATTTTCCATATGGCGGCAACGCCTGGGATATGGGATCGCGGATTTGTCCTGCAACCTCGTCTGGCAAATGATTTCGCTCTATCTCATGTTCTTCTATACCGACATTCTGGGGCTACCCGCCTATTATGCCGGGCTGATGTTCTTAGTCACCCGTCTGGTGGATGGCGTCGCCGATGTCCTGATGGGGTTGGTGATCGACAATACTTACACTCGCTGGGGACGCTGCCGCCCTTATCTGCTGATTGGCGCGGTGCCCTTTGGTTTGTTGTGCGTAATGGCATTTTATGTCCCTGATTTCGGCCTGACCGGCAAACTCTGGTATGCATTCCTGACTTACCTGTGCCTGTCATTCCTCTATACGCTGGTGAATATCCCCTTCTGCGCTATGCTGCCCTTTATCACCAATGATTCGAAAGAACGTACCACGCTTTCCGCAGTACGTATTGTCATGGGATCCCTTGGCTCAACCATTGTCGCCGTCGCTACTCTGCCGCTAGTGCATTCGCTCGGCAATGGCAATCAGCAGTCCGGTTTCCTGTATACCGCGATGATCTTCGGCGGGATTGCCATCCTTTTCCTGTTACTGAGCTTTGCTAACGTTAAAGAAAGCATCAACGTGCAGAACGAAAGAATGACCCTTAAACGGGCATGGACCAGTCTGCGACACAACCGTCCGTGGTTTGTTTTTGCCGTGAATATTTTCCTGATGTGGGGCGCTTTCTTTTTCCAGACCGGAGCGCTGGTCTATTTCTTTAATTATTATGTCGGTGATCCGAATATCACGGCGGTGGCTGCCGGTATTTCAACCTTCGTTCCGTTATTAGGCACATTAACCGTGCCATTTATGGCGGCGAGAATGAAGAAACGCCATGTTTATTTATTCTCCTGTGCGATTAATTTAGCAGGCATGATCATCATGATATTCTCCGGCAGCGCCATTACCGGTTTGCTGGCAGGGGCTACGATATTATCTGTTGGTGCCGGACAACGCACGGCAATCTATTTTTCAATGCAGGCTGATCCTGTCGATTATGGTGAATGGAAAACCGGTATTAATACTGCGGGCATTCTGACATCCATCAACGGTTTTCTGGGTAAAGTTGCCATGGCGGGCGCGGGCGCAATCAGTGGCATCCTGCTCTCTGCTGGCGGTTATGTCGCCAATCATGCGCAAAATCCGCACGCACTTCTGGCCATCAAAGCCTGTTATCTGTATATCCCAGCTGGCCTGATCCTTTGCTCAATGTTCTGGATAGGTCGCTATTACCGGCTCGATGATAATTACGAGAAAATTAAATCCGAGCTGGATAAAAGAAAAAATGACGACGAAATTAGTTCCGGACAGAAGGTTCAGCCACAAACAGTGAATAACCTTTGAGATAAAAAAAAACCATTCAATCTTCACCTCTGATAATAATAAAGGTTTCCTATGCGTCTAACGACAATTTACGCAGGAATGTCATGCTTTTTTATTGGCATGACATCACCAGCAATCAGCTTTGCGGCCGGAAATACACTAACAGTGGAGCAGCGTCTGGCTTTACTGGAACAGCGATTAAATCAGGCCGAACATGATGCCAGACAGGCTCAGTTACGGGTCACGCAGGCAGAACAGCAAACACGTGACGCCGATAGCCGTGCACAAGTGGCTGAGAATCGGGTGCAGCAACTTGAAAACCGTACATCCGCTGTAGAAGCACAGACTGCGGCAACCGGTAAAAAAATTGATGACACTACACTGGCAGCAGCTAAGAGCACCCCGGCAGATAATGGTTTTGAGTTTTCCGGTTATGCCCGCTCCGGGATGTTAATTAATGGCAACGGGCGCGGCGCAAGAGGCGGGCCGGGCATATCTCCGGCCAGCTCAATAGGGGGCGACGCCCATGTCGGACGACTGGGGAATGAAAAAGATAATTACGTAGAACTAAGCTTCATCAAACATCTTCAATTTGATGACGGCTCGAAAGCACGTTTTAAAACGATGCTGGCCGACGGGGCGAATAACCCTGACCCGTGGGTTCAGGATAACGACAGTCATCATCTGAATGTACGTCAACTTTATGTCGAAATGACGGACTTACCGAGTTTTAGCGGGCCTGTTAAAAACGCTACCCTTTGGGCAGGTAAAAGGTTCGACAGGGATAACTTTGATATCCACTTCACTGACAGCGACATTATGTTCCTCGGCGGTACAGGTGGCGGGATTAATGACGTGCAATGGACACCACACTTCAAAAACGATTTCTCCATTTATGCCCGCAATTTTGGCGATCTTGGCAGTGACCGTTATAACGACAACGATGTGCAAAACGTCATGCTCACCGCCAACAGTTTCTATGATAACTGGCAGCTGATGCTGACCGGCATGGCAGCACAGGGTAACGATGAGCTGAAAGACAACACCTCCACCACCGGCAGCTATGCCCTGCGCAGTGACAATACCGCGCAGCACGGCTATTACGCGATGCTGGCTTATCATGATAAAGAGCGGTTCTATGGCGTATTGCCGGGCAGTTCTGAAAGTGCTTTGCAGTTCGGTGAGGGTCTCGGCGCAGAAGCGCGGCAACCAGGCAGCGATGGTGATCTGACCCGGGATGCAACGTCTGTCAGGTTCGCTTCGTACGGCATTCTGCCGGTGTCGAAAAACTGGGAAATCGCGCCGTCGGTGATTGCACAACATAGTGAGGATCGTTACCGCAGTGGCGACCGTTATGACTGGGCAACATTCAACCTTCGTGCCTCCCAGGCCATTACACAGAACTTCGCCTTACTTTACGAAGCCTCGTGGCAGTATATGGATCTTAATCCTAATGGAAGAACCTATAATAATAACGGAGACATTGACGCTTATCAGTCAGTTAAAGGCGATTTCTATAAACTGACGTTTGCCCCGACATTCAAAGTTGGTGACGTGTTCGATATCAAAGCACGACCTGAAATTCGTTTCTTTGTGACCTATATGAACTGGGATAAAGAATTAGATCGTTATGCTGTGAACGATGATTTCGGCAGTGCTGGCTTCACCTCAGGTGGTAACTGGAACTTTGGTGTGCAAACGGAAATTTGGTTTTAAATAGCGGAACTGTGACATATTTAAGTAATGTGTCACAGTTTCTCATCACTAGATGGGTGAACTACCCAATAGTATCAACCTTTAAATTAATGCAAAGCCATAAATACTTAATATCCATCACCCTACTTTATCTATTTAAAAGTCAGTCCATAAAGCAGAAGCCATGAAAAAATTCACAAAATGAAATATTGATAATTGTAATGCAATAAACCCTCTATTATTCCTGTGTTTCTCGGGTCGGTAAATCAATCAACTTGCTGACTAATTTCACTTTTCCGTTGTTTTTTAAATAATTGAACCATAGCAGAGGATATACTCTCAGCAGGTCATCGGCTTTATTGAATAAATCGAACTTTTGGCCGTAATCAGGATCAGATCATCACATTCATGACCTTCAGGTGGTATCACGTGGCAAAACAAAAATTCAAAATCACCAACTGGGCTACCTGGGGGTCTTATGCGCGCAAACGCATGAAAGCGACAGAGATAGTTTTGTATATCGCTTTGGTTAATGTCGCCGGTAGCGCGGCGCAGTCGCCCTGCATTGACAGGTTCCACCAATCCCATCCCCCGCCCTTGTATCTAAAATTACGTAGTGATTAGCTACCACCACACGGAAGCAGAATGCGACCGGCCCCGCCCTGAAGATCAGTTGAATCAACAACTGAATCTTGCTATGCAGCTAATGGCCCTCTGCTTCCCCTTTCACGCCAGCACAGTATGTTGAACGGTTACCGGGAGCCCGACTCCGTATGAACAAGGCGAACAGGCGTGACGGCCAATGTGAGAGGAGGAAAAGTATGTTTCCTGTAGGTATTGATGTGAGTAAGCGCACCCTTGACCTGTGCATGCTGTATGACGGCATACAGGGGCGCATTAAAACGAAGAAGATTAAGAATGATAGCAATGCTTCACCCGCTATCTTCGCCTGGCTCAGGCGTCAGCATTGCGGGCCGGAAGATATTCACTTTGTGATGGAGGCAACTGGTGTCTACCACGAACAGCTGGCAACGGCGCTGCATGACGCCGGTGGGCATGTGTCTCTGGCCAATCCGCACCGCAGCCGGGATTTTGCCCGCGGGATGGGCATCCTGACTAAAACGGATAAGGTGGATGCGTATATGCTGGCCTGCTATGCACTGCTTAAAAAACCGCATCGCTGGATGCCCCGGCCCCCCGAGATACGTCATCTCAGAGCTCTGCTCCGTCGTCGTGATGTGCTGGTCAGTGATGTCGTCCGGGAGCAGAATCGCATGGAAAAGTATCAGAGCGCCGACACGCCTGCAGAGGTGGTCTAAATAGTAGGCTTCAGACATTTCAAACGAGGATTTACATATGTCAGTGAGCTAGCTTTAGCCTTATCCGGGAAACGCTTCAATTATGCAGGCCAGCCAGCTAACGCCTGGTTAATGATTGCTTCAAGTTTGTCCCGGCCAAATCCCGCTTTTGCCTGGATAGCCATTCCGTGCAGCACCGCGCACACATATGCAGCCAACGCCGCACTATCAGCCGTCGGTGGCAAATCGCCTTCATCTTTCGCCCGTTCGAAACGTTCGCACAGCTTCGCTTCTCCCTCTTCGCGCGCAGCGATCAGCGCCTTTTGGATCGACTGCGCATCGTCGGAACAAGCCAGCGCGCCATTGATTCCCAGACAGCCAGTGTGCTCGGGATATCGGGTTTGCAAATTCGCTGCGGCACGCAGAACGTATGCTGCCACTGCCTTTGCCGTCGGTTGTGCCAGCGCGGCAGGAAAGAAATTCAGATAATGAGCGTAGTACCGCTCCAGCGCGCGCAGAAACAACGCCTCTTTATTACCGAAGGCGGAATACAGCGCAGGACGCTCCACTCCGGTTGCTTTGGTTAAATCTGAGTAGGACGCGCCCTCATACCCTTTGCTCCAGAATACGCCCAGCGCCGCATCCAGCGCCTGCTCTACATCAAATTCGCGATTACGACCCATTACCTGACCTCATCATTTCATAACGGTCGATATTAAATCTCTTGACGGCAGAAGTCTAATTACATAACGTTCATTACGTAATGATTGTTATGAAATATCAAATTCCCCATAACTGGGTAACTCATTTACAGAAGGAATTTTGTTATGCAGAAATCGTTAACGGGTAAAGTGGCGCTGGTGACAGGTGGATCGCGCGGTCTGGGCGCGGTTATCGCCGGGCAGTTCGCCGATCAGGGCGCAGATGTGGCGATTACCTATGTGGCTTCCAGCATAAAAGCTGAAGCCGTGGTGGAAAAACTGCGGGCAAAAGGGGTGCGCGCTATCTCCATTCAGAGCGATCAGGCCGATACTTCCGCCGCTCAACCTCTGGTTAAAGAAGTGGTTTCTCAACTCGGCAAGCTCGATATTCTGGTGAATAACGCCGCCATCGCGGTTCAGGGTAAAACGGTGGACGACCCGGAGCTTGATACCTTAAATCTCGACCGGCAGTGGCAAACCAACGTCATGGGGCCCGTCGCGGTTACCCGCGCCGCTGCGCAGGTGCTGTCGACGGAAGGCCGAATTATCTTTATCGGCTCGCTGCTGGGCGGCCATGTTCCCTTTACTGGGGCCGCCGACTATGCCGGAACGAAAGCGGCTATTGTGGGCTATGCAAAAGGCGTGGCGCGGGATCTCGGCAGAAAAAATATCACGGTGAATGTGATCCAGCCTGGCGTCATGCCGACGGAAATGTCGCGTGAGGCGCTGGGCGAATCGGTTCCGGAATCGCTGATGGATCTTCACCCTATCCGCCGCATCGCCACGCTGGAAGAGGTTGCCGCCATGGTCGTCTTCCTGGCGGGCCCGCAAGGCGGCTATATTACCGGCGGCGTTATCGATATCGCCGGCGGACTGAGTATTTAATCCCCCTTCTCAGCCGGAAATCTCCCCGGCTGAGTCGTTACAGCGCTGGTGTACCTTCTGTGTATCGGCGTTGTAGTGGCTAAGTGGTAATGTCCGCTTCTGGCACAGGGCAGCCTGACGCAGGCGGCCTCGTCCGTTTAGAGCTGTAAGTTCAAACGATGGATGCAACTGCCATCAGTTATTCAGAGAATAATAACCGCGCTAAGCAGAGGAACGGTAATAAAATAATTGAAGAAAATTCAAATACTGCCGATAAACCCTCTGTTTACACATTATTATATTTAAATTGCGCAAGGCATAACATCTTATAAAGGCCGCTATGAAACTAATTAAAACCGCTATTTTATTCGTAGTTTCTGCAGGAATCGCAGGGTGTGCTCAAGTATTACCTCTGGATTATAAAAACTACAGTGGAAGTGATGCTGCTACGTTGTATGTTCTTAACAGTCAGGGGAATGTAGGCACTATCTACCTGGGTTCCTATACCTATGACAGTAAATATAGTTGTTATGATATGTCCGATCGCCATGAACTTGACTCGAATGTTTTTCAAGCTAAAGGAAACATAGTGGTTGTTAAAATTAAACCAGGAGTTACTTATGCAGTGTCGCAGATAATAAATGGCGGAGAATTTATTAAAAGCTCTTACTCATCCCTGATCCCTGATGCCGGGAAATATTACTATATATCCTCAGGGAGTAAAGCCGTTCAGGTGCCTGCTGATTTCGTTCCTGGTGCCTCCGCTAACCCCGATAATGTAGTCAAAAATTATGAGAAAAATGAAGTCAAATATTGGAATGTAAAAAAGATCTGTTCACCTCTGCTCTTCAGAATGCTTTAAATTATAATATGCATACACTCTGTAAATAAATTTAAGGGTACAATAAATTCGCTTATCAATTACTGTTCCTTCAGTAAAAGCATAGCAAATTGTTCCCCGGACATATCATCAGCTACTCAGTTTCTCCAACAGTTAATATCAGTAGCCTTCATCATCACGGCGAAACAGACATATAGCAGTAGTTCTCTGGCTGTTTAACGCGAGGAACAAACGTAATGGTTCCGGAGGATGGTCATGCTGGATTGGTTGGTAAGTAATGATTAAACAGCAGAATGTTGCAAACAGCGCTACGGGGCAAGCCTGCGCTCGCATGTAAAGCTGTTTATTTATTGCCCGGACAGGGCCGTAATAAAGTCGCGGCAGGAACGCAGCGGGCGTCCAGGAAGTGTGACCAGATGCTCTCTGTCGCCGCTTCTGATAAAGAATGGCCTGCCGTAGCAGGCACTGTCAGGAAGTGTGGCTTCAGGAATGAACATTTTTCGACGTAAGCCCGAAAAATTAAGCGGTTCATCGCACTTTTATTCACCATTACGACTCTTCAGCAAACCTCTTCCGTATGCCTGGTATCATATTCCAGCTGCGCCTGCCCCATTTCAGCCCCATGTTTTAGCGCCCATTCGTACAGGGCAATAAAAGGTTCCTGCAGCGTCTTTGCCAGCGCTGTAAGACTGTACTCCACACTCACTGGCGAAGTAGGCAGTACCTTTCGATGCACCAACCCATTGCGCTCAAGCCGCTTAAGCGCATCAGACAAGGCTTTGTGCGTAATCCCATCCAGCCGACGGCGGAGTTCATTGAAGCGTACGGGTTCACTACAAAGTACTGTAAGGATTAAAATCGACCATTTATTGGTTATGTTCTCAAGGACCGGTCGGGTTTTTCCTATTTCTGTCAGGCTATTACTGTCAATCTGATTCATGGCGATATACTCCGCGATACCTGGTATAAACAAAGTGCGTAATTGTTATTAAGTATAAAAATTATATCATCTGTTTTCCATCCCTGACGGAGTTTGCAGATGAACAGGTTAGAAAATAAAGTTGCCCTGATACTGGGCGGCGCAAAAGGTATTGGGCTTGCTATCACCCGGCGATTTGCCAGTGAAGGTGCAACAACCTGGTTCACCTCGCGCCGAAACGAGGAGTTAGAAGCAGCCGGCCACACCATAGAAGGCAATGCCAGGCCGCTACGTGCTGATGTCAGCCAGATAAGCGAACTGACACGTATAGTTGAGTTGATAGAAGCGGAGTCCGGCCAGATAGATGTGCTGGTCATCAACGCCGGAATGGCGGAATACTCGACTCTTGATGAAGTCACCCCGGCACATTTTGATGCGACTTTCAGCCTGAATGTACGCTCACCGCTTTTTGCTCTTCAGGCAGCACTTCCCCTGATGAAAGTGGGAGCGAGTGTAGTATTGATAGGTTCGATTGCCGATGTCATTGGTACCAAAGGATATGGCGTCTACGGCGCCAGTAAAGCGGCACTTCGTTCTTTTGCCCGCACATGGACAGCTGAACTCTCCGCCCGAGGCATTCGCATTAATGTTGTCGCCCCTGGCCCTGTCGATACGGAGATGATGCAGGCAGCTTCCGAAGAGCTGCGTAATGAGATAATCAGCGCAATTCCGTTATCAAGAATGGCCAGACCGGAAGAAGTTGCAAATGCTGCCCTATTCCTTGCGAGTGATGAAAGCAGTTATATAGCCGGAGCAGAAATCTGTGTGGATGGTGGGCTGACTCAGGTTTGATAAATCGGGTTCAGTTTCACTACGATCCGGGAAATGCTGAATAAAAGATGAACCGGGCTATACCCGGTTTTGCCTTTTATATCACTGTTAACCTGAATGCCCGTGCTCACATTCCCGTTTATTTATGCGCCCGGACAGATGCGCTTCAGGCGAATGCTGCGGCAATGAGCGAAAAGCGGATCTACAGATTAAAAATGCTGCAAGCTTAGTCAGGCGATATCACCTCGAGGGGCGAACCCGATAAACTGACTCATTCCGTGCGTGTTCCTCCAAAATTTTTACGGTAGGAAGAAGGTGAGATCCCAACAGATTTACGAAACGCCGCCCGAAAAGTTTCCATAGTTCCGAAGCCGCAGCGTTCCATAACCTGCTCATTATTATGATTACTACTTTCCAGTAATTCACGCGCAAGGTTCATTCGCATTTGCAGCAACCATGCTTTCGGCGTAGTCCCCATCGCATCTCTGAAACGCCTGAGAAAAGTTCGTTCTGACATCAATGCTCTCTCCGCCATTTGACTGACCGACAATGCACTGTCCAGATTTTGAAGTACCCACTCAAGTACGGGTGCAATTTCATCGCGAGGCTTTTGTGCAACGGGAGAAGGTATAAATTGGGTTTGTCCGCCAGAACGTTGCGGAGCCATTACCAGACGTCGTGCAACAATATTGGCAACATGCATGCCGTAATCACGACTAATCAAATGAAGACAGGCATCGATACCCGCCGCGCTACCCGCCGATGTGATGAGCTGGCCACTATCGACATAGAGAACATTGGGATCAACAGTTATCCTGGGATAGCGCTCTGCCAGTTCATCCGTATATCTCCAGTGTGTTGTTGCGCGCTTCCCGTCCAACAGCCCTGCTGCGGCAAGAACAAAGACACCTGAACATATTGATAGCAGGCGTGCTCCGCGATGGCAGGCATCACACAGTGCGTCCAGTAATTCCTGAGGTGGCCTTTCGTCGCGATTACGCCAGCCAGGAATAATAATGGTTCGGGCATCCTTCAGAGCCTCCAGTCCGAAACTGGACACGACCTGAATCCCTCCTGCTGCCTGCATTGGATAAGGATCAACAGACACTATGCGGTGTTGATACCAGGGAAAATTAAATTCAGGGCGTGGAAGACCAAAAATTTCTACGGCAATACCAAACTCAAATGTACAAAGCCCGTCATAGGCAAGAATATCCACTAAACCCGGTTGATTTAACATTGGCGGAAAATGACCACTTATTGTCAGATACGCCACTTTATCAGTCTCAAGCTGCTTAATACAATCAATGCACCTTCAGACCAGAGAGACTACTTATGCCCGGCTTAATCAGTGAAATACCTCCCGCTACGCCCCAGGAATCTCTGCAACATTTTAGCCGTCGTTTAGCCTTTGAAACCGATTGTTCCGATGTGCATCAAAGCCAGAAGTTGGGCAATATCGACTATGTATTGGTAGATGTAAGGAGTTATGAGGCATTTTCGATATCGCATGTTCCAGGCTCAATTAATATTCCAACTCGTTCCATTACTGAGGAGCGGATGTCCGAATTTCCAGGCGATACCTTATTTGTTGTCTACTGCGCAGGTCCGCACTGTAATGGTGTTCACCGGGCAGCGGTACGTTTGGCTGGTTTGGGTTTTCATGTAAAAGAGATGATCGGTGGTCTTACTGGTTGGCTTGACGAAGGCCTTCCCCTGCAGGGAATCAATCCCTCCGCTCAAACTGATGGAATTTCCTGCGCATGTTAAGAGTTAAATAAATATTCGGGCAGTGGTCTACCCGGACATCAAACTGGAGGTGGATGCTAACAACGGTTTTCGTAATATCGTTGCCGACAGGTATGATGCCGGAGTCCGTCTGGGAGATACTATCGACAAAGATATGATTGCAGTCTCTATCAGGCCACAGTTACGCATGGCGGCTTCGACTGAATATTTTGCTATTCATGCCGTTCCGCCCACTCAAAAATTCTTGTTCATCAGAACTGTACCAATATGCGAATGACCAGCCCGGGTGGGATGTATGTGTGGGAATTCGATAACAAGGAAGGCGATCTAACGGGTACCGTTAGTTATTTTCTGTGGATAGTTAGCCTGTATAAAAACAGGCTTAGCGTAAGATATTCCTCTTATCCAGGTGACTCCCGGTAAAAAACATATCGTTTGATAAACCAGGCAGGCCTGAGTATGAACGTCCGCTATTGACTGTGAGTTTAACGGGTCGATGCAACGCTATCCTTAAATGAGAAGGATGTTGCCATGAAACGAAGAACACGTAGTAACTACACTCCAGAACAGAAAGCGATTATCTGGGACAGATATAAGCAAGGTGATTCCTTGCATGATATCGCCAGAATGTTCGATCGGTATGACTCTTCTGTAATGTCTACTATCCACCAAACCGGTGGATTCCGCCCTCCTGTTCGTAAACGCCACAGTTTATCGCTTTCGCCTGACGAAAGAGAGGAGATATCCAGAGGGCTGGTTGAAACGCTGTTATCCCGATAATCAGGAAATGCATGTGTCTCACGAAACGATTTATAAAAATCCCATTATATAAAGTTATCATTAAGGTGGGGATGGGCTTAAGGAAGGTTTTGGAGGTTTGTGATAATTATGAAGTCAAGAAATTTACATGTCGCTTTAAACAAATCGCCCACCGTCCTTGGTGGGACTCGTGGTTCTCCAGGCTATTATCCCCTATATGGGAAAATAACCTGGACGACGGTAAATAAACTGCTGGGCGCCCGGGCGCGAAACGGGCCGTTATCAGAATTAACTTACTGATGTTAAAGGGAAAAACGTAAAAAAAAGCGGCGAGCGGGCGTGACCAGGCACTCCAGGGTGGATGCCTGGCACGGGCAGGTATAACGGAAAGCGCCACGCCGCCTGACAAATCAGGACGGCAAAGCATGCCCGCGGGATTGAATTCGCAGGGGAAACGGGCGGGCGTTCGTCAGCGCGGCGAGCGTGCCGGAGCAGCGTGGCTGTTCAGCTCCGTTGCATAACCACAGGGCAGCGCTGAATTTATGCTTCAGATTTTCTCAGGCGGGATCAGGAGTCCTCCTCACCGGAAATAATGCCTTTATCATCCGTTACCTGTCCGGGATTATTTATCTTATGGTCCTTTATATATTTACCATGCAAAGCAAAGTCGAACTGTCTGAGCGACGTTATATTCAGTAAATTCATCCGCTTTACTGTAGCCTGCTGGTAAGTTATGAGATTACCTTCTGAAGAGTCCAGCTTGTCAGTGAAACCGTATCTGTGCCTGGTTTTTTGTCTGTTCTTGACCAGTTCAGTAAAATCATTATGGTAAAAGAACTTATAATTTTTGTCGCTTTTGCTTCCGTTGCACTTTTTGCACACGGGGATAAGATTAGAAGGAAAATTTGTCATGGCCAGGTAGTGAAAGTGATCATCACCCTGATATTTATATTTTTTGCCTTTATATTTCATCTCTGGTCTGATGTGGTCAATTTCAAAACAGAATTCTTCATAAACACCCAGGCAGTAAAAGCAGACATATCCTTTGAAAGAATCTGATTTTTCCAACGTCAGCTCCTTGAGTAGATGAGCCTTCAACCCCTCCTCTTCTTTATCAGTCATCGCACTGTCCAGGATGGAATCTGACTGAGTCAGGGAGCGCAGCGCGGCCGTTGTATCTGCAGCCTCTTTCTGCACATTATCTTCGGCATCCTGACAGGCGCCGTTATTGCATTGCGTATCTCTGGTGTTATCCCTGCCGCCTGACGCCCGGGACTGAGACAGCCAGTACCTGCCAGAGTAGTCGAGGGCCACGCGCCCTTCGTCTTCAAACTTTTCGGCCGCGGCGTTCATGTAGGAATGGATAAAGAGATTAATAAATCGCTGATATTGCTCCTCTTTATTTTTCACCTCGGAGGAATGGTCTCTGAGCATATGTCCAAAACCCATGGCGCTGAGTTTTTCTTTATTATTACCGATAAAAGTGTTTTCCATTCCTGAATTGTTTTTTTGCTTTTTATATTTTAATATCTCTTCATTAACCTCATCTCCTGACGGGTAGGGTGCATATTTTTCTTTTTTAACCACAATTTCCCTGACACTATGATGTAATACATCAATTTTTTTTCGAACCGACTCTATATCTTCAAATTTTTTACACAGCTTGTTGTTTCCCTTACTGTAATTCCCACCTCTGATTATAAATTCCCTGACATCTTCAAAATCACCTTTTTTTTCCTGATTGCAACTGTTACAGCATAAGACAAGATTTCCATTGTTATTTGCCGCTTTTTTCTTGAGTTCACTCAAATCTTTTGGCTGGAAAATTTTATTATTAATTTTAAAGTAAGCAGTGTATTCAGGATTTATACTTTTATTTTCCCCTGAGTCCTTCTCATTAACCCCCCCACTTCTTGTCTTTCCTTTTTTATTTCCGGGAATGGACAGGAAGGCGGCATAGTAAGCCTCCAGCCAGCAAAAATCTTCTTCCCCGGGTTTCATCTGCAAAATATTTTCACACATATTTTCCAGTTCATCTTCAGGTTCCGAAAAATATTGCGAATCGGATAAATCTTCCTCGAAAATACTTTTATTTATATTATTCTGATTTTTCTTGGTGCTTTTACCCTTCCTTGCCTGCATCGGCTGTTTTTCAGCTTCCTTCCGGATTATCTTTCTTTTGAGTTTTGACGCTCTTTCACCTGCTTTTTTATTCGCCGCCAGATAGATTTTATAACGGGTATACACTTCCCACGGGATAATGTGATCGATTCGAAGCGACTCTGCGCTAACCGCCCGATCGCAGTAGGGGCATTTAAAAAATTCCAGTTCGCCCGTAATTTCCAGAAACGGCAGCTTTTCTTTATGCCATTTACCTACTAATTTTTCAAATCCTCGAATTTTTAGCAGATCTATATAGTTCTTATCGATTATTTCAACCAGCTGATATTCATCAAATGTCTTTGAATTCGGCGTTGATGCGTCAATAGCGCTACGGATAGCAGTGATTTTCTGACCGGTGTTCGCCATCGGAACTCCTGATTTTAATTTTTAAGCGCTGCAGGAATACGCAGCGCCAATTTCATTATATAATCAACGGCTTTGGTTAAGTTTTTACCGGTCCGGTGAGGGTTTTTGGCGATATTTTCTGACCTCGTGGATCAAAATCAATTCCTATCGCGACGATCCTTTCAGCGGGTTTGACCTGTACACGGCAGAGCGCCACATCCAGGGAGCAGGATGTAAGGTATGACTGCTCGTACGGGGCAGTATTGTTCGCAAAGCTGTACCAGGGGCCGTCTTTTTCCAGGCGATACATCAGCCTGAGCATCCGTACTGAATCGCTCATATTGCTTTCATCCAGCCTGACGCTGTAAACACCCAACTCCGGAAGATATAATAACTCCTGGCAGATGTGGACTTTTCTGGATTCTTTAAAAAGTGGCGTCAGGTTATCATTGTTAATTTCGGAAGATGGTATTATTTCTTTTATTTCGCCATCATTCCCGCAGGTTATTTTCATACGTAAGGCAAACTCATCCGCCCAGCCTGATTTCCTGGTAATAAAAAACTCCAGGCCTGTAATACGACCTTCAACCAGTAACTCCGCTTCGTCAATATAATGAATTGGACAAACTTCCTTTACACTGCGGTTAATATTTAAAGCATACGGTTTTGGTTCAAACTCCGCGCTTTTATATTCCTGCATAATCCATTTCTGCTGAAGAGTGCTGTCTTCACCACGGAGTACCACAGCACTTCCGTAATCCCTTTCCCCACCTCTTTTTGCTTCAAAGCAGGTGATGAATTTTTCACTGAGCGAGCCCGTTTTAGGCGATAGTTTTCCCTCGACGTCAACGATCCATTTTTGTGCAAGATCCGGCATAAAGGGACTTGCGAGCACGCGCCCTGAGCTTTCGTCAGCAGAGAGGATTAAATCGTGCGCATTAGTGTCCGCACCGGCTCCCAGAGCAGACACAAGCCGCCCGGAATCTTCTTTACGCCACCGCTGATGTTCACCACCGATGTCCGGCTGTACGACAACGTTACAGGTCCTGGCCACATCCGGTTCGCCGGTACATCCCGCGTCTGACAGCGAGAGGACCCCGCCGTTTTTTCCCGCGACTATTTTCACCCACACGTCTCCGGACTGGTCTGCCAGCGAACTTTCCAGGTAGACCGGTATTTCTGCCAGATGCCACAGGTGACTGAGTCGGCTGGCTTTTGAACGCTTTCTGAGGCACAGGCTTTTCGCAGAGGAGGCATCAAGCACGTAGTCATTACCCAGCGCACGGCAGATAAGTTCACCCGACCCTGGGTAATCCCACAGCTGGGCAGGATCGCTGCTCAGCTGGCAGAGGCTGACCGGATAATCATCCTTAAGCGGGTTATCAGCTTCTGCAGGGAGCTCAGCCGTTAAGGCGAAAAAGGTGTCGCTGGATTTTCCGTGCGTTATCTTCCTGTCCGTGGCCCGCAGGATAATCTGCCCGTTTTCCGTCATTCTCCAGAGCTGCGTCGTCACCGTTTCCGGTTTGGTGAGAACGGCTTTTTCTCCTTCACTTGGCGGAATGGTCTTGACCGTGACCGCCGCATCGAAGGCGTGATTCAGAATGCTGAAGAATATATCCCGGGCCCGGCTGCCTATCTGTTCGCCGTACTTTCCGTAAAACAGGAAGTAAGCTTTATCTTCGTATAATATGGCCTGTTTGCTACGGCCCTCAGCATACTTTCCAAGGACATCCCAGCAAAGCTGTGACAGATGTTCAGGCAGGACGTCGATACTCGGGATCAGATTTTCACGCTGCACGCACGCCCAGCGCCGGTAGTCATACAGCGACTCTGCCCACGCGGCGGCATCCTGTACAACCGTGCCTTCACCCCCGATAGCATTGAATGTCAGCGTCTGCATTTCACGGGTCTCTTTATGCTTCACCGCCTCCTGCTGACTGTTCTCGTAACCGCCGCTGATTTCGGCATCCGCATAAACCGTGCTGAGGCTGGCTTTGACCTGCACACCAAAGCGGTCCGTGAAGTTCGAACTCTTTTCCGTTCCCTCGAACAGTTTCTTCTCCGTGGCGAACAGACGTCCTCCAACCAGAATCTGCAGTGGAATGAAGTGTCCGAAGGCGTCGAGCACCCTTTTCAGATCCTGGAATTTATCCTGCCACGTCCGTTCATTCAGGGGATCGTCAACCGCACGTTCGCAGGCCTCACAAAATACCCTGCTGGCACAGGGCTGTGTGCTGTCAAAGGACAGCTCAATTTTAGGCAGGTAGAAGTTTGCGGTGGTAAAGACTGTTTTACCCGCAAATCCGCTGCTTTCTTCCTGGCGGCCATATTTTGTCAGCGCCACGCCCAGCGCTGCGCTGTTGCCGAACTTCCCGGCGGCCACGCCCAGCGAGAAGCTCAGATTGGTTACGCCGTTTTTCTGCGTCTGAAACACGGACTCGGAGGCGGTGTAATAGTTTTCAAAATAGCCAGAGAAGTTAGGTTTACGATAAAAAAGATGTGCCGGCTGCAGGCGCTGCTCGCCTTCGCTTTGCTCGCCGGGTTTCATCAGGACATCGCGAAACCCGGCCTCAACCGGATTACTCAGCGACTGATCGATGACCACCCCGCGGTAGAATCCGATCCGGTCAAGCAGGTCTTCCCGCTGCGCAATGCCCAGATCAAAATAATCGGGTTCATCCTTGAACCTGGCTTTATGAGCCTTGAGGAGATCCACAACTTCCCGCGGAGCAAAGTCGTGGTTTTCGTAAGCAAGTGCGCTGAGTTTTTCAAAGAGCGGAGCAGCCAGGTCCGGTGCCTCAACCTTCACCGCCTTCAGCAACCGGCTACGGTTATCTGCAAGCTCCGCTCTCTGCCTTTTTTGTTGTTGTTCCGTTTCTGATTCAGCATGGGAAACGGCCATCAGCTTCTGTTGTTTCATCACTTCATCAAGACGGTCACTGACCCCATCGTCAGTATCCGGCCCTTCCGGAATCACAGGCATAGCAAACCTCATTTGCTGATAAAAAGAGGGCCGTGCTTATCAGGACGGCCCGACAGACCGGAATAACTCAGCAGTGGCAGAATTCTGCGTACCACAGTATTACCCGCTAAGATCCAGTCAGAAGCCTATATTCACGCGCACCATCACCATCTGCTCACGCGTGCGCTGTGCGTCCAGCCCCAGCGTCCCCTGATAAGCGATACCCGGCGTGATGCCGTCCGGCAGCAGAAAATCGATGCCGGCACCCGCGGTTATCGTCTCACGGCTCTGCTCATAAAGGGGCACCCGCCAGGTATCATTCCCGGTATCGGCATAGCCTACGTGTGCATTACCGCTGTCGCTGAGCGTCTGCGCATACTCAAGGCGGCCCTGCAGACGCAGCACGCCCCAGCGGGCCGGAACGGCATGCTCACCACGCAGCCCGGCGGCCGTATCGACATGCGCAGACGTCTGCGGGGCAAAGGCCAGGCTGAAGGCCCCCGCGCCCGTCTCGCTGAAGCCGTCTAACCAGGTGCGGTAATACTGCAGGCGGGCGTAGGGTGAAATCAGGTTGCCCGGCGAACGGAATTCATAACCGGCGGTCAGCGAGCTGAACATCTGGTGCCCGGAACGGCTGCCGCGGGCTTCCGCCCCGGTTTCACTGACCACGCGTTTGCTGTCAAAGTCCATCAGGCCATATCCCAGCAGCCCATCGACAAAACTGGCGCCGGGATGGTAACTGCCGTACAGAGCTGAGCTGAACGCCCGGCCGTTCGTCCGGGTTCCGCTGTCCCCGATATCGCTGACGTCGCGTCCCAGCCCCAGTCCCAGCCCGGCGGTGAACGCTGGCGTGAAGCGGTAGTCGGTACCGGTCGAGATCCCCACGGTAGTATGGCTGAACTGCACGCCCTCCGCGTGATCACCGCCAAAGTCAACAAAGCCCCCCGTCCAGTAAGACAGTCTCCCGGGCTGCCCCTTTCCGGAAAAAGGCAGCGGGGAAGAATTTGGCATCCCGCTCCTGTCAGTATTCAGCGATGATTTCTGCTGCTGCATGGCCGTGGTCCACAACTTCCGGTCGGCATCCCTCTCAGGATCGGCAGAGGGCAGGCTGAAGCGAATTCCGCTCATATCCGACGGCAGGTTATCGCCACGGTGTAACTGCTCCAGCCGGTCACTGAAATTGCGTAACTGCGCGCGGGCAAAATTCTGCGCGGCCTGGTATTCGGCGCTCACCATGCCGATGACATCTGCGTCATGGGCGGGATTTGGGCGCGTTGCTATGGCTACCGTCACCTGACCGGGTGCCGTATCACCGGCGGGGCCGCTGAGCACATAGCGCAACACCAGCGTTCCGCTGGCCTGCGCGGCGGCGGTAAACTGCATCTGAAAATCAGTTCCGGCGGTGTGGACGGCAGCCGTTCCCAGACCGTCCGGCGGTGTATCCAGAAGCCGGGCTCCGGCAAAGGGGCCTCCGGAAGCCCCGTCGCTGAGGCTGACCGTCACAGACTGACCGGCGTAGAGTGACACGCTGTGGTCAGCCGCAACCGCCTCAGCTGCGGTAACGACCAGCGTATACCCGGTTCGCAGAACGCTGCCCGCAGCATCGGTTGCCGTCACGCTGAAAGTATTGCTGCCCGCGCTGCGGGGAATACCGGAAAGCTGACCGTCGGCAAACACCAGTCCGGCAGGCAGCGCGCCGCTTATCTGCCAGGTGTAAGGGGCCAGGCCACCCGTGATACTGAATGCCTGCGCATACGGCTGTCCGGCTTTACCCTGGGGCAAAGCACCACTCCCGGGCAGCATGGCCAGTGTGTTCTGAGCGGCTACACCTATGGAAAGTGTGTAGCTGACGGTTCCACCGGCGCCCAGACTGTCGGTGGCGGTTATCTGAAAGGTGTAATTGCCCGCAGCGGCAGGCGTGCCGGAAAGCCTGCCCGTGCCACGATCCAGCGTGATACCCTGGGGCAGAGCGGTTGCCGTGTAGGCGTAGGGCGCGGTCCCGCCTGCGGCGGTTACCGTCTGAGACCAGTTGCTGCCCGTCGTTGACGCCGGCAGCGCGCCACCCTGAGGAGAAAATGCCAGCAGGGACGACGTGACGGTGAGGGAAACCTGCGCACGGGTGGAGCTTCCGCTGCTGTTTGTGGCCACATAGCTAAAAGTGTCGCTGCCTGAAAAGCCGGCCGTGGGCGTGTAGGAGATGCTGGTCCCTGAGGCGGTGGCGCTGCCGTGCGCTGCCGGCGTCACAATACTGACCGAGGATGCGGGGCCGCCGGACAGAATGATCGCAATGACGTTACTGGCACTGTTAGCGCTGACTGTGGCCAGACTGTCGCTGGCGACAGGCGGCGCGGCGTTGACAGTCAGGGTGTAGCTGGCGCTGCCGGTGGCACCGTGAGCGTCGGTGACGGTTATCAGAAAAGTCGTGTTTCCCGCGGCCAGAGGCGTACCGGACAACGTCCCCGTCGCGGCGTTCAGCATGATCCCGGACGGCAGCGTCCCGGCACTCCAGCTGTAGGGCACCGCGCCGCCGGAGGCCGACAGGTTCTGCGACCACAAACTGCCGGTCGTGGCGGCCGGAAGCCCCCCTGAACCTGGTGTTACAACCAGCACAGGCGCACTGACGGTAAGCGACACGGTGGCATTTGCCGACGTCCCGCCGCTGCCGGCAGCGTTCCAGGTAAAACTGTCGTTGCCGGAGTAACCAGCTGCCGGCGTATAGAGCATGGTGGTCCCTGAGACCGTGGCACTGCCATGCGCGGGCGGCGTGACGAGCGTCACGGTGGTGGCAGGGCTTCCGCTCAGGCTCAGCGGAATGTTGTTATTGGCGCTGTTGCCGCCTACCGTTGCTGAACTGTCTGACGTAATCGGAGGCGCTTCGGCGCGCGTCACGCTGAGGGTGTACGAGCGGGCAGAACCGTCCTGTGCCGTGACCACCACAGAAATACTGGCAGGGCTTCCGGCGGTCAGACTGATGCTCTGTGAGGCCGAGCCCGACGTTACCGCATTACCGTTAACCGTCACCGTGGCATGGCTTTCACTGACAACGGGCGTAACGGTCACGGAGGCGGTGCTGTTGGCGACCGACGCGCTGTAACTGCTGTTGCCGGCACTGAAAGAGGGGGAGAGCGTGCCTGAAGAGAGCGACAGCCCCGAGAGAGTGGAGTCGCCTGATGACACTGCCAGGCTGGTACAGCTGAATACCAGGTTGCTTATCTGGCCATTCGAAGTGGTCGCCCTGAGGCGTAAGCCATTCGTTTCGAGGCTGCCTGAGGCAACAGACAGGGTCACCGTGTGCGGCGAGCTGCTGGCGGAGTTTGCCGCGTTATACGTCTGAAAACTGGTCTGGTTATAGTCAGAAATCCCCACGCTGTCGGACGTCATCACGTTACCGCCTGCCGCCGCGCCGCTGTCGGTAAAGCTCAGGGACAGGGTATCGCCGGCGGCAAAGTCAGTGCCGGGGTATTTGTTTGTTGAGAAAGAAAGGGAGGCTGAGCCTGAAAGGGCGTTAACAGCCGCGCATCCGTTTGAAAGCGCCAGAGCGGAAGGGACAAAAAATACGCTCAGTAACGTTGTTACCAGCCCGCCTAACAGCTGTCTGCATATTAATGGATGACGCATGCCGCACCTGAAGTCATTAGAAATGATTTATCCTGTGCGTCCAGGATATCACCACAAATCCACAGGATTGGGTGGATTTGCAGCAGATAATCGTGGTTATTCTTTCTATTAACCGTGCGGAAATTTGATAGGTGTATCTGCCCGGCGCAGAACCACTCACGAAGGATACGCCGCATATCAGACGCCGTCTGAATTTGCGGCGGGCTGGAGAAAGGGTCATGCTGAGAATGAAGGATCCGACATTACTAACTGAGCGTTGTATGTAATCCTGGGGACAGGTCAAAAGCACAGGAACAGGTTGGGCCATTTATTGAAAAGAGGCGGCAGGTTACTTTAAAAGCAGCAGCCAGACTTTTGAAATAAGGGAATAGCGGAAGAAGGTTATTTCCCTTTTCATTTTTCAACGTCCGCTTCTCACACATAGCGGACCACCTGTCTAAATGACCAAAGATAAAGCCTCAGGCTCCCTCAACAGAATAAGGTCAGACTATCGGCAACATCCTTGCTATCTCAGGGGGATGTCTCATCCGCAACAGGTTGAACACTCAGAGGTAAGGGAGCTGCCCGAAGCAGAAACAGAATCATCCGGGCAGAGTGTTTATCTGTTCCATTCCTGCTTCCCTTCCGTGAAATATCTTCGTGGCTTAGCACAATCCGTCCCACCAAAAAGATAATGATAACTATTATCATATGCTAAGCTTTTTTTTAAAATCCGGGAACTCACTATGCAGACGGCATTAACCCAAACACTATCGACTGACTGTTGCATCGTAGGCGGCGGCCCTGCCGGGTTGATGCTGGGCTATTTGCTGGCGCGGGCAGGTGTTAACGTGGTGGTGACAGAAAAACATGACGATTTTCTGCGGGATTTTCGTGGCGACACCATCCATCCTTCCACGCTACAAATCCTGCATCACCTGGGCCTGCTGAAGGAATTTCTGACCCTTCCCCACCAGCAAATGGAAAAACTACAGGCGGAAGTCGGCGGTGAGTCAGTGACGCTGGCGAACTTCTCCCGCCTGCCGGTGAAATGCCGGTTTATCGCGTTTATGCCACAGTGGGATTTTCTGAATTTTATCGCCGCCAAAGCGAACTCTCTCCCTGGCTTCACGCTGCTGAAATCGACTCAGTGCGACAGCCTTATTTATGACGCAGAGCGCGTTTGCGGCATCCGCACTTCCGGAAAATCGGGGCCAGGTGAGATCAGAGCAAAGCTGGTTATCGGCGCTGACGGACGGCGGTCTGTGGTCAGAGAAAAGGCGGGGCTGACGGGGCGTTCTTTTGGCTCGCCACGGGATGTGGTTTGGTTCAGGCTTGAAAAGCAGGCTGAAGATCCGCAGTGGAGTTCTGGCCATCAGGGACCAAAGCAGAACTTTATTATGATTGATCGCGGTGACTACTGGCAGTGCGGCTTTTCTATTGCCAAAGGTCAGTTTCAGGCGCTCAGCGAACAAGGTATTGCCGCTTTTAAGCAGCAGATCTCTGCCGTCGCACCTTTCCCGGAAGCGCGTCTGGCATCGCTGACGGAATGGGAACAGCTGAAACTGTTGAGTATTCGTATTGACCGCCTGGATAAGTGGGCAAAACCTGGCGTGTTGTGTATCGGTGACGCGGCTCACGCCATGTCTCCCATTGGCGGTGTCGGCGTCAATCTGGCTATTCAGGATGCGGTGGCAACGGCGAATCTTCTTGCCCATCCTTTGCTGAAAGGCAGCGTTACCCTCAGGCAGTTGCAGAAAGTTCAGCGCAGGCGTCAGTTTCCTGCCGCAGCCACCCAGTTTATTCAGGTTAAAATGAGCGGCAAAAAGCGCAATAAAGATCAGGCCAGCCCGCTCCCTAAGCTGGTTAAACGGCTGCCTTTTCTGCCCTATGTTTTTGGCTGGATTATCGGGCTGGGTTTTCGCACGGAGCGCCCGCGTGCCGTAACTTCAAAGCCGCGTTCTGCCTGAAACTTTACTGCAGGAGGCTTTGAGTAGCATGCAGCCGGTAAATATCTGCCAGAAGGTGATGGGATAGACAGAAGCCCTCTCAATTAGCCCTGTTGGCAACAGATCCAACGGGATAATCACCATGCAGAGCAGGCCAAAACTGCCCATAAACAGGCTGAAAAGGGTGAAATCCCGCAGCCCGGTGCGATGCCGCATCAGCCAGCCCACGGTAATCAGGCAGAGGTTGCCGCCGCCTATCGCCATCACCGCCCCGGCTTCATGTAGCGTAAAACCCCCTTCCCCGCTGCCGCTGTGGAATAAGGCGATGATGATTCCACCCACGCCATGCAGCGAAGCGGTTAACAGGAATAGCATCTTTCCGGTACCGTTAAAAACTTCATGTAACAGCAGGCAGGCGGTGAAAAAGAGCAGGCCTTCCACAGCAAAACCAATATTCATCACGGCATGCAGGGGAGAGCAAACAGCGCGACCGTCGGAAAGCACGCCACAGCGGGGAATGCCTAAATCACTGATGTAGTTCAGACCGTAATGATAAAGAGGCGCAGTCCAGGCCAGCGCGGCGATTTTTTCTGCCAGCAAATATTGCAGCCCGCCCAGCGCGAAACTGAGTGCGGCTACCTTTTTCCATCGGATTTGCATGTTCATTACTGTCCATCAAGCTGCAACCGCCAGGCAATTAACTCTGCGGTATGATGCCGGTAACTATCCTCCGGCAGAGATTCACTGTTGCTATTTATCGTCCCCGGCCCTGCGTCCAGTATGCCATAAAGTTTACCCCTTCACGGTCAAGGTGATAGTCATCAAGCAGACAACGTCGTAGCTTCTTTACCACGCCGGATTCAGCCGCAACCCAGACGCTAAAGGCGTGCTTCCCCTCTGCCCGCTCCCAGAGACTATCCTCAATCAAGCTTTTCTCTTCAAGGGATTGCTCCGTCACACAGGCGAAAGCTGGAATGGAGAGGTGTTCATGCAGCGCTGCCAGCAACCGCTCACCGTGAGCGGCATGACCTTCCCGGCTCAGCCAGTGTACCTCAGCGAACGGGAAATTTGCCTGTTGAGCATCAGCCTGCAACGGGACTTCGAAAAAGGCTTGCACTTGTGGCGGACTGGCAAGGGTTGCCAGCTGTTCAAGAATGCCAACGGCAGCAGGCACGGCCGTTTCATCAGCTATCAGCAGCGCTTGCTGAATGCCCTCATGCCAGTGCCATTCATAGCCGCCGCTCTCTTCAGACGAGGCGCCATTAGGGGCAACAACCTGCATTTTCGCACCGGGTGCGGCATGCATCGCCCAGCGGGAGGCTGGCCCGGTTTCACCGTGGAGGACAAACTCAACGTCCATCTCTTTTTCTTCGCGGCGCAGCGCCCGCAGGGTATAAGTCCGCATCACGGGGCGCTCTGCCCTAGGTAAAGCCAGATAGTCCTGATACCAGCCGTCGCTGACCGGCATAGTTACCCTTTCGCCCTCTTCATTGGGAAACAGTAGTTTGATGCGCTGGTCTGGCGCTTCAAGCTTCATATTAGCAACATCCTCGCCGCTGAATACGCAACGCAACAGTGAAGGCGTCACCTGAACACGCCGCTTCAGCGTGAGATCAAAAATCCGGTAGCCTGCGGCCATGTTTGCTGCTCCTGTAGGGATGTATGCCGCTGATATGCCTGGCGCGACGACGCTCAATAGCGCAATATAACGATAATCATTCTCAGTTGAAAGATGAAAATGCCCTGTCCTGCTTTCCCGGGCACGGGGTTAGTCGTTATGCAGCCGCTGTCTGCGGCGTAATCCCGGGAACCAGACCATCCAAAGCCCAACCACAATAAGCGTGCCAATACCGCCTACAGCTGCGGCTGGCGCTGCACCCAGCCACGCCGCCAGCATGCCGGACTCAAATTCGCCCAGCTGATTAGAGGTATTGATAAATATCGAGTTTACGGCGCTGACCCGCCCTCGCATCTCGTCTGGCGTGTCGAGCTGTACCAGCGATCCGCGGATAACCACGCTGACCATATCAAAACCACCCAGCGCAAACAGCGCCAGAATAGAGAGCCACAGCTCCTTCGAGAAGGCGAAAACCAGCGTGGCAATGCCAAAACCTGCCACCGCGCCAAACATGGTCATGCCAACATGGCGTTCAAGGGTGCGGCTGCTTAACCAGAACCCCACCAGCAGGCCACCAACCGCTGGCGCTCCCCGCAGCAAGCCCAGCCCCCAGGGGCCGGTATGCAGAATATCTTTGGCAAAGATCGGCAGCAGCGCGGTGGCCCCGCCCAGCAACACGGCAAACAGATCCAGGGAGATAACGCCCAGAACGTCGGGACGATTACGGATAAAACGTACCCCGGCAAACACGCTGGCGAACGTTGCTGGCGTGCGCTTCGGCGGCGTATGCTCGTAACGCAACCGGCTGACCATAACGATTGAGACGATATAAAGCAGGCCGGTGGTAAGGTAGACCACGCCAGGCCCTGCCACATAGAGAAAACCGCCCAGCGCGGGGCCGAGCATGGAAGCGGTCTGCATTGATGCGCCGTTGGCCGCCGTGGCGCGGGCGAGCATGGAGGGCGGCACCAGTGCAGGCAGCATTGACTGTAATGAAGGCGCCTCCAGCGTGCGGGCGACAGAGATAATAAAGATCAGCGCAAGGATGATCACCTCGTCCGTTCGCTGCGCCAGCGTCAGCCCTGCCAGCACAGCAATGGCCACCCATTCCGTCACCTGGCCCAGCAGCACCACCCGACGTCGGTCAAACTGGTCGGCAACATGTCCCGCAGGCAGGGCAAGCAGCACGGCAGGCAGAAACTGCACCAGACCAATCAGCCCCAAATCCCAGGCCCGGCCGGTAAGAGAATAGATCTGCCAGCCCACCGCAATGGAGAGCATCTGAAAACCAAAGCTGGAGGTGGTTCGCGCCAGCCAGAAAGCGACAAACGAGCGGTGTTGAAACAGGGAATCCGCCCTGGCGGGTGAAGATGAACGCATAGCTATTCCTGGAGATTTCTGTTGTTATTTTGAGAGCGGCCCCGTCGTCAGGCTGACGCTGCGGGCTTCCTGTATTTCCACAGCCAGCGCCCGCTGTTGAGACGCCGCCAGAAGAAAATACCGCGCACTATCCAGTCCAGGAACATCCCCAGCCAGATCCCAACCACGCCAAAGCCCAGCAGGACGCCAAGAGTATAACCGGCAACGATACGGCATCCCCACATGCCCAGCAGCGAGACCCACATGGTAAACCTTGCATCACGTGCGCCCTTCAGCCCGGCGGGCAGAACCCAGGAGGCGGCCCAGAAAGGCATAAACGCGGCATTGAGCCAGACCAGCACTTTCACTACCTCGATCACATCATCTTCTTTGGTGTAGAACGAGGCCAGTATCCCGGCAAACGGCACCGTCAGCGCCGCCAGGGCGCACAGCCCCAGGGTAGAGAGCCAGAAGATATGCCTCAGCTGGCGCTCAGGTTGTAGCAGCTGCCCTTTACCCAGCCGCGTACCAACGATGATGGTTGAGGCCGATCCCAGGGAGTTGCCCGGGAGGTTAATCATTGAGGCGATGGAGAAGGCGATAAAATTACCCGCGATAACATCGGTGCCCATCCCGGCGACAAAGACCTGCGTCAGAAGTTTGCCGCCATTGAACAGCACGGATTCAATACTCGCCGGAACACCAATGCCCAGCACTTCGATCAAAATGTTAGTGTTCAGGCGGGTGAAGTAGCTTTTCAGCGTAATTTTCAGGCGAGGATTGAAGCCAATCATCAGCACATAAATTACCGCAACGGCCCCGATATAGCGGGCAATGGTCAACCCGATGGCTGCGCCGTCAAAACCCAATCCTTTCCAGCCAAAGCAGCCATAGATCAGGGCGGTACTGAATACGATATTGAGGATATTCATTCCGCCGTTGATCAACATCGGAATTTTCGTGTTGCCCGCGCCGCGTAACGCGCCACAGCCAATCAGCGCAATGGCGGCTGCCGGGTAGCTCCAGGCGGTGATATTCAGATAGCGCAGCGCGAGATCTTTAACCATTGGCTCTGCACTGCCGGCGATAAGATCGATAATATGCTCGCCAAAGAATTCAATCAGTAACGCCAGCAAAACGGAAAAGAGCGTCATCAGCACCAACGATTGCCTGGCGGCAGATTCGGCCCTTTCGCGATTAAGCTTGCCGAGGCTGAAGGCCACCACCACCGTGGTACCAAGATCGATAGCGGCAAAGAAGGAGATAATGACCATATTGAAGCTGTCGGCCAGCCCTACGCCCGCCATCGCCTCTTTGCCCAACCAGCTCACCAGGAAGGTGCTGAGCACCCCCATCAACAGCACACAAAGATTCTCGAAGAAGATCGGCACGGCCAGCGGGGTAATCTCGCGCCAGAATAAAACCCGGTAAGAATGTCGTTTGGGATACCACGCTGAATGCTTGATCGCCTGCAGCAGAGAGACTCTGAAGTTTTGCAAGATAGTTCCAGCCAGAAAGAGGTAAGTAGGCTGATTGATGATGGTAAAAGGTTGACTAATATGCAAAGTCTTTTTCCGTGTGTCACACAAAAAGGCGGTGACTTTCCTCTTCACGGCAAAGAAGTTTCCGCAGCGCAGGCGCTTTTGTTGCTAAACTGCGGCGAGCAATTTTAGGGAGAAAGCCATGAAACCGCGATCTGTAACGCTGGAAGATGTCGCCACCGCCGCTGGCGTCTCTTATCAAACCGTTTCCCGCGTTCTTAACCATTCCGTGCAGGTTGCGGAGAAAACGCGCAGCAAAGTGGAAGCGGCGATGGTGGAGCTGAATTATGTGCCTAATCGTGTGGCGCAACAGCTGGCGGGTAAATACTCCCGCACGCTGGGCCTGGCCACCAGCGATCTCGCACTGCTTGCTCCCGCTCAGATAGCTTCTGCTATTCAGCATCGCGCTACGTCGCTGGGCTACCGTCTGGTGATTGCGATGGCGGGCAGCAACGAGGGAGAAAACGCTGTGCATGAGTTACTGGCGCAGCGGGTAGATGCGCTGCTGATCAATCTGCCGCTGACCAGCAGCAGCGCCAGCAGAATTGCAGCCCAGGCGGCCCCCCTGCCCACTCTTTTTCTCGATATAGCTGAAGATGCCACGGTGGCAGCCTGTCAGTTCAGCGCGGAAGCGGGCGCACGTCAGGCGGCAGAACATCTGCTGTCGCTGGGGCATCGCGACATTGCCTTACTGAACGGGCCGCAGGAGTCGGTGGCCGCGGCGGCGCGTCATCAGACCTGGCTCAAGGTTCTGGGCGAACAACAGCTGACCCCGCACAGTGAAGTTTATGGCGACTGGAGTGCAGGCTCCGGCTACCGGGCGATGCTCTCTCTTGCCGATCGCACGCTACCCACGGCGGTGCTGGTGGCGAATGACCAGATGGCTTTAGGAGTTTTGCGGGCGCTACATCGGGCAGGATTACGCGTACCTGACGATGTTTCGGTGGTGGGCTATGACGACACGGCAGAAAGTGCCTGGTATGAACCGCCGCTGACCACCATCAGGCAGGATATGACGTTGCTGGGCGAACGCAGCGTTAGCTGGTTGGTTCAGGCTTTGACACAGCAGGAAAGCTTACCGGCTATGCCGCCCTTTACCCCTGAACTGGTGGTAAGGGAAACGACTGCCGCGCCGGTTGGTGAGGCTGGGGAAAGCGCCAGGCTACGCGCGCTGAAAGAGCTGCATAACCTGGCGGAAATCTGACAAAAATAAAGGGCGACCGACGATCGCCCTTTGGGAACGCTTAACGCATCAGCCAGAGTTACTGAGGTTTTGGCTCGCCCATTGATTTCAGTTTTTTCGACAGTTCGCGGCGTTCTTTCGAAAGATCTGCGTTTTTGATGATGTAGTCATCAACACGATCTTCATAGTCGCTGCGCATGCTGCCGATAATTTCCTGAATGGCTTCGACGCTCATGCCCGGCTTGATATATTCGCTAAGGTTATCGAGCAGCAGGACACGCTTCTGGTTATCACGAATTTTCTTTTCGTTGTCGTGAATTTCGCGCTGCAGCTTGTTCTTACGACGGAACATACGCACGAACTCCAGTACGTTCTGAAATGATTGCTTAGCATTTTCCATGAAGACACCTTTCATTAAGGCCTGTTCGCACAGGCGTTATTATCGTAGCGCTCAGCTTAGCGGCACACCGCAGCTGAAAGCAATTTTGAAATTGTAGAGTCTGGCCTATCTTAGCGCGAACCACTGTTTCCCGCAGTAAGTTGTTGCAAATCGCTTATTTACGCAATACCAGCCGCATTAAATCGGACAATCTTTCCAGCTGCTTTGCCATCTCCAGGCTCAGCCAGACGTAGCCGTGGATCGCCGTTTCCACCCGTTCATCGCTGCCAGCTTCTTTGATTAACTGCCGAAGCTCGCGGCTGATTTCGGCCAGCTCGCCGCTGTTGGCGGCAATTTTTTCCGTGTTGCCCTCGACAATAGCTTTAGAGAGCTTACGCAGCGTCGTTTCCGTCATCTGCTGGGTACGCCGCAGCGCAGGTGCGTTAAGCATAATCAGGTGGCTCTCTCTGGAATTCCACCAGGCATTGAGCTGTAGTTCAAGCGTACAGACCATGTTGCGGTTCAGCGTCTGAATACCTTCAAACACCGAACGGGGAATTTTGGTTTCTTTGCTGGCAGGCTCGATCAGCGCACGCATTTTCACCACACCGGTTAACAGCCGCTGCAATGGCCGCGTCAGACGAGGTTTTTCCACCAGATTAGGGGAAAAGCCTGCGTGGTAAATTTTGGCAGTTTCCAGTAGCGAATCTGACAGTTTGATACGCCAGTGCGTATAGGCTTTTTGCGGATAGATGCTGGTAAACAGCAAAGCGAGAAGCGAACCAAAAATAACGTCTCCGCCCCGCCACAGCGCTGTCACCATATCACCCGGCGCCGCGCCGCAGATCACCGCAAGCGTAATACCGATCAGCAGCGCCATGTAGGGATGTTTCCCCAGCGTCAGGAACCCGCACAGGAACATGACTATCATGCACCAGCCCAGCATAACGGGAAAAGAGATCAGCTCCAGCTTAAGGGCTATCAGTCCTGAAACCGAACCAAAAATGGTGCCGCCAATGCGTTGTACCGCGCGCGGAAAAACGTTTCCCCAGGAGGAAATCGGCCCCATCACCACAACCAGCGTAATCAGCGGCCAGGTGCCCTCCGGGATTTCCAGCAGACGCACAAGCAGAAACGTCAGGACAAAAGCCAGCGCGATACGGATGCCATGCACCGTACGGTAATTACGGTAGAGGGTAAATTCGAAGGCCGATAACGGCTTGTCCGGGCGCAAAACACTCTCCTGAAGATGCTTGTTGAGGCTGGCATAATACCCGATCAAAAAAAGCACCGTCATTGATTCTGCACTATTTTTAGTGAGTGAATTCCTTACGAATTTTATGGAATAACACTTATTAACAAAACAACAACACCTGCTATACATAATATTGTCGTCTTACTCATAATTTTACAATTTTCTAAGTTAACTTTACATACTGGACAACAGGAAGCTTAATGCGCAAACCAACCCCCACCCTGCCCGGGGTAACCCGGCGGCAGGTACTGACCTGGTCGACCGGGGCGATTGCGGCTACTGCCACCGGCGTAGCTAAAGCCGTCACCCTGACCGGCGCCCCCGGATGGACACCCTTTTCTGATAATCCCCCCGAGACATTTGAAGGCCAGGGCCTGCTGTTTTTCACCGAGGAAGAGGCGGCAACCATAGACGCCATTGTTGACCGTTTGATCCCCGCTGATGAGCTGAGCATGGGCGGTAAAGACGCGGGCTGTACGATGTTTATCGACCGCCAGCTGCACGGCTTTTATGGCACTTATGAGCGGTTGTATATGGAAGGCCCTTTCGACAAAGGAGCGCCTGAACAGGGCGACCAGTCGCCGCTGGTGCCAAGAGAGCGCTATCGCACCGGTATTGCCGCACTGAATAAATATTCCCAGTCAGCCCATCAGAAAGCCTTTAAGGATCTGAAGGCTGACCAGCAGGATGAGATCCTGCACGGTCTGGAACAGGGCAAAATTACCTTCGAAGGTTACGACAGTTCTGCTTTCTTCGCCCAGGTGTTGATCAACGCCATGGAAGGCTTCTTTGCAGACCCGGTTTATGGCGGTAATAAGGGGATGGTTTCCTGGAAGATGCTTGGCTTTCCCGGTGCCCGTTACGACTATCGCGATGAGATCCTCCTCCACAACCAGGATTTGAAGCTGCAACCCGTGAGCATTGCTGACCTGTCACCACAGAAAAAAGGATCCTGACATGGCGAAGAAACTTCCCAAGACCGACGTGGTGGTAATTGGGCTCGGCTGGGCCGGCGCCATTATTGCTAATGAACTGGCGGATGAAGGGCTGAACGTTATCGGCATAGAACGTGGTCCGTGGCGTGACACGGCTCGCGACTTCAATGTGGCAACTATTACCGATGAACTGCGTTACGTTCAGCGCCAGGAGTTAATGCTTCGCACCCGTCAGAACACCTGCACAATGCGCAATAACCCTTCTCAGACAGCCTTGCCCATGCGTAGCTGGGGTTCTTTTCACCCTGGTAACGGTACGGGCGGCGCGGGAAACCACTGGGCGGGCATCACTTTCCGCTTTCAGCCTGAAGAGTTTCGCCTGCGCAGCCATCTGAGCGAACGCTATGGCGCAAACGCCATCTCTTCTGACCTGTCGCTACAGGACTGGGGCATGGAGTGGAATGAGATCGAACAGCACTACATGCAATTTGAACGCGTTGCCGGAACCTCTGGCAAAGCGGGCGTGCTGAACGGGGTGAAGCAGGAAGGAGGCAACCATTTTGAAGGTTCCCGTTCTGGCGAATATCCAACGCCGCCGCTTAAACAACCTTACGGGCCGACGCTGTTTGCCGAAGCAGTCCGCAACATGGGTTATAACCCTTTTGCAGTTCCCTCTTCGCTGGTCTCTGAGGCTTACACCAACCCCTACGGCGTGACGATGGGTCCCTGCACCTTCTGTGGCTTCTGCACCAACTATGGTTGTGCTAACTACTCGAAAGCCAGCGCCATCACCACCATCCTGCCAGCCCTGATGCGCAAGCCGAACTTCACCGCACAGACCAGCTGCGAAGTGTTGCAGGTGCTGACTGATTCAACCGGCAAAAAAGCGACCGGCGTAACCTATATCGACTCCAGCGGCGACGAATGGGAACAACCTGCCGATCTGGTGATTGTGGCAGCTTATACCTTTGAGAACGTGCGTCTGATGCTGCTCTCCAATATTGGTAAAGCTTACGATCCGGTCACCAACACCGGCACCACCGGCCGCAATTACGCTTATCAGACCGCCAACGGCGTTACGCTCTTCTTTGATGACAAGAATTTCAATCCGTTTATCGGTGCGGGCGCAGTAGGCATGGGCATTGATGACTTTAACAACGACAACTTTGACCACAGCGGGCTTGGCTTCTTCGGCGGTGGCAGCATTCGCGTGACGCCTATTGGCGGTGCCCCAATCAACACGCGTCCTGTTCCGCCAGGCACGCCGAAATGGGGCACCGAATGGAAAAAGGCCACGGTGAAGAATTACCTCAGCACCATGACCATCGGCTGCGAGGCCAGCAGCTATACGCAGCGCACAAATTATCTGTCGCTGGACCCTAATTACAAAGATCCGCATGGCAGACCATTGCTGCGCATCACTTTCGACTTCCCGGAAAATGACCTGCGTATGGCGCAGTACTGTACCGGTAAAGTGGCGGAGATTGCGAAAACCATGAACCCACGGCAGATCGTCTCCAAACCCACCAGCGGCCACTGGAACAGCGTGCCGTATCAATCCTCTCACGTCTGCGGCGGATTTGTTATGGGTGCCGATCCGTCGAACAGCTCGGTTAACAAGCATCTTCAGGTTTGGGATGTGCCTAACCTGTTTGTGGTCGGCGCCTCTGCCTTCCCACAGAACCCCGGTTATAACCCAACCGGCACCGTTGGCGCGCTGGCGTTCAAAGCTGCCCATGACATTCGTCAGCACTATCTGAAACGCCCAGGGGAGATGATCACCGTATGAAAAAGCGCACGCTTTTCGCACTCGCTGCGATCTCCCTTTCCACCCTGAGCGTTGCTCAGGCTCAGCCGGAATACGATCAGATTGAACGGGGCCGTTACATCGCCACGCTGGGTGACTGCACCGCCTGCCATACTGCTGACCCCAGCAAGCCTTTTGCCGGTGGCGTTCGTCTGAACACCCCTTTTGGCGCGCTGGTGGGGGCGAATATTACCCCCGATCGCGAGACGGGGATCGGTGACTGGAGTTTTGATGACTTCCAGCGGGCAATGTCTGAAGGGGTGGGTCACGGTGGCAAACGGCTTTATGGTGCGATGCCGTTTACCGCTTATACCAAAGTCTCCCGTAAGGATAATGCCGATCTGTGGGCCTGGCTGCAAAGCCTTCAGCCCATCCATCAGCAAGTGGAGTCAAACCTGCTGCCCTTCCCCTTCAACGTTCGCACCAGCCTGATTGTCTGGAACTGGATGAACTTTGATAAGGGCGAGTTCAAACCCGATATGAGCAAGTCTGCCGAATGGAACCGGGGTGCCTATCTGGTGCAGGGCCTGGGCCATTGCGGCACCTGCCATACGCCTAAGAATATGCTGGGCGGCGATAAATCGAGCCAGTATATAGGCGGTGCAGTTGTTGAAGGCTGGTGGGCGCCCAATCTGACCAGCGATGAACATACGGGACTGGGTAAATGGACGCAGGAAGATATTGTCAGCTATTTGCGCACCGGCGTTAACCGCTATGACATCGCTTCCGGACCGATGGCTGACGCGGTGAAGAACTCCACGCAGCACTGGCGGGATGAGGATCTTAAGGCGGTAGCGACTTACCTGAAGTCAACGCCAAAACTGGGTGAGGATAAACCTGCCCCGCTGGCGGCTGATGACAGCAGGATGAAAATTGGCGCAACGATTTATGAGGCCAAGTGTTCAGCCTGCCATGCGCCTGCAGGCCAGGGCGGTAAAAATATCTTCCCTCAACTGGCGAATAATCCGCTGGTGAATGCGCCAAGCGCCACCTCACTGATCCATGTGGTGGTCGCAGGCAGCCGGGGCGTGGATACCGATGCCCGACCGACGGCACCAGCCATGCCTTCCTTCGACGGCACCTTGAGTGATGAGGATATGGCCGACGTCATTACCTTCGTACGCAACAGCTGGGGCAACGCCGCGCCAGCGGTCAGTGCCAGTGAGGTTAACGATCTGAAGAAAGAGTTACGCAAGTAGTCAGTTGAAGAAAGGGGCGGCGCAGGTTACAGCCGCCCTTTTTTAATCAGAACTTTTGCTTCAGATAGTCTTGAATGCGGGTCAGCATCCCCGCCTCTTTGATTTCCTGTAACGTCACCAGCGGATAGGAGGCGAGCTGTTTGTCGCCATCCACGAGCTGGATTGATCCCACCTGCTCGTGCGCTGGCAACGGCGCTGTCAGATTTTTACGTTCGATAACGTATTTCGCTTTGATTTTCTTCACTTCATCTCGAGGAAGCGAGAGGTAAACGTCTTTGTCGCTGCCCACGGAAACCTGATGCGGGTTGCCGTACCAGACCGTTTCATGACCAATCTCTTTACCGGCATGGAACAGCTGAACGGTATCAAAATTGTTCTGCCCCCAAATAAGCAGTTTGCGCGCCTGCTCTTCACGTCCTTTAGGGCTTTTGCCGCCCATCACTACCGCGATCAGACGACGCTGACCATCCACGCTGGAGGCGATGATGTTGAATCCTGCACTTTCCGTATGGCCGGTCTTCAGTCCATCCACATGCAGCGTTTTATCCCATAACAAACCGTTACGATTCTGCTGGGTAATGCCGTTCCAGGTCAGGGATTTCTCACTGTACATCTGATAAAAATCTGGCTCGCCGGAGATGATGGCGCGGGAGAGTTTCGCCAGATCGGCGGCTGTTGTGTACTGGCCTGGCGCATCCAGACCGTGCACCGTTTCAAAATGGGTATTGGTCAGGCCCAGTTTCTGCACGTACTGGTTCATCTGTTCGACAAAGGCAGACTGGCTGCCAGCGACATAATCCGCCAGCGCCACACAGGCGTCGTTGCCGGAGTCGATAATGACGCCACGGCTCAGATCCCTGACTGATACTTTCTCGCCTGGCTTAAGGAACATCAGCGAAGATCCCTTAAATACTGGATTCCCGGCGGCCCATGCATCCTTTCCTACCGTCACCATATCATCGCGCGTGATACGCTTTGCGTCGATAGCGCGGTCAACCACATAGCCGGTCATCAGCTTGGTCAGGCTGGCCGGGTTTCGACGCTCATCGGCGTTGCCCTGTGTCAAAACCTGGCCGGTAGTGGCATCCATCAATACCCAGGAGGCGGCATCTATGGCCGGTGCCGTCATGGGAAAGGAGAGAGGATCCTCATCGGCCTGGGCCACAAAGGCAAAAGCCAACAATACACTACAACTTACGAGCTGACGCTTCTTCAACGGAACACCCTCAAAATTTTGCTGTGAAAAAAACCTGCCTGTTGTACGGGATTGCACCGAAGATTGTGTTAATAAATTGCAAGAAAATATTAATTTTCAGCTGATTACCCAGACATTTTTGCCTGGTTTTACGCCGTTTAACCCGCAGGACCAAAGAATAAAACCCAGGGAAATTCCTATAAATTTGAGTTTAGGAGCGCGAGCGCTTGCTTGTACTGACCTGTCCTTTACGCTTGGCTGACGAAAATTTACATATAAGCGAGGTTTTACTATGTCAGCTACCAGAGGCTGGTCTACTGAGTTGGAAGGACTAAGGGGCATTGCGTCGCTTTGGGTGCTGGTCGGTCATATCAGCTTGCTGGTTCATTGCCATATCACGCTGATCTCATCGCCTGGTATAGGCGTCGATCTCTTTATCCTGCTTTCCGGCTATCTGATGGCGAAGAATTATGTCGAACGGCAACACAAGGAGCCGTGGCAGAGCGCCAGTACTATTAAAAAGTTCTGGACTCGTCGCTTTTTCCGCATCGCCCCGCTCTATTATTTGCTGCTGATTATTGCGCTGATTTACGGGCCGTGGTTTGGCGAAATGCGCGATACGATTTCGCATTTCTACACAGGCACGGCGACGGAATCTTCCCGTTATTCCGATCAGTCTCTGGCTAATATCTTTACGCACTTCAGCTTCCTGTTTGGCGTCCTGCCGGCCTATGGCTTTAATACCGTGCTGCCGGACTGGAGCATTGGGCTGGAGATGCAGTTCTATCTGCTTTTCCCGTTCATTATGCTGGTGACTATGCGCTTTGGCTTTGCCGCCTCGCTGATTGGCTTTATGGTGCTGTGCTGCGTTGGGCGTTATGTGCTGGCAGAGTATTACGAGGCGTTTGAGATGCCCTCTATGATCCTGATTAAGCTCAATATGTTCCTGTCCGGCATGTTGCTGGCTGAGGCTGTGCGTCGTAAATCGGTGCTGTATATAGCCTTTGCCCTGCTTGGCCCGGTAGCCAGCGTGGTGATTGGCCTGGAAGCGATCCCGCTGCAGATAGCGATGGAAGTGCTGATGATTGTCGGCATGGCCGCCATTCTGTGGCAATACGTTGAAGGGAGCCTGATAGCGCGGCTTATCGCCCTGCCCCGTAAACTGCTTAACAATCGCGTGAGCACCTGGCTGGGTGACGTCTCATTTTCAGTCTACCTGCTGCACCTGTTGATTGTGATCCCGGTGATTGCGCTGCTGCTGACGCATACCAACCTTGAAAACAAGAGTGACCTTATGCGCTTCGCTTTGGTATCGGTGATCTGCCTGCCGGTAACCTATGCGCTCGCTTCGCTTCTGTACCGGTTTGTTGAAAAGCCGGGGATTTTGATTGGGAAGAAAGTTTTGGGGCAAAAAGCTGTAGCGCGTAATTTAGCGGGTTAAGAATATAATAGCCCGGTCAATTGTACCGGGTTTTTAATAAGCAAAAATGAGAATTTGTCTGACGGCATTTTTCGAAAGTAAAAGTAAATAATGTAGGATTAATATTTAAAGTCTTTTTGTGGACGACATGCGACACATCACAAATGAATAACACTAAAAAATTAAACCATTGATTATTATACCTCTTTTCTAATTGAAGACACCCTTATTGCTTTCCTGTTAAACATAAAAGGCCTTTCAATAATTAAATATGTTAAAGCGCTAATCAAGATGATAAAAATTACCGAAACAAGTGAAAAATAAAAATGTGAACATCCGTTTGGCAGTAAGTTAATACATACGTTAAGAATCAAGCCATGCATTAAATATACACTATAACTTATTAAACCAGCGAACTTAAATGCTCTTGAAGTTAAAATTCCAAAAATAGTACATCCAGATGAAACTAGAATAAAGAAAACACCAACAGAGATAATATTCAAGGGTTCATAAACTGTATCATGATAACATAATGAAAAAGATATTGATGCTAAAGCTAAAATTGATGAAACTGTTTTTAATACCGTAAATGAATGTAGAAATTTTATGTAATCTTTGATATAAGATGAGAGCATACCAAAAATAAAGCACAAATATATTGTTGCTTTTTTAGCATCGAAAATCCCTGAAAAATAATACGAATACAAGACAATAAATGAGGCAATTACAAGAAATAACGCTCTCTTTCTTGTTGAGCAAAAAACATATATCAATGGAGTTATAATATAGAATTGCCATTCTATAGCAAGTGTCCAGATTACACCTGCATTTATTCTTCCATAATCGAAAGAATCTGTAATTCCATTATAAGGAATCATCCCAAAAGCTAACCATCCAAACCAATTATTAACAACCCCCGTTATCCCACCTACATTACGCATACCAAAACAAAGAGAAACCAAGAAAATCAGGGCAATACTAAAATAATACATTGGTGCTATTCGTTTAAATCTTTTAATATAAAAATCTTTTACATTTATTTCACCGGATGATTTTAATCCCTTATCAAAAAAAAGGAATCCAGTAACCATAAAAAAAACACATACAGCGACACCGCCAAGATTGACTATTAGATTACGAAGGAATTCATTATTAACAACTTCTCGGCTATCCCCCAGATAGATATGCCATTTATTATTTATATGGTACTGATATACAAAAAAAGAATGATGGATTACTACAGCTATTGCAGCAAACCCTCGAACACCATCTAAAGTTTTATGCGCACTAATTTTTGTCACTTCAGGAAAAAGTGGAAGAGATTTGATGTTAGAGCCTACCCAACATAATACAATAATTAAAATAAATGTTAAAACAATAGTAAAAATGGGGTTCATATTTTCACTCTAACCATTATCGTTTAGCTATTGTATCAATACGTTACATGAATATCAACATCCTTACAAAAATTAAACATAATCCATTGTATTTTTTAACAAAAAGACATCTTTATTTATTTCCCCTATCCTCTTTGAGGATTTCCTATGTAAACAAAGCTATCGGATTTTTTTTATTCATGTCATCCACTAACTATTTAAAGTGTTAATAAATTATGATTTTTTAAAGTTAATATGATTAAGGTTATAACACTCAAAAAATAACAACGTGCTCTAATAAAAATTATTTTTAAATAAAACTTAACGAAAAAATAAAAATTCCACATTAAATCTTATTATCAACTGAAATACTTTATTTCCGACATAGCGTCTTTAAACCTTCTTATAATTATCAGGTAGATAATATTTCAATAATCCCCCTTGGCTTTTTAGTTTTATATACAACAATAGCACCTATCTTTTTGTGCACTGATGTAAACCCTGAAATTAATAAGTAGTTATATATCAATTATGAGCCCCTTGATTAACATATCGTTTAGCAATTTCATTCTGTCATCATTGCTATACTTAGAAGCACCGGCGGCTATTTTTGAAGAAAATTCACGCTCAGCTATAGCGAGTTCGAAAGGGCACAAGCTTTCTTGAAGCTTCCTTAACTGTGGCCATCCGCATCAGATACTTCAGGACTGCCCCAATATGGTTTACCATGTAGCCATTAATCTCCCTTATTTTTACACTCAGCAGTGGAAAAAAACATCTGTGAAACCTAACAAGCCTGAACCCACCTTCCTTTTCCACGACTACGAGACCTTCGGGAAAAGTCCGTCGCTGGACCGTCCTGCGCAGTTTGCCGGGATCCGTACGGATATGGATTTCAACATCATTGGTGAGCCTGAGGTGTTCTATTGTCAGCCAGCGGATGATTACCTGCCACAGCCAGAGGCGGTGATGATCACCGGAATTACGCCGCAGCTGGCAAAGGCCAAAGGGATGAGTGAGGCGGATTTCACTAAACGTATTCACGCGTTGTTCAGCGAACCGGGTACCTGCATTGTTGGTTATAACAACGTGCGGTTTGATGACGAAGTCACGCGCAACCTGCTCTATCGCAATTTTTACGACCCCTATGGCTGGAGCTGGCAGAACGGCAACAGCCGTTGGGATTTACTGGATGTGATGCGCGCCTGCTACGCGCTGCGTCCTGAAGGAATAGAGTGGCCTGAAAATGATGATGGATTTCCCAGCTTCCGGCTGGAGCACCTGACCAAAGCCAACGGCGTGGCGCATGAAAATGCCCATGACGCGATGTCTGACGTTTATGCCACCATTGCTATGGCAAAGTTGGTGAAAGAGAAGCAGCCACGGCTTTATGAGTTCCTGTTCAGCCATCGCAATAAAAACAAAATCACCACGCTGATTGATATTCCGCAAATGAAGCCGTTGGTGCATGTCTCTGGCATGTTTGGCGCTTTCCGTGGCAACACCAGCTGGATTGCGCCGCTTGCATGGCATCCTGAGAATAAAAATGCGCTGATCACCTGTGATTTAGCGGGCGATATCTCGCCTCTGCTGGAGCTGGATGCCGATTCACTGCGCGAACGGCTTTATACCCGTCGTGACGAGCTGGGCGATAACGCGCCGGTTCCGGTCAAACTGATGCACATTAATAAATGTCCGGTGGTAGCGCCTGCAAATACGCTCCGCCCGGAAGATGCGGAACGATTAGGGATCGATCGCCAGCGCTGCCTGGATAACCTCACCCTGCTGCGTCAGCATCCTGAAGTGCGTGAAAAAGTGGTGGCGCTGTTTGCCGAAGCGGAATCTTTCAAAGCTTCTGACGACGTTGATGCGCAGCTGTATGACGGTTTCTTTAGCGATGCCGATCGTAATGCAATGACCATTATCCAGCAGACGCAGCCGGAAAATCTGCCAGCGCTGGATCTGACCTTTAATGATGCCCGCATCGAAAAGCTGCTGTTCCGCTTCCGCGCCCGTAATTACCCGGGAACGCTGGATGAAGCTGAACAGAAACGTTGGCTACAGCATCGACGTGAAGCGCTTAATCCAGAGCGGGTCCAGAGCTATGTTCAGGAACTGGAGATGCTGTTTAACCAGTACGAAGGCGATCAGGCGAAGATGAGCCAGCTTAAGGCGCTGTTCGATTATGCGCGAGAATTAGTTTCCTGAAAGCCTTGCCCCTAAAGAGAGTGGTGGTAAGGTTAGCCGGACGGCAGGCGTAAGCCAATTCAGTACACCAGAAATTAAAGATGTGTTCAGCACGATCAAAAAAGGGCGCCGAAGCGCCCTTTCTTATTTCAGCTTGATAAAGCCTTACATCGGCTCTTCAGTGCATTGTGGTACCGGGTTACGGAAGCTGCGGGTCACAAAGGCCAGATAAACCAGACCAATGGTGCCCCAGACCAGGCCGAGGATCATGGAACTCTCTTCCAGGTTAATCCACAACGCGCCAACCGTTAACGCCCCGCACAGCGGCAGAAGCAGGAAGTTGAAGTTGTCCTTCAGCGACTTGTTACGGCCTTCACGGATCCAGAACTGGGAAATCACCGACAGGTTCACGAAGGTGAATGCGACCAGCGCACCGAAGTTAATCAGCGCAGTGGCAGTAACCAGATCCATGGTGATAGAAAGCAAAGCGATCATGCCTACCAGCACCACGTTCAGTGCCGGAGTACGCCATTTCGGATGAATGTAACCGAAGAAACGCTCCGGGAACACGCCATCACGGCCCATCACGTACATCAGACGGGATACGCCCGCATGCGCGGCCATACCGGAAGCCAGTACGGTGACACAGGAGAAAATCAGGATGCCGAACTGGAAGGCTTTGCCCGCCACGTAAAGCATGATTTCCGGCTGTGAGGCATCAGGATCTTTAAAGCGCGAGATATCCGGGAAATAAAGTTGCAGGAAGTAGGAGACCACTACAAACATTATTCCGCCAATCAGAGCCGTCAGGAAGATAGCCTTAGGGATCACGCGCTCTGCGTCTTTGGTCTCTTCCGAGAGCGAACTGATACCGTCGAAGCCCAGGAACGAGAAGCAAAGGATCGTCGCGCCGGTAATCATCGGCACAACATGGGCATTCTCAGACCAGAAAGGTTTACTGCTGACCAGCGTTCCGGCACCTTCGCCGTGCGCCACGCCATAGATCACCATGCCCATGATCACCACCATCACCGCAACCTGCAACACCACGATCACGCTGTTGAAGTTAGCCACGGTTTTGATGCCCTTCAGGTTGGAGAGCGTCATAAAGCCCACCAGCAGCACTACAAAGATCCAGGAAGGAATACCAGGTACCAGCGCTTCGAAATAGATTTTAGCCAGCAGGATATTGATCATCGGCATGAACAGATAGTCCAGCAGAGATGACCAGCCTACCAGAAACCCGACGTGCGGGCTGATAGCTTTCTGAGCATAGGTATAGGCCGAACCCGCCGAGGGGAAGCGACGAACCAGCTTGCCATAGCTCAAAGCCGTAAACAGGATAGCGATTAACGCAAACGCATATGCCGTAGCCACATGACCGTCGGTCAGGCCAGAGACGATGCCAAAGGTATCAAACAGGGTCATTGGCTGCATATAAGCCAGGCCCATCATCACTACCGGCAGTAAAGTCAGCGTTTTTTTCAGATGCGGACGAGATGATTGAGGATTAAGCGACATGATTTACTCTCCCCATAGCGCCAACCGTGACGGGTTGAACCACAGGGAAACTTCCCGCGAGGCGAGAGTTTTTACTTTTCTTTGACGGGAGAACGAACAGGCAGGTGCGGGTGAAGGAGTGACCCGCTGCAGCGCCGTAGTCATCACGCTGGCGGATACCGGCGTGCGCAGGAGTAATTAAGTGTTGCCCCATTAGTATTATCCTCAACATAGCACGTCCGTGCGTGCTAAAAGCGTGTATCTATCCGGTTCTGCACCGGCCTCTTAAAAGCGAATGTAATTTCTGCAAAAAAATAACCGGCGCGATAAGCGACGGTTATAGATATCATTTTGCAGGGCGCATATTCTGCACTATACGCAGGGATAAAGACAAGAGATTGAGACCTTCCGTAACAATTTCTTTGCTTGCGGTTAAAGGAATCAAAAACCGGATAACATTAGCGCGCACCCCGCAAGAGAGCAGGATTAACCCCTGACGTCCCGCTTCCTGCACCAGAGCCTGAGTCAGCGCTTTATCAGGCCTTGTCCGGTCCCGCGCTTCTACCAGCTCCATTGCCACCATTGCGCCAGTGCCACGAATATCGCCAATACAGTCAAATTCCTCAGCCATATTATGCAACGCCGTTTTCAGCCATTCACCCTGCTGTTGCGCTTTTTCATTCAGCTGCTCTTCATCAATTAAACTTATGACGGCCAGTGCGGCAGCAATGCCGATCGGTGAGCCGGCATAGGTTCCACCCAAGCCACCCGCTTCTGCTTTCTCCATCAGCGATTTTCGTCCCACCACGGCTGAAAGAGGGAATCCACCCGCCAGGCTTTTAGCCATAGTGAGTAAATCAGGCTCCACCCCGCTGTGTTCGATGGCGAAGGTTTTACCGGTACGGCAAAAGCCGCTCTGGATCTCATCGGCAATCAGCACAATGCCGTGCTCATCGCAGAGCTTGCGCAACTGGAGCAGGAAGGAGGCCGATGCGGCATAAAAGCCCCCTTCTCCCTGCACAGGTTCAATGATAATCGCGGCTACGTCGTCCGGTGCCACATCTGCGGCAAAGATGCCCTGCAGCGAAGCCAGAGACTGCGTTTCACTGATCCCCAGATATTCGGAAGGATAAGGCGCATGGAAAATCCCACCGGGGAAAGGTCCATACCCTTTTTTGTAGGGCTGGACTTTGCCGGTCAGCGCCATGCCTAACAGCGTTCGTCCGTGGAAACCGCCACGGAAGGCGATTACGCCGCTACGTCCGGTGGCGATGCGCGCAATTTTTATCGCATTTTCGACTGCTTCAGCCCCGGACGACATCAGCAGGGTTTGTGTCTGTCCGGCAATCGGCACCAGCGCGTTGAGTTTTTCCGCCAATTCTATATAACTGCCATAAGGCGTAACCTGAAAACAAGGATGGCTGAAGCACTCAAGCTGAGCGGTTACGGCCTGGATAACTTTAGGATGATTATGTCCGGTATTGACTACAGCAATGCCGGAGGCGAAATCAATATAGCGTTTGCCCTCCACATCCCAGATTTCGGCGTTAAGCGCCTTCTGCACATATACCTGTAGCGAGTTTCCCACACCGCGTGTCACCGCCGCTTCACGTCTTGCCTGCCATTGCTGGTTGGTTTGCGTCATCTTCAGCCTCCCGTCAGGCGTTTTTCAACATCCAGTCAATTTCAGTTGCGGTGATCAGACGTTCGAAATGCATCAGCTCATGGTGTTTACAGCTGTGCCAGACGAAGGCGAATCGCTCACCCAACAGTTTTTGCAGGGCATGGCTCTGTTCAAATTCGCACAGCGCATCGCTCTGGCGAACAGGCAACGGATTACCCTCAGCTTCATGACCGTTGCCCTGAATGGCGGGCGGCAGAGGAAGCTGAGTATCAATACCGTGCAGCATCCCGGCTAAAATCGCAGACATCACCAGATAGGGATTGGCATCCGCTCCGGCAACACGATACTCGATGCGATGGTTATCGATATCGCCACAGGGGATCCGCAACGCCACGGTGCGGTTGTTATGGCCCCAGGAGGCCTGTAACGGCACAAAGGCATCCGGCAGAAAACGGCGATAGGCGTTGACGTTGGGAGCAAGCAGCGCCATAGAAGCTGGCATCAGGTCAATCATTCCCGCCAGCGCCCGTTTCATCAGCAGCGAGTTACTGCCATCGTCACAGGCGAACGCGTTGTTATCTGCGGCATCCAGCATGCTGATATGGACGTGCATGCCGCTGCCAGCATACTCTTCATAGGGCTTGGCCATAAATGTGGCGGTCATGCCGTGATTTTCCGCTACCTGGCGCACCAGGCGTTTTAGCTGGATAGCATGGTCGCAGGCGCTGAGGACGTTACGAGTGTGATGAAGATTGATCTCAAACTGGCCGGGCGAGGCTTCCGCCAGTGCGCCATCCGCCGGAATGCCCTGCTGTTTCGCCAGTGAATCAATGTCACTCAGCACCGCAGAGAAATGGTCAAGGTTGTCCACGGAATAGACCTGGCTTTGCATGTTGCGCTCGTCGCTACCCGGCGAACACGGCGGCTGGATATAGCCTTCCGCATCACGCTGTTTATCGACCAGATAGAACTCCAGCTCTACCGCTACCACCGGAAACATCCCTCGATTGCGCAACTGTTGCCAGAGGTGATTAAGTACGTTTCGGGGCTCAACGTCAAAGGGAGTACCATCTTGATTACGCATGGTCAAAAGCACCTGCGCCAGATGTTGAGGGTCTGCTGCTGAGGGAATTAGCGTGCCTTCCACCGGAAGACAGATGTTGTCCGGTTCACCGAGTGCCTGGCCTAACCCTGCTTCTTCAACCGTGTTACCGAGGATGTCCATGGCAAAGACGGAAGCGGGGAAATAACACCCTTTTTCAAGTTTATTCAGGCTGGCGATGGGGATTCGCTTACCACGAAACACGCCGTTGAGATCGTTCAGGAGGATATCTACGTACTGGGTTTCAGGATGGCGTTCCAGATAAGTCTGCACTTCATGCTGGAACGCGCTGGTTCGTTTCTCTTCACTGTGTCTCGTGAAGTCCTCTACCTCGACAATATTTGTCATGATTCGACCCTTCGCTTCGTTGTTGAGCGTTGCTCAAAATAACAGCCACATTTCTAACATAGCGCCAACATAAAAAGTGTGCAAATGTTACATCCAAGTTTATTTTGCAGCCAAATGCGTTTGAATATTGTGCAGCAGATTGCTAGATTGAAAATATATTGCACAAAATTGCGCCAGAAGCGCCTTTCCGGTAGATATTTCGAACAAGAGGTAGAGGGAATGAATGGGCATTATATTTAACAAGCCATTGATTGGCGTAGTGATGTGTCAGATCGATAAAGGCGGACATCCTACACAAATCGTGCATAACAAGTACCTCGACGCGGTGCTGCAGGCTGGTGGTGTGCCGCTGGCTTTGCCGCAGGGATTAATGTCTTCTCCTCATCTGTTAGAAATTGCCATGGCTCCACTGGATGGGCTTTTGCTTACCGGCAGTCCCAGTAATATCGAACCGCATCATTATGGCGAGAGTGGCACAGAAGCCTGTGCCGATGCCGGTCGCGACAGGCTGGCTTTTGCCTTAATTAAGGCGGCGATTGCACAGCGCCTGCCCATGCTGGCGCTCTGCAGGGGGTTGCAGGAGCTGGTGGTAGCGACTGGCGGTACGCTTCATCGTCAGTTGCACACTCTTTCCGGTTTTCAGGAACATCGTGAAGACGCAGGGCTTTCCCTTGAGGAACAATATGCTCCCTCTCACGAAGTCTTTGTCGAGCCAGACGGCCTGTTGTCATCGCTGGTGGAAGGCTGCGAGAAATTCTGGGTTAATTCGCTACACCAGCAAGGGATCCGCTCACTTGGCCCCTCAGTCCGCATTGAGGCGCGTGCCGCAGACAGGTTGATTGAGGCTGTCAGCCTGGAAGATCACCCTTTTGCTCTGGCAGTACAGTGGCACCCGGAATGGCAAAGTGAAAAATCAGCGTTATCCCGTCTGCTGTTCGAAGGATTTATTCACGCCTGTCAAAGGTATCAGGAGGAAAAAAGGCCATGAACGAAGCCGCTCCGGGACGACGGTTATCGGAACTCCGCCAGCAATTGGGCATGTCACAACGACGCGTTGCTGAATTATCGGGTCTGACGCACAGCGCTATCAGTACTATTGAGCAGGATAAAGTCAGCCCTGCGGTCAGCACGCTGCAAAAATTATTAAAGGTCTATGGCCTCTCCCTGTCGGAATTTTTCTCCGAACCGGTAAAAGATGAACCGCCGAAGGTCGTGGTTGATGCCGGGGAGTTAATTGATATCGGCAGCCAGGGCGTATCGTTACGGCTGATCCATAACGGCAATCCCAAAAGAACGCTGGCGATGCTGTTAGAGACCTATGAGCCGGGAGCCACCACAGGCGAGAAAATTCGTCATCAGGGTGAAGAGACCGGTACGCTGCTGGAGGGACAGATTACCCTGACTATCAGCGGCCAGAGCTACTCCCTACATGCGGGACAGAGTTATGTGATTAATACCGGTCATCCGCACAGCTTTACCAATTCATCTACCCAGCCCTGCCGGATTGTCAGCGCACACACACCGGCCACCTTTTAGCGCATGAATGAGGAGAGCGTTATGGATCATGTGAAGAGTTATTATGCTGCGACAGCCAATCCTCATGAGTCCTGGCCTCAGCTTCAGGAGAGTATTCAGTGCGATGTCTGCGTGATTGGCGCAGGCTTTACCGGGCTTTCCTCGGCGCTGTTTCTTACTGAAACGGGGTACGACGTGGTGGTGTTGGAAGCGGCAAAAGTGGGGTTTGGCGCCAGCGGCCGCAACGGCGGGCAGGTGGTGAATTCCTACAGCCGGGATGTGGATGTGATTGAGCAACGCTACGGCAAAGAGAGCGCCCAACTACTCGGCAGCATGATGTTCGAGGGTGCCAGTGTAATCCGCGATCGTATCAGTCGCTATGCTATTGATTGCGATTTCCGGCCCGGCGGCATTTTCGCTGCGCTGAACAAGCGCCAGCTGCACCATCTGAAGCTTCAACATAAACGCTGGCAGCACTATGGCAACGCTGAACTGGAGATGCTTGATGAAGCGGCAATGCGCCGTGAGGTTGCCAGCGAGCGCTATGTAGGCGGGCTGCTGGATAATAATGGCGGCCACCTTCATCCGTTAAATCTGGCGCTGGGAGAAGCAGAAGCGATTCGCCGTCATGGTGGGCGTATTTATGAAAGGTCAGAGGTCATTTCAGTCTCCTACGGTACGCCGCATCAAATAACCACCGCTCAGGGTCAGGTGACGGCAAAATTCGTGATTTTCGCCGGAAACGCCTACCTTGCGCCGCATCTTGAGCCACGACTGACGCGCATGAGCATTCCCTGCGGCTCGCAGATTATCACCACTGAGCCACTCTCTGCGGATAAAGCGCTGGCGTTATTGCCTAATAATCGCTGTGTGGAGGACTGCAATTACCTGCTTGATTACTTCCGTCTGACTGCCGATAATCGCCTGCTCTATGGCGGCGGCGTGGTTTACGGCGCGCGCGAGCCGCAGGATATTGAAACATTGATCCGCCCCAAGCTGCTTAAAACCTTCCCGCAGCTGGCAGAGATTAAATTCGATTATGCCTGGAGCGGCAATTTCCTGCTGACCCTGTCGCGTATGCCGCAAATTGGCCGTCTGGACAATGGCGTCTTTTATATTCAGGGCGACAGCGGACATGGCGTGACCTTTACCCATCTGGCAGGAAAGCTCGCCTGCGAGGCGATTAAAGGGCAACCCCAACGCTTTGATGCCTTCGCCAAAATCCCGCACCTTCCCTTCCCTGGCGGTCACCGTTTTCGTATCCCCCTTACTGCAATAGGCGCAGCCTGGTATTCGCTGCGGGACCGGTTAGGGGTTTAACCGACTGGCCGCTTTATAAAAGCGGCATCTTTGCCGGATCGGGATAGCGATATTCAAAGCCCAGATCGCGACAAATTTTGCTGCCGTCGATCAGTTTGCCCTTATCAGTGTTCTCTTGCTGACGAAAGGTTGGCGGCGTCAGCCCACGCTGGCGTGCCACCGCCGGATAGAATTCGCTACGTGCAGGGTGCTCTGGCGCGCTGAGGTTATAGATATGTCCACCTTTAGGCGTTTTTAGCAGCAGTGAAATCGCGGCGACCACATCTTCCAGATGCACCAGATTGACGCCATGACTGCCGTCGGCGAGATCCGTTTTGCCTGCCAGGAACCGCCCCGGATGGCGTTCAGGCCCCACCAGCCCGGAAAGGCGCAGGATATCCACCGAGGTGTGCGGAAGATGATGCAACCACTCCTCCAGTTCTTTTAGCGTTTTACCGGCGATGGTCTGCGGCTCCAGCGGCGAGCCCTCTTTCATTACGCCAGAACCGCTGCCATAGACCGAGGTTGAGCTGGTAAAAATGATCCTTGGGATAGCGCGGGCCAGAGCGCTATCGACGATTTGCTGAACGGCCAGCATATAGCTCTCTCCGCCTTCAGCCGTGCGGCTGGCTGGCAGCGTGATCACCAGCGCATCCACGCTGAGTAAAGCCTCCAGATCGTCCGCATCACAGATCAACTCCGGCTTCAGCTCCAGCAGATAACTTTCAATGCCGCACATCCGCGCAGCGTCCACGCCATCCTGCGTGGTCTTGCTTCCCAAAACCTGCCAGCCGTGAGCGGTTAATGACAGCCCCAGCGGCAAACCCAGCCAGCCCAGACCCACAATCGCAACTCTTTTCATCCTCTGACTCCTGTAGTGAGGCGTGTTCAATACCTTAAACCTACGCCAGCGTACCCTCTGTGACAATGCAGAGATGATGAGAGAATCTTACTTAATTGACAAAAAAGGGTTGCGCGTGGCGCGTCACCTGCGTTAGGTTATTTGTCACGATATGAATATCCATTCATCCAAGAGAATTTTATGACACGCGTTCAGTTTACTCACCATCATCACCATCATCCTGACTAGTCTTTCAGGCGATGTGTGCTGGAAGACGATCAGAGTCTTCCAGTGGTGCAGAACGCAAGAACAGCCCCCGGAAGATCGCCTTCCGGGGGCTTTTTTTTGGGTTGGACCCGGCCGGGATGAGAGAACTGCAACAGGTTGACGCAGACAGTTAAAGGAAAAGTACTCATGTTAGATAACACCCGTTTACGCATAGCTATGCAGAAATCAGGCCGTTTAAGCGATGAATCACGCGAATTGCTCGCCCGCTGCGGAATTAAAATCAATTTACAGCAGCAGCGACTGATCGCTTTCGCTGAGAACATGCCAATTGATATCCTGCGCGTGCGTGATGACGATATCCCGGGGCTGGTGATGGATGGCGTGGTTGACCTCGGTATCATTGGCGAAAACGTGCTGGAAGAAGAGCTGCTGACCCGCCGCGCTCAGGGGGAAGATCCGCGTTACTTCACGCTGCGTCGTCTGGATTTCGGCGGCTGCCGCCTGTCGCTGGCGATGCCGGTGGATGATGAGTACACCGGTCCGCAATGTTTACAAAACTCCCGCATTGCCACCTCTTATCCTCACCTGCTGAAGCAGTATCTCGACAAACAGAAAGTGGCGTTTAAATCCTGCCTGCTGAACGGTTCAGTAGAAGTAGCGCCGCGTGCTGGTCTGGCCGATGCCATCTGCGACCTGGTTTCTACCGGCGCGACACTGGAAGCCAATGGTTTGCGTGAAGTTGAAGTCATTTACCGCTCCAAAGCCTGCCTGATCCAGCGCGATGGGGAAATGCCGGCTGCCAAACATGAACTTATCGACAAGCTGATGACCCGTATTCAGGGCGTTATCCAGGCGCGTGAGTCCAAATACATCATGCTGCACGCACCGAGCGAAAAGCTGGAAGATATCATCTCCCTGCTGCCGGGTGCAGAGCGCCCTACTGTGCTGCCGCTGGCTGGCGACAAGAGCCGCGTAGCGATGCATATGGTCAGTAGCGAAACGCTGTTCTGGGAAACGATGGAAAAGCTGAAAGCGCTGGGCGCCAGCTCCATCCTTGTGCTGCCCATTGAGAAGATGATGGAGTAACAATGGCAAACTTCGCGACCCCCATTGACTGGCAGAGCTGTAGTGAAGCTCAGCAGCAGGCGCTGCTGACCCGTCCGGCTATTTCTGCTTCAGAAAATATCAGCCAGACCGTGCGCGGCATTCTGGATAAAGTGAAGGCTGAAGGCGATGCGGCGCTACGCTTCTACAGCGCTACCTTTGATAAAACCCAGGTTGATGAGCTGCGCGTAACGGCAGAGCAGATCGAGGCCGCTGCGGCGCGTCTTGGTGACGAGATCAAACAGGCGATGGCCGTTGCCGTTGGCAATATTGAAACCTTCCATGTGGCGCAGCAGTTGCCCGCAGTAGATATCGAAACGCAGCCCGGCGTGCGCTGTCAGCAGATTACCCGTCCGGTGGCGTCTGTAGGCCTGTACATTCCTGGCGGCTCTGCCCCGCTCTTCTCTACCGTGCTGATGCTGGCAACGCCTGCCCGCATCGCCGGCTGCCAGCGTGTGGTGCTCTGTTCGCCACCGCCAATTGCCGATGAGATCCTCTACGCTGCCAGGCTCTGCGGCGTAAAAGAAGTGTTTCAGGTTGGGGGCGCACAGGCCATTGCTGCGCTGGCCATGGGTACGGAATCGGTGCCTAAGGTCGACAAGATTTTTGGGCCTGGCAATGCTTATGTCACCGAAGCCAAACGTCAGGTCAGCCAGCGTCTGGACGGGGCCGCGATCGATATGCCTGCCGGGCCTTCCGAAGTGCTGGTGATTGCCGATGCCGAAGCCACGCCCGCCTTTGTTGCTTCTGACCTGCTTTCGCAGGCGGAACATGGCCCGGACTCTCAGGTTATTTTGCTGACGCCCTCTTCAGCGATGGCAAAAGCGGTCGCGGAGGCGGTTGAAGCCCAGCTGGCAGAGCTTCCCCGCGCCGAAACCGCACGTAAGGCGCTGGAAAGCAGCCGCCTGATTGTGACGAAAGATTTACTGCAATGTGTGGAAATCAGTAACCGTTATGGTCCCGAGCACCTGATTATTCAGACGCGCCAGGCCCGCGACCTGGTAGAGAGCATCACCAGCGCAGGTTCGGTGTTTCTCGGCGACTGGTCGCCGGAGTCTGCCGGGGATTATGCGTCCGGCACTAACCATGTGCTGCCAACCTATGGCTATACCGCGACCTGTTCCAGTCTGGGACTGGCTGATTTTCAGAAGCGCATGACCGTGCAGGAGCTGACGCCGCAGGGCTTTATGAACCTGGCGCCCACCATTGAGATCCTGGCGGCTGCGGAACAGCTTACCGCCCATAAAAATGCCGTTACCCTGCGCGTTGCCGCGCTCAAGGAGAAGTCATGAGCAACAGGATTGAAGAGCTGGCGCGTGCCAACGTTCGCGCCCTGACGCCTTATCAGTCTGCCCGGCGTCTTGGCGGCAACGGTGACGTCTGGCTTAACGCTAACGAATATCCGCTGGCGGTGCCTTTTGAGCTGACCCAGCAAACGCTGAACCGCTATCCTGAATGCCAGCCAGCGCTGGTGATTGAGCGCTATGCGGCCTATGCGGGATTGACGCCGGACCAGGTACTGGTCAGCCGGGGAGCTGATGAAGGGATTGAACTACTGATCCGCGCTTTTTGCGAACCGGGTAAAGATGCGGTGCTGTTCTGCCCGCCAACTTACGGCATGTACAGCGTCAGCGCGGAAACTATTGGCGTGGAGTACCGCACCGTGGAAGCACGGGAAGGCTGGCAGCTGAACCTGCCAGCTATTGCTGACCAGCTGGATGGCGTGAAAGTGGTTTATGTCTGCAGCCCGAACAACCCCACCGGCAATCTGATCAATCCTGAAGATATCCGCGAGCTGCTGGAGATGACCAAGGGTAAAGCACTGGTGGTGGCCGATGAGGCTTACATCGAGTTTTGCCCTCAGGCTTCGCTCACCAGCTGGCTGAAAACCTATCCTCACCTTGTGATCCTGCGTACGCTTTCAAAAGCCTTTGCGCTGGCGGGGCTGCGTTGCGGCTTTACGCTGGCTAATGCCGAGGTTATCGCCCTGCTGATGAAGGTCATCGCCCCTTACCCACTCTCCACGCCCGTAGCGGATATCGCGGCTCAGGCGTTAAGCGACCAGGGCATCGCGCTGATGAAGCAGCACGTGGGCGAGCTGATCGCCACCCGCGAACAGCTGATCGCCTCGCTGAAGGCATGTGATTGCGTGGAGGAGGTCTTCCCCAGCGACACCAATTATGTGCTTGCCCGTTTTACCCGTTCGGGCCAGGTCTTTAAAACGCTGTGGGATCTGGGCATTATCCTGCGTGACCAGAATAAACAGCCGGGGCTGTCGGGATGTTTGCGCATCTCTGTCGGTACCCGCGAAGAGTGCGAGCGCGTTATCTCCGCGTTGAACAAATTACCCGGCGCGTCCGGTTCCATGGAGCAAGCATGAGCCAGAAAACCCTTTTTATCGATCGTGACGGCACGATTATCTCCGAACCCCCGGCTGATTTTCAGGTGGATCGCATGGATAAGCTGGCCTTCGAGCCGGATGTGATCCCTGCGTTGTTATCCCTGCAGAAAGCGGGCTACAAGCTGGTGATGATCACCAATCAGGATGGGCTAGGCACCGAAAGCTTCCCGCAGGCGGATTTTGACGGCCCGCATAATCTGATGATGCAGATCCTCACCTCGCAAGGGGTACAGTTTGATGACGTACTGATTTGCCCTCACCTGCCGGAAGATAGCTGTGACTGCCGCAAGCCAAAAACCAAAATGGTTGAGGCATGGCTGGCTGAAGGCGCGCTGGATACGGCGAACAGCTATGTGATTGGCGACCGTGCGACCGACATAGAGTTGGCAAATAATATGGGTATTACCGGCCTGCTCTATTCACGGAACGATCTTAACTGGCAGTCCATTGAGCAGCAGCTGACCAGGCGCGATCGCCATGCGCTGGTTAAGCGTAATACGAAAGAAACGCAGATCAGCGTAGAGGTCTGGCTGGATCGCGAAGGCAACAGCAAGTTCAATACCGGCGTTGGCTTCTTTGATCATATGCTGGATCAGATCGCTACTCACGGCGGCTTCCGCATGAATATTGAGGTGAAAGGCGATCTCTATATCGACGATCACCACACCGTGGAAGATACCGGTCTGGCGCTGGGTGAAGCGCTGCTGAAAGCGCTGGGCGACAAGCGTGGCATTGGCCGCTTCGGGTTTGTGCTGCCGATGGACGAATGCCTGGCGCGCTGCGCGCTGGATATCTCTGGCCGCCCGCACCTCGAATATAAAGCGGAATTCAGTTACCAGCGTGTGGGCGACCTGAGCACCGAGATGGTCGAGCACTTCTTCAGCTCGCTCTCCTATACTATGGCCAGTACGCTGCACCTGAAAACCAAAGGTAAAAACGACCACCACCGCGTGGAGAGCCTCTTTAAAGCCTTTGGCCGCACGCTGCGCCAGGCGATCCGCGTTGAGGGCAATACGCTGCCAAGCTCAAAAGGAGTGCTGTGATGAATGTGGTGATCCTGGATACAGGCTGCGCCAATCTCTCTTCGGTAAAGTGGGCCGTGCAGCGTCTGGGCTTTGATCCGGTGGTGAGCCGCGATGCCGATATCGTTTTACAGGCTAACAAGCTGTTGCTGCCGGGCGTAGGAACCGCTCAGGCGGCCATGGATCAGCTGCGTGAACGCGAGCTGATCGAGTTAATCAAAGCTTGTACTCAACCCGTGCTGGGCATCTGCCTGGGCATGCAGCTTCTGGGTTCGGAAAGCGATGAGAGCGGCGGTGTTAAAACGCTGGGGATAATCGAAGAGCCTGTACAGAAAATGCAGGATTTAGGCCTACCGCTGCCGCATATGGGCTGGAACCAGATCGCCTCTCAGGCCGGCAATCATCTGTTCCGTGGCATTCCCGATGGTTCGTACTTCTACTTCGTGCACAGCTATGCGATGCCGGTGAATCCCTACACCATTGCTCAGTGTAACTACGGCGAAGCCTTCACCGCTGCCGTACAGAAAGATAATTTCTTCGGCGTACAGTTCCACCCGGAGCGTTCCGGTGCGGCTGGCGCGCAGCTGCTGAAAAATTTCCTGGAGATGTAACGGGTATGATTATCCCCGCATTAGATTTAATAGAAGGCAAAGTGGTTCGTCTTCATCAGGGCGACTACGGACAGCAGCGTGATTACGGTAGCGACCCGCTGCCCCGGCTACAGGATTATGAAGCCCAGGGCGCGGAAGTGCTGCATCTGGTCGATCTCACCGGTGCTAAAGATCCTGCTGCCCGCCAGATCCCATTACTGACCACTTTGCTGGCAGGCGTCAGCGTACCGGTTCAGATAGGTGGCGGCATTCGTACCCGCGAAGATGTGGACGCCCTGCTTAAAGCTGGCGCAACCCGGGTCGTGGTCGGTTCAACCGCCGTAAAAGATCCTGAGGAAGTGAAGAGCTGGTTTAAGCAGTATGGGCCGGAAGCTATTGTGCTGGCGCTGGACGTGCGCATTGATGCCAACAACCGCAAAGAAGTGGCGATTAGCGGCTGGCAGGAAGCAGCAGGCGTGACGCTGGAAGAGGTGATTGAACAGTTTAAACCTGTGGGGCTGAAGCATGTACTCTGCACCGATATCTCCCGCGATGGCACGCTGAGCGGCTCAAACGTGGCGTTATACCGTGAGATCTCCACACGGTTCCCGGCTATCGCGTTTCAGTCTTCTGGCGGTATCGGTTCGCTGGACGACATTGCCGCATTAAACGGCTCGGGAGCCAAAGGCGTAATCGTAGGTCGCGCACTGTTAGAAGGTAAATTCACCGTCTCGGAGGCTATTTCATGCTGGCAAAAAGGATAATTCCCTGCCTGGACGTTCGTGACGGTCAGGTCGTTAAAGGCGTACAGTTCCGTAATCATGAAATCATCGGCGACATCGTACCGCTGGCCCAGCGCTATGCGCAGGAAGGGGCTGATGAGCTGGTCTTCTACGATATCACCGCCTCTTCCGATGGACGCGTTGTCGATAAGAGCTGGGTCTCGCGCGTGGCAGAAGTAATCGATATTCCCTTCTGCGTAGCCGGGGGCATTAAGTCCACCGAAGAAGCTGCGCAGATATTGTCGTTTGGTGCAGATAAAATTTCTATCAACTCTCCTGCGCTGGCCGACCCGGAACTGATTACGCGTCTGGCAGATCGTTTTGGCGTGCAGTGCATCGTGGTGGGAATTGATACCTGGTTTGACAGCGAAACCGGCAAATATCATGTTAATCAGTACACCGGCGACGAAAAGCGTACCAAAGTTACCACCTGGGAAACCCTGGAGTGGGTACAGGAAGTGCAGAAGCGCGGCGCGGGTGAAATCGTTCTGAATATGATGAACCAGGACGGCGTGCGCAACGGCTACGACCTGATGCAACTGCAGAAGGTGCGTGAGGTGTGCAAGGTGCCGCTGATCGCCTCCGGTGGCGCGGGTACGATGGAACACTTCCATGAAGCGTTCCGGGATGCTGACGTGGACGGAGCGCTGGCCGCATCCGTCTTCCATAAACAGATCATTAATATCGGGGAACTGAAAAGGTTCCTGATCGAAAAAGGTGTGGAGATCCGCGCGTGTTAACTGAACAACAGCTGGCCCAGTTGGACTGGGTAAAAACGGATGGCATGATGCCAGCCATCGTGCAACATGCCGTTTCTGGTGAAGTACTGATGCATGGCTATATGAACCAGGAAGCGCTGACCAAAACGCTGGAAATTGGCAAGGTGACATTCTGGTCCCGCACCAAACAGCGTCTGTGGACAAAAGGCGAAACGTCAGAAAATTACCTGAACGTGGTGAGCATCACACCAGACTGCGATAACGATACGCTGCTGATTCTGGCTAATCCCATCGGGCCAACCTGCCATCTGGGCACGTCCAGCTGCTTCTCCCCTGCTGCACCGGACTGGGCTTTCCTTTACCAGTTGGAACAGTTGCTGGCGGAGCGTAAACATGCCGATCCGAAAAGCTCCTATACCGCCAGTCTTTACGCCAGCGGCACCAAGCGCATAGCGCAAAAAGTTGGTGAGGAAGGAGTGGAAACTGCACTGGCGGCGACAGTAAACGATCGTCATGAGCTGACTAACGAAGCCTCGGATCTGATCTATCACCTGCTGGTTCTGCTACAGGATCAGGATTTAAATCTGAGCACGGTCATCAATAATCTTCGTCAGCGGCATAAATAATCGCTGTATCAAAAAAGGCTCCGCTAAGGGAGCCTCTTTTGTAATTCAGAAGTTATTTTTGGTTTCTGAGACGGTATGAGCGAGTCACATTACGCGAAATAACAATACATGAGCCAATTATAGCTCCAAAAACCAAGGCAAAAGCAAGAGTTAAAGCACGTTTTGGGCTGTTACGACGAATTGGTAAGTCAGCTTTCTTTATATATTGAAAATTCTGTAATTTTGAAAAGTCTATTCTTAAATTTTTCAAAGAGAAATATGCGCGCTGAGTTTCATAATAATAATCACTAAGCTCAAGAGGTTTGGTATTTTCATTAGCGATCATCGATTTTAAAGCCGGCCCCCCAAGAAGATAGAGAGTATCATCTGAAAGAAATTCTGCCTGACTAAGTTGAGTAGCATTTATCTTTGCAGCATCAGCAACCTTAATCGCTTGCGCTATAACATCTAATCGATGCTGTTTTTTATCTTGGGCAATTTTCTCTTGCGCGGCAAGAGAATCTTTAAGACCATTTAATTTTACAAAAATATTAGTACGCATATCTAAAGCATAATCATTGGAAACTTCTCTATTTAATTCCGATATATAATGAGTAAGTCTGGTTTGCGCATCTTTTGCAGAGTCACCAGTGAAGGTAAGAATAAGTGGATCATCCTTGCCTTTTGTAGCCTGGCGGACCTTAAATTCTTCAGGATTTTCAAGACTGCCTAACGTACCCGAAAGAGCATATGCTGAAGCAGTATAACGGTTAAAAATCTGTCGCTGTAAATCAGGCAACCTAATCTTATCATCAATGTTTTGAATATACAGAATACTCAAGGCATTATTGTAGGTTGAAACCTGACCAGCAGAGGGTTGCGTTATTATAGACTCAGAGATCCATTTTTCTTTCACCGTCATCACATATATAGCACCAATAATTAACATTGTAATCATTGAGGCAAATATTATTAATTTACCTTTCCATAATTGCGATATAATCTCCAGAAGATCAAAATCTTGATCAATTGTATTAGGTGATTCATAGGGTTTAAGACGCTCTGAAGGCGCTGAATGCTTCTCGGGACTCATAGGTTATTTTGACTCTGCTAAATGGTTACATCGAGGAAAAGTACAGGAAAGTGGGCAACAAAAATCATTTAATAAAAAAGCTCCCGCTATCGCGGGAGCCAGAATATCAGTCAAGCCATTCGGTATGGAAGACACCCTCTTTATCAGTACGCTTATAGGTATGCGCACCGAAGTAATCGCGCTGCGCCTGAATCAGGTTAGCAGGCAATACCGCTGAACGATAGCTGTCATAGTAGGCGATGGCTGCCGAGAAGGTAGGTGTTGGAATACCATTTTGTACAGCATACGCAACTACATCACGCAGCGCCTGCTGGTATTCATCAGCGATGTTTTTGAAGTATGGCGCCAGCAGTAGGTTAGCGATGTTGGCATCGTCTGCGTAAGCATCGGTAATCTTCTGCAGGAACTGAGCACGGATGATGCACCCAGCACGGAAGATTTTAGCGATCTCACCGTAGTGCAGATCCCAGTTGTTCTCGTCAGAAGCGGCTTTCAACTGAGAGAAGCCCTGAGCATAAGAAACGATTTTACCCAGGTACAGAGCGCGGCGAACTTTCTCAACGAACTCAGTCTTATCACCAGAGATAGTCTGCACAGTCGGGCCGCTCAGCACTTTAGAAGCTGCAACACGCTGAGTTTTCAGCGAGGACAGGTAACGGGCAAATACGGATTCAGTGATCAGTGACAGTGGCTCGCCAAGGTCCAGGGAGCTCTGGCTGGTCCACTTACCGGTACCTTTGTTCGCTGCTTCATCAAGAATCACATCAACCAGGTATTTATCGTCTTCATCTTTTTTGGTGAAGATGTCTTTAGTGATGTCAATCAGGTAGCTGCTCAGCTCGCCTTCGTTCCACTCGCTGAAGGTTTTAGCCAAATCGTCATTGCTCAGGTTCAGGGCATTTTTCAGCAGGGAGTAAGCCTCAGCAATCAGCTGCATGTCGCCATACTCAATGCCGTTGTGCACCATCTTCACATAGTGACCAGCGCCATCCGGACCCATATAAGCTACGCAAGCTTCGCCTTCTGCACGGGCAGCAATCTCATTCAGGATTGGAGCTACCAGCTCGTAAGCTTCTTTCTGGCCACCAGGCATGATGGATGGGCCTTTCAGTGCGCCCTCTTCGCCGCCGGAAACACCGGTACCGATAAAGTTGAAGCCCTGGTCAGACAGTTCGCGATTACGGCGAATAGTATCTTTATAGAAGGTGTTACCACCGTCAATAAGAATGTCACCTTTATCAAGGTGCGGCGTCAGGGAAGCGATTGTTTTGTCAGTCGCTTCGCCAGCCTGAACCATCAGCAGGATACGACGCGGTTTTTCAAGGGACTCAACAAACTCTTCAATGGTGTAGTAAGGCGCCAACTTTTTGCCTTCATTCTCAGCGATAACCTCTTCAGTCTTCTCGCGTGAACGGTTAAAGATGGAAACGGTGTAGCCACGGCTCTCAATGTTGAGTGCCAGATTGCGACCCATAACAGCCATACCTACAACGCCGATCTGTTGCTTGGACATACCTACTCCTGTCTACGTAGTTTACTAGCAGTATTTAAACTGCAGCCAATGTTCTGAATATGTTAACTCAAATCAATATGATAAGCGTAGTAATTGGTGCGATAGCCATCACTGAACTCAACTGGATAAAAAAACATTATTCATTTTAATAATTATGCCAATAATCACTATTCAAAAATATTATAAAAAATTAACAAATACCGATACTGAAATTTTTAGATAGATTCGTGTAATGGGCTGAAATTTACACGATGTTGCTTTTTGGTTTCAAAAAACCATTCCTTGCCATTGTAAAAATAATAACGCTTTTAAGATGCCACCAAAAATGCCTTGAAAAAACCTTGCGATTATTATGCTTTGCAATATGCAATCCACGCACATCAGGAAAATAGATTAGCGGTAAATCTTCTTTTTTTAACCGGTAACAAATGTCGACATCTTCACAATACATAAAATAATTAATATCAAAACCTTTAAGCTTCCCAAATGTTGATGCAGTAAAAGCCATAAACGATCCAGCACACCAATCTATCTTCTTTTTTTGATCGATCGTATTTTTATTTATTTTTGTTTTATTGATACCTAGCGTAAAAGACTTTATGAAATCCATCAAAGTTGGAAAGTTTCGAATTGAATCATCAGAAATTGAGAAATCTGCGTCCTTAAAGAGATTAATTGTTGCTGCACAAATATCACTTTCATGCATTGAAATAATAAGTTTCATTATCTCATCTTTACTGATAAAAACGTCAGGATTAACAACTAAGAAAAAATCCTTACACGACATACCAAGTTCAGAGCAGCAAAAGTTATAGACTATATTATTGTTAAAGCCGAAACCTTTATTATAATCAGAGTCAATGAGATGGATATTATTTTCATCACAATAAGAAACAATCTCACTATCCTGTGTGTTGTTCTTTACGACTACATGGAACACTTCTGCAAGTTTCGCTAACGAATCTAGTTCTTTAAGCATTACAGAATGCCCATGAGAAACAACTGATATAAAAACTTTTCTTCCTGAAATACAACTATCATTCATGTTATGAACCTTTAATAATTTTCTTAGAAAAAAGTTCAAATAGCATCAAGAGTGAAATAATATTTTCAGCCCATCAATTTGACTTTTAAACCAATATTTCAAGTAAGAAATCCTTTTTCCAGGTGAGAAAAAAATCAGCAGTAACTGGTGAGCATTATTAATTATAAACTCTCTTAGCTTCATCAAAACTGGAATATAAGGAAGTTTAAAAAGATAATACATATTTCTCATTCTATAATACCTTCGCCACGGAGAATGCACCGGTAGCTTGTATTTCAGAAAGACAATATTGTCATCACCTATAGCGTGATCCATACGACTGGTCGGTATTGAGTATATTTTATATCCTTCATGCCCTGCCCGCATGCACCACTCAGTATCTACGTAATCAATAAAATATTCTGACTTCATTAAGCCAATTTTCTTGAGCACTTCCAGCTTCATTAAACTGCCCGAAGAAATGATAAAACTCACTTCAAACGGAGGGCTATTTTTTTCAGGAGTGATTCGTGTTCTGACTCCCTTGCCGTCAAGTTTTATTTGGGGATAAATGAATTTGAATCTGTAATCCTGAAATATAGGGCCTACTGCTGCCAGCTTGATACCCGTTTCTTCAAGATTAATGTAGTTTGTAAACAAATCAGAGATCATCCCTTCAGGAACGATACTGTCTTGATCAAAGAAGACGACAAAATCATGATCCAGCTTTTCGGCCAGTATGATTCCGTGATTTTGAGCACTGGCAATTCCCTCATTTTTGGGAAGCCTGATGAAATGAGTATGATTACTATTTTCTATTACAAAATTTGCACTGTTATTATCGATAATAATAATATTATCGACCTGACCACTTAATGAGTTCAATAGGGTACTGACACCATCACTTGGTTCATAGGTTACTACTATGGCAGCAATCCTGCTATTGTTCATAAACACCATACCGACCGAGTTCAATTGATTATTATTAACAGATTAATTAAAGTGATTATTTAATTAAAAAAGGTAACATAAGGTTCAAGTAAAATATTATGAAATATATTTATATAAAAAACCATGCCAGTAAATAAAGTTAGCAAAAAAACTCCAATGTATTTGTTTTTTGAAACATACAATAAATATGGCAGAATAAATATTTCTGAAATACCAAATAAATCGGATAAGCGAACAGCGAAAACAGGTATATCAAAGAACACAACCCAACAAATTGTGGAAAAGATATAAAAGCGAAGCATTAAGTTGAAAAACTTCGAATCATCATGTTTTTTCGCCACAAAAAAATACATCAAAATAATATTTATTATTTTTATTAATTGCATGACGCTGAAGACATTAATTGCCTGAACTTCACCCATTTCAGCTTTTTGGCTATAAATCGCAAACTTCTCCTGCACGTAACCTATAGGTATATATGAAAAAGCCGTAGCAAACCCAAAATGCAATATAAACATTATATAAGAAATTAAAATAACAAAAGCATATGCAGCCATTTCTTTTGCATTAATCCTTCTTTTCGGCATGAACGGTATTATCAAGAAGATCAGTGCTGAATAGTGAAAAAGGCAAGAGATGAATAATAGTATGAAAAAAAACTTTTTGTTCCCATTCAACCAATTATTTATAGCTATTATCGCAATTGCAATTGAAACACCAATTCTTATTTGTGTCATTTCATGCAAGAAATAATAATTACTATAATATACTAAAACAGAGATTACCGGAAATATACTATAAGTTCTAAAGGTATAAAATTTAAAACCTAAGCCAATTATAGCATATAAAACAAACAGCAATATTGGCCCACTGGTCAAAAAATCTGATAGCAGACTAAAAAAATAATACGAAGGTTCAATTAAATAGCCATCGCCATGAACAATATAGCCATAAATAGTAAGGTAATTTTGGTGGTCTCTATCAATTATCCCTCTAAGGGCACAGAATATTAGCAAAATAAAAAATGAGACGGAGAAAATAACTTTATTTGTGCTAGCTTTTGAATTCTTATCAACTGAAATTAAAGCAAAAAAATAAAATAAAAAATAACCTATAGCGTATATTTCCATCTATTTTACCCAGTTCAACTACAATTTATCCAATAATTTTGCAATGCATTTGTTTATAATATTCTTATCCCTCATTGAGGCCATAGAAATAAGTTTATTTTTAAAAATATTATTAGATTGATTGTGCTTATGAAGCTCATAAGAGAAATATTCATTATCATTTCTTGAACTTTCTTTCATAAATGAATATTTCAATCCTTCTTGCCACAATACATACATTAGGCTAAGTTGATCTCTCGGGGCATAAGACCCAAAAATCACCCACCATTTTTCCATAGCATTTTTAATCTCAGGGTTACTTATATCCCTAATCAAAATATTATTTTCTGCAAGTCCAATATCCGGTGGAAATTTATTTTTCCTTAATAGGTTTTCCACAATATCAGTATATTCATCAGAGTTGATTTTTTTATGTTCTAAACAAACTTTTGCTTCTTGATAAATACAATTTCTCAAAAAATGTTTTGGAAAAACAATAGGTGCTTCTTTTAAATAATCAGTTATTAAACGAGACGGTGACTTTTTAAGCTGTACATTTGAATCAACATACATCGCTACATCGTATGAACTAAAAAACCTATGTGGTAAGATTTTATACATTCGATTCATTTCAATTGGATTATTTTCTACATTACTTAACTGAATTTTCCATTTTTCTGATACAAGCGTTTTATCATCAGTTACACAAATGTAATCACATTTATCGTCTATATACATAGGTTCCAGCAGCCTATCATAGCCGCCAAACAATGCTGTATAAACCAGAATTCTATTACCCATTATTTTTCTCGATCAGGTTCGTTTTATATTAGTTAAGTCCAGCTTTTTACCCATCTCTAAATCGTATTGAGGTGGTGAAAAACGGCCAAAACCAGAGGTTGGATGAAATGTAAGTTCACCAAAATAAATTTTTCCCTGAACCGAATAAAGGTCGACTCTCACGAACGGAAAGGGCTTAGCCAACTTCTCAGCTAAATCTCTCATCCTATCAAAATTTTCTATTTTACTAATGTACTCATTCCGTGGATATTCAGCTGGCCAATTCACTTTTAATGGTTCAAAATCGCGAGTGTAATTATTCCTCATATGGACAACCTCTTTATTAGAGTCTATATGAACAATTTCAACCTGCCCATTAACACACGTGAACTTTATATCACTTGGTATATTACCATCTTCATCCATAAGCAATTTTTCAATCAATATAGTAGGTGGTATGTTTTTATATTGCCATTCTTTATTTTTATGATGATAAACTGTTTTTAACCATATCTGGCATTGCGCGACAAGCTCGTCAAGGTCAACATCATTTTTATTTTTATATATTTTAAACCCACCACTATTGTGATTAGCTTTGACAATAAAAGGCACGTCTGGAAAAGAGTATTTTTTTAAGTCATTAACGTCTCTCGTTGTAAACAATAAAGGTATAAGATACTCCTCTCCAATCTTTTCAGCGATATAATCTCGCACTGCAACTTTATCTGTACAGGTGGTTAAAATTGGATCCTTATAATTTAGTTTCAGCCACTGTAACTTTTCGTTTAACGTTTTTGGATTTTTTAAATTTAAATTATAACCCAGATGCTTTTTGAAAATCATCTTCAAATATACAGAATCTGGAAGAATTCTTGCTTTCAGGATTTTTAATGTTTCTATTATCATTTAATTTACAGCCTTTTTTTTTGGCCAAACTGTATCAACAGTGAAACTTAGACCGCGAGTTAAATTATTTTTTTCCATCGACATAATGCTATTCGATAGATAAGTTCGTATGAAAAAATGCCAATAGAGGTGTAAAGGAAAAAGTTTAAACTTGTAAGAAGATTAAAATAATATCCGAGCATCATTGTGAGGAGGTAAACAATTGTGGTTGAAAACGCTCCTAGCAAGTGTAAATGTGTATAGCCATATATCAGCAGCCCATTGCGTGCTAAAGGTAAACTTATTGAAAAAACCACCACAGATATCATCATCATTCTCGTGAGAAATATTGATTCTTCACTTGGAACAAATAGCACCTTGGTTATTAGAGGAATAAATAACTGTGCGAATAATACATACCCCGTAGATAATATAACAGAAGCGAAAATTAACTTTTTGAGAAAATTGAGACTTTTCTCTCGTGACATTTTCGCGAAAACCGCACTGTTTATTATATTAATTGGTATTAAAGCCAATGTTAATATTTTCTGTGAAAAATCATATATAGCTACGAATTCGGAGTTAAGGAAGGCACCAATTAATATGACATCTAATTTATTTTTTATTGTTATAACTGCTGAGGTAAGAAATATATTAAAACTGTCTTTGATTACGTTTTTGATGGATGATAGAGAGGGGCGTTGTAACTCTATATGTCTGGAAAGCATCAAAAGTATGCACCCCACCCCTGTTATAAAGTAGCAAATACCAGTAAGCAATGAAACATAAATATAATCTGATGGACCATTAATAAATGTAAATACCAAGGCTATATTTATTATTTTGGCTATAACAGATAATAATGCGATGATTTTCATATCTTCTTTGGCTTGGAAAAACCACTGACAAATTAAAAACTCATTAAAAGTCAGCGTATAAGCCGTCAGGTAAAGGATCTTACTTTGAAAATCATTTACAAAAACCAATACAGAAGTAATATAAATTATTGTGCTTATTACCCACACTATTGTTTTTGTAACTATTATCGCAGAACAGATTTCATTAATTTTTACTTTATCTGATATTACTTCTGCAATTGATTTTGTCGCACTGATAGTAAATCCAAAGTCGATAATAATAGCAACATAACTTACTATTGCCTGACTAAGCATAACCTTTCCGTACAATGACAAACCCAACGTTTTTATCAGATAAGGATAAGTGATGAAAGGTAACAACATGGAAATAATCTGAATTACCGTAAGATAAGATAAATTTTCAATTATTTTTTTGTTATTACTAATTAATGAAACTATTTTTCTTTTATACATGATTTTACTCTGAACGATCAGCACCCTGCAGCGTTGGCGCCTGAGCATCTTTTCCTGAAATAGACTCCATGGGTATCGGCCATGGAATATTTATATAATCATCGTTCCAAAGAATCCCTCTTTCGTAATCAGGAGCATAATAATTTGTTGTCTTATAAACAAATTCAGCACTGTCACTTAAGACTATAAACCCATGAGCAAAGCCTTCTGGTATCCACATTTGTCGCTTATTTTCAGCAGAGAGATGTGCACAAACATATTTTCCGTAAGTGACCGATTCCTTACGTATATCGACAGCAACATCAAATACTTCACCTGCTACACAGCGAACCAATTTAGCCTGTGCGTAAGGTGGAAGCTGATAATGCAGTCCTCTGAGCACACCTTTAGATGATTTTGAATGATTATCCTGCACGAATTCTACTTTTCGTCCTACGGCGCTTTCAAAATTTTTCTGATTAAAGCTTTCGAAGAAAAATCCTCGATCGTCACCAAAGACCTTTGGTTCAAGAATCAAAACATCCGGGATATCTGTCTTTATAACGTTCATTACTTAGTAACCTTTAATCATTTTCAGCAAATATTGCCCATACGCATTTTTAGAGAGCGGAGCTGCCAATTTTTTAACCTGTTCAGCATCAATAAACCCTTTACGGTAGGCAATCTCTTCCGGACAAGAGACCTTCAATCCCTGACGCTCTTCAATAGTTTGAATGAAATTACTAGCTTCAATCAAACTATGATGGGTGCCGGTATCAAGCCACGCGTAACCTCGGCCCATCATAGCTACCTGTAGAGCACCCTTCTCCATATAGAGACGATTGATGTCAGTGATTTCCAGCTCGCCGCGAGGTGAGGGCTTTAAATTTTTAGCCATTTCAATCACGCTGTTATCGTAGAAGTACAGTCCGGTTACCGCATAATTACTCTTAGGTTCTAAGGGTTTTTCTTCAAGAGAGACTGCAACACCTTCTTTATCAAATTCCACTACCCCGTAGCGCTCAGGATCGTTGACGTGATAAGCAAATACGGTTGCGCCAGACGGTTGATTTACTGCGGATTCAAGCTGCTTCGGAAGATCGTGACCGTAAAAAATATTATCGCCCAATACTAATGCACAGTTATCATCGCCAATGAATTCTTCACCAATAATGAATGCCTGAGCCAGACCATCAGGGCTTTCCTGCACTTTATATTGCAGATTCAGACCCCATTGGCTGCCATCGTCAAGCAGCTGTTCAAACCGGGGCGTATCCTGAGGCGTGCTGATAATCAATATATCGCGGATACCAGCCAGCATGAGCGTGCTGATCGGGTAGTAGATCATTGGCTTGTCGTATATCGGGAGTAATTGCTTGCTTACGGCCATAGTTACAGGGTAGAGGCGAGTGCCAGAGCCGCCAGCCAGAATGATTCCTTTACGCTTCATCATTTCTCTCAATTTTGCTAATAGGGGTCAACAGAGTTATAGGGGTCATAGTGCCTTTAGGGAGCTTAGCTCTTCTAACATACGTATGACTCCCTGCTGCCATGACGGCAGGTTCAATCCGAATGTCTGCTGAAAAGAGCGGGTATCTAACCTTGAATTGAGTGGTCGTTGAGCAGGCGTAGGATAACTCGCTGTAGGAATGGGTTTTACGCTGGTAACCTTTAGTTCAATTCCAGTTTTCTGTACCACATCAAAGACCATCGAAGCATACTCAAACCATGAGGTGGTGCCTGCTGCCGCAAGATGATAAAGCCCCGCTGCCTTCTCGTTTTTCAAAGCTATCATTAATGCGTGAACAGCACTGTCTGCCAGAAGTTCAGCGCCAGTGGGCGCACCAAACTGATCGTCTATAATAGCTAACTCACTACGCTCTTTAGCCAGACGAATCATGGTCTTGGCAAAGTTATTGCCCTTTGTGGCATAAACCCAGCTGGTACGGAAAATCAGGTACTTTTTACAATGACGTTGAATAGCCTGTTCACCCGCGAGCTTACTTTCACCATAGAAATTTAGCGGAGAAGTCGCATCAGTTTCCTTCCAGCCATCTGTACCGGTCCCTGGAAAAACATAATCAGTAGAATAGTGAATCAGCCATGCTCCAAGCTGCTGAGCCTCTTTGGCGATGGCTTCAACGGTAGTAGCATTTATGCGTTGAGCCATTTCCCGCTCTGACTCCGCTTTATCTACCGCAGTGTAAGCGGCGGCATTAACGATAACATCAGGGCGAAGCGTGCGAATAGTCTCTACGATCCCGGCCGTGTTGTTAAAGTCTCCGCAATAATTGATTGAACCTGTAGCCAGTGCAGTCACGTTGCCTATTGGCGCCAGCGCACGCTGCAATTCCCAGCCAACCTGTCCATTCTTACCAAATAAGAGAATATTCATGGCTTACGCCCGCTATAGTTTTGCTCGATCCATGACTGATAAGATCCGCTCTTAACGTTACTTACCCACTCATTATTATCCAGATACCATTGCACAGTTTTGCGAATACCGCTTTCAAACGTTTCTACCGGCTTCCAACCCAATTCTTTACTGATTTTATCGGCATCAATTGCATAACGGCGATCGTGCCCTGGCCGGTCCGCTACATAAGTAATCTGGTCGCGATAGCTTTCGTTCTTAGGGACGATTTCATCCAGTAGATTGCAGATGGTTTGCACTACTTCCAGGTTCTGCTTCTCATTGTGTCCGCCGATATTGTAAGTCTCACCTACAATGCCCTTAGTCACAACGGTATAAAGCGCGCGGGCGTGGTCTTCCACGTACAACCAGTCGCGGATTTGATCGCCTTTGCCATAGACTGGCAGCGGTTTCCCATCCAGCGCATTGAGGATCACTAACGGGATAAGCTTTTCGGGAAAGTGGAACGGCCCGTAATTATTAGAGCAGTTGGTCACCAGCGTTGGAAAACCATAAGTTCGCAACCACGCACGCACCAGATGGTCGCTTGAGGCTTTAGAGGCTGAATAAGGGCTGCTTGGAGCGTAAGGCGTAGTCTCACTAAACAGAGGCAATTCACTGCTATCTTCTACCTCATCGGGATGAGGCAGATCGCCATACACTTCATCTGTAGAGATATGGTGGAAACGGAATGCCGCTTTACGTTCTGCATCGAGTGCGTTCCAGTAAGTTCGCGCCGCTTCCAGAAGCACATATGTCCCGACAATGTTGGTCTCAATAAAAGCTGCCGGTCCGGTTATTGAGCGGTCCACATGGCTTTCTGCAGCCAGGTGCATGACGGCATCAGGTTGATGCTCGTCGAAGACGGCGTTTAATGCGCCCGAATCACAGATATCCGCCTGCACAAAAGCGTAACGGGAACTGTCGCTAACCTCAGCCAGAGATTCCAGATTACCGGCATAGGTCAATTTATCGACATTGATAACGCTGTCAGAGGTATTATTAATAATATGGCGAACTACTGCAGAACCAATAAATCCTGCACCGCCGGTCACTAGAATTTTCACGCCGAGTATCTCGCTTATTGTCTTGAGGAAATTATCCCACGCTACCGCCCCTGGCTATCGCTACCAGTCGCGTCGAATAACTTATTCTGCTTTACTCAGGGTAAATGCAGGCTTTATGAAAGCACAGAAAGACTAACTTAAGCACAACGCAGGATAGCAAAAACCATGAAAATTCTCATTCTTCACTGTCATCAAAAACAACTTTTTCTGTGCTAAAGTCACCTGTGTGCTGAGGGGCGCTCAGATTTTGCCCGTTTGTAAAAGCAAAAAACTCCCCTGAGGGAGTTTAGTTGAAAACCGGGCGCGCTCAACAATCAACGATAACCGTTAGGATTTTTACTCTGCCAGTTCCAGGTATCGCGCATCATCTCGTCGATACCACGCGATACACGCCAGTCCAGCTCTTTATCAGCCAGAGACGCATCCGCCCAGAAGGCAGGCAGGTCGCCAGCGCGACGCGGCGAGATCTGATAAGGGATCTCTTTCCCGGCAGCTTTCTCAAACGCTTTCACCATCTCCAGTACGGAGTACCCTACTCCGGCACCCAGGTTATAGGCTTTGTAACCTTCAACCGCTGAAATATGGTCCAGTGCTTTAAGATGACCTTCGGCCAGATCCATTACATGGATGTAGTCACGCTCGCCTGTGCCGTCTTTGGTTGGGTAGTCACCGCCAAAGATGCCTAACTTTTCCAGACGTCCAATGGCAACCTGAGCGATATAAGGCAGCAGGTTATTAGGGATACCGTTAGGATCTTCACCTATCTGGCCAGACTCATGTGCGCCTACCGGGTTGAAATAGCGTAGTGCGATGGTTTTGAATTCCGGGTTCGCTTTGGCGTAATCACGCAGGATAAATTCAACCATCAGCTTCGAGGTGCCGTACGGGCTGGTCGTGCCGCCGATTGGCGTGGTTTCCACATAGGGAACCGGTGCATCCGCGCCATAAACGGTGGCCGATGAACTGAAGATAAACTGATTGACGCCAGCTGCCCGCATCTCTTCCAACAGCACCAGCGTACCGGTGACATTGTTCTGGTAATACTCCAGCGGCATGCGGGTAGATTCCCCTACCGCTTTCAGACCAGCAAAGTGGATAACGGCGGTGATAGCGTGCTGAGCAAACAGATCGCGCAGGCAGGCGCGATCCAGAATGTCACCTTCGCAAAAAGTCGCCGTTTTGCCTGCCAGCTTTTCTACGCGGTTAAGGGATTCACGTGAAGCATTACTCAGGTTATCCAGTACCACAACGTCGTCGCCGCGCTGTAACAGCGTCAGCACCGTGTGGGAGCCGATATAACCCGCTCCGCCCGTTACTAAAATAGCCATGTTGACTCCTTGCAACCACGCAGTACGTGGCCGTGTGGGTTATTTAGCGAGGATCTTTTTGATTTCTTCGCGGAACTCACGTCCCTGCGCATTGTTTCTCAGGCCCCAGGAAACAAAGGCTTTCATGTAGCCCAGTTTACGGCCACAGTCGAAGCTGGTGCCTGACAATTGGTGCGCATCAACAGGCTGTTTTTTGGCAAGCTTCGCAATAGCATCGGTCAGCTGGTAACGGCCCCAGGCGCCCGGCTCAAGATTTTCCAGCTCAGCCCAGATATCTGCAGAGAGCACATAACGGCCAACGGCAGCAAGGTCTGAATCCAGCGTCTGTGGGTTTTCTGGTTTTTCAACGAAGTCCAGAATCTGGCTGATCTGACCAGGGTTATCCATAGTCTCCTGGGTTTTCACCACGGAGTACTCAGAAAGGTCAGCTTCTGGCATATGGTGAACCAGAACCTGGCTGCGCTGCGTCTCTTCAAAGCGAGCAACCATCGCCGCAAGGTTATAACGCAGCGGATCGGCAGTAGAGTCATCCAGCAGGATATCGGGCAGCACAACCACAAACGCTTCGTCATGCAGCATTGGACGTGCGCAAAGAATGGAGTTAGCAAGGCCCAGCGGCTGAGGCTGACGCACGTTCATGATCGTCACGCCTGGCGGGCAGATAGACTGAACTTCGCTCAGGAGCGAACGCTTGACGCGCGCTTCCAGCAGCGCTTCCAGTTCATAGGAAGTATCAAAATGGTTTTCAACCGCATTCTTGGACGCGTGGGTGACCAGAACAATTTCCTTGATGCCGGCTGCCACACATTCATCAATGATGTACTGAATCATTGGCTTGTCGACAACGGGCAGCATCTCTTTAGGAATGGCTTTTGTAGCAGGGAGCATATGCATACCCAGACCCGCAACGGGGATAACTGCTTTAAGCTTGGTCATATTTTTTCCATATAAATGAAGTAAAAAACGTATAACGATTATGCATTAAAGAGATGATTCACAAGTATAATCTTAATCTGAAAATTTAGCAGCGGCTGGTCCACATTCTGCCAGCCTTTTTTAGAACAATTCCCGCTAAACCCTCTGAGCTTTAAAATAAAAAAGGCAACCGCGGGTACGGTCACCTTTTTTCTTAATAAGTCCATTCAGATTAAAGCCAGCCGGCAAACCATTCTGGCATCACAAAGAGATTGTAATAATTCACCAGTCCCATAATGGCCACAAACACAACGGAAACGGATACCCATTGTCGCGCATAAGGCAGGAACGGAAGGCCAATAACGGGCTTTATGAAGAACGGATGCGCAAAGGCAGAGATCAACACCTGGGAGATCGACAACGTAAGCGCCACGTACCAGACGTTCGGGTAGAACCAGGTTGTTGCCAGCACCAGTACTACAATGATACTTGCCACCACATTCCAGTAGAACTCCATGTTGGTGCGTCCGTTGGCCTGGGAGATGGCCCCCGTCAGTCCACCCATCGGCCGTAGCATGCCAAACAGCAGCATCAGCGGGATAAGATGCCCTACCGCTTCATGTGACGCGCCATAAAGCACGCGGACAATAACCGGCGAGAGAATACCAATGGCCAGATACAGCAGGCTGCTAAACAGCATGATGGCTAACGTCCCTTTCAGGAACAGCTTCTGCAGCTGCGCCGGTTCATGCTGCTTCTCGGCAAATCGGGGCAAAGCCAGACGGTTGATAACCGGCGTAACCAGCTTAAGCGGTTGCAACACCAGCTCTTTCGCCAGAGAGTAGATACCCAACATCTCCGCGCCCATCACTTTCCCCACAATCAGGGAATCGGCCTGGGTTCGTAGCTGATTAATGGTCTGCGAACCCAGCTGATAGACACCATATTTCATTGAACTGAAGAATGTTGCTTTATCGAACTCAAAGGTAGGCCGCCATGATTTTTCGCCAAACCAAATCATGCATAAAATACGCATCGCGGCATTGGCAAACAGACCCAAAATAACGGCTGAGACATTAAGAGGCGTTAAATAAAGCAGCGCGACCGTTAAGGCAAAAGCCAGAAACTTAGTCGCCATCTCTATTTTTGCCAGCAGCACCATTTTTTTGGCTTTAATAAAATGTGCCTGATATTGCGACAGCGAACCGAGTACCAGGAAATTAAGGCTGGTCAACATGATCAGCCCGGTCAGTTGCGGAAGATGATAAAAATAAGCAATTGGCCAGGCAATGGCGATCAGCAGCAGGCCGGTCAGCAGGCTGAGTAGCACGTTTACCCAGTAAATGGTGCTTTGCTCTTTACGGGTAATATTCTGGCGATGCACGATGTAGCTGCTCATCCCCATATCCTGCAGCACCATTGCCACCGCAAGGATGGCGTTGATGATGGCGAGGATCCCCAGCTCATGGGCTTCCAGCTTACGTGCCAGCACGCCCAGTTGAACAACCTGCAGAACTGCGGCAAAACAGGTGCCACCAAACAGCCATACGGCCTGATTTTTTAAACTACTCACGCCAGTTGCTCCAACAGCTGTGCCAGCTCACGATAGGCAATATGTTGGTTAAATTCCGTTTCAACTTTCTTTCTCGCAGCTGCCACGACCGGGGCAACATCCACTTCATCTTTCGCCAGCTTCAATAAGATCTCGCTTAAGGCTTTAGCGTCCCCTTCCGGTGCCAGCCAGCCAGAGACATTATTCTCAATCAACTCCGGAATACCGCTGTGATCGGTTGAGACCACCGGCAGACCAACCGCCATCGCTTCCATCAGCGCAACCGGGATCCCCTCCATATCGCCATCCGCAGCAGTAAGAGAAGGCAGCAGGAAGATATCCGCCTCATCAAGGTAGCGTTTGATCTCTTCCTGAGGCTTAAAGCCCACCATTTTGACGCAGTCTTGCAGATTTGCGGCGCGGATGGCGGTGTTCAGCTCCTCTTCCATATCACCATTACCAATAATGGTGTATTCGAAGTTTGCCCCCTGTGCCTTGAGGAATTTGCACGCTTCCACCGCTACACCCAGACCTTTTTTCTCGGTCAGACGGGCAACGGAAAGGATACGCAGTGGAGAATGCAGCGCATCCCGGATCTTCAAATTGAATTTTTCCGGCTCGATGCCCATACGGATAACATGAATCTTCTCTGGCGGACAGCCCATCGCAATCAGTTTTCGCTCCCACAAATGGCTGATGGGCAGCAACAGTTCCGTCTGACGGAAAAGATTCGTATAATCCTGTTTGTGCTCGTCCAGAATATGACGACGGGAGATATCCGCACCGTGGAACACGGTCGCCTGCTTGCCCTTCAGAACGCCGAGCTCCCGCAGTTTGTTGGCCAGCGCACCGGCATAGCCGAAATGCACCAGAAAAACGTCAGCGGTGAAGGTCTGCTTCGCATGGGCCACAATGGCAGGCAGCAGCAGCTTAATGGACTGGGCACCGTAGCGCCCAATATTGAAGGATTTGAGCGTGGTCATGCTCAGGACGTTAGGCAGCACAATCTGTAAACGCTGCTTCAGCTTTTCCGCATTGGTCTCCTTATCTTCTGGCAGCAGATAGTGCGTTCTCTCTGCCAGATTATAACGATCGAACGCACCATGCCGGTTCACCAGATCGCCAGGAAAAACCGAGAGAATCTCAACATCATAACCACTATCAATAAAGTGAGTGACCTGATTCAACACGAAAGTTTCTGACGAGACCGGAAATCGCATTGTGAAAAAAGTTAGTTTCATCGATTCACCCTAAAATCTTAACAACATCTTCGGTGATGGTGTTCCCTAAAATCTTTTCCTGCGCTACCGCGTTATCAACCTGCTGTTTAACTGCATCATAGTTGTCGAGAATGCCGTTAACTTTTGCAATGATGCTGCCATCCATCAGGCTTTTCACGTCGGTTGCCATCTCTGGCAGGCCGAGTTGATTCATGACACCGAGCGATTTGTGTTCATAGTTAATCGCCACGGCGGGGGTACCGAAGTTCATGGAGATGATTGCAGAGTGCAGACGAGTGCCGATTGTTAAATGGCTTTGTCCTAAAAGGATACCCAGTTCAAGGTCATTAAACTCATCCATGATGACGTGATACTTTTCTTGATGAACTACATGGTCGCGCAGCGTTACCGCTACCATGCGGTCATCTTTGTTGTAGCTGTCAATACCGGTACAGGTAGACAATGCCACAACCTGGTAACCTCTGTCGATCATCGCGTTAATCACCTTACCAAACGCCATCTCATACTCCTGCTGTGTCACCCCAAGACGCTTGTCGAAAGGGGCCAGTTCACGCACGGTAATGGTAATGGTTTTTGTTGAGGCGATCAGGCTCTGCCAGTGCAGCAGGTTATGGCTTGGGTGGGCGACTTCACGGGCGCGAACCAGGAATGCGGTATCTGCCCCTGACTGGACTCTTTCCGTCGAGATATGACTTTTTTTCATCATGTCCAGACTGACGCTTTCTCGTAATACCAGGCTATTAACCCTGGAAAAAACGAAGTTAGCAATTTTGTTAAATCTTTCTTTCTGAAAAGGCCCAACGCTATGACCAATCAGGTAGATTGGCTTTTTTGCCAGCAGAGCGCAAAGGGAATGCTCAAACTGTAACGGACCATAAAGGTCGACAAAGAATGACCCCCCAACCTGAATAATCGCATCATACTGCTGCAGCTTATGGGTAAAAGCCTGAAGGTATTTCGGCACGGCAAAATATTTGAAAAAGCCCCTGCCGCTGATGTGAGCCATCATAATTTTTGGCATCAAACGGCGCTTTACTTTATCGCTAATCTTACTGGTTTTTTTTGACTCGTCAAAAAGTTCATCTGGCAGGATTTTTTGTTGTAACAGATAGCCAGAGCTGGTTGGATAGCGGCTAATCACATCAATCTCAATGTCATTCCTAGCAAAATTAAGCGAGTCAATAATCCCGCGTAAAATAGCACCATCACCACGATTCCCACAGGTGTGATTGCCAACCAACAAAATCTTCATATGACCCCACAATTTTTGTGCATTATTACAATATATTATTAACTAACAGGCGCTAACAAATAAGTATATTTATCCGAAAATCAAAAAATTACCTTACCACGGGCAAACAGCGTGAGAGGGAATGACAGGGCCATCCCCCTTGCCCTGAACAGGGTAATGGGTAGACAGCCCGGGCTGTAATCAGGGCCTCTGCTTAAGGGAAAAATAAGGGATTGCAACCTGCTTCCCGTTTACGACCATCGAAATATAGCCTTCAGGCTGAGCGGTTTCGACCTGATCGGCGCTTAAATGACGCGATTTAACCAGGAGATCTCCTTCCTCGTTAGCCCCGATGCCCGCCATACCGTTATGCAATGAAAACCGTTTTACCGCGCGGTATGTTTTGTCATTTTTTGGCGGGTTTTCGGCCTCCATATGGCTATCGAATCGCGCACACTGGCCGCTGGCAAAACGATCTTTAGCGGTGGTTTTAATCAGTACTATTGCAGAGCCTATCCATCCCGCTAATTTTACATAAACCCGGGTATTGGCATCCTGCTCTCTTGTATACATAACATCGAGGATTGGGCTACTGCCCTCTGCATGCCAGCTGGCCTCAAAACCCTTCACTTTACGTTGCAGAGTAACAAAGGCGCTGCCCCCAGTATTTCGATCGTTGACGACATCTTTCAGCGGGCTCTTATCCGTGCCGTTGCTGAATTGTGACTGACCCAGCAATTCAATTTGCCAGCTGTCACCCACATCCGGGGTATGAATGTTCCCCAGCTGATACCATTTTTCCTGATTACTGTGGTTAGCAATGCGGAAGCGTGAGGTCAGGTAGTTATATTTCATGCTACCGTCTACCGCGATACCATATGATTCCACGCGGGTAGAACCACGCTCAAAAGCGCTCAGCCACTCTTCGCCAACCTGTGCATTATCAATCCAGCTACCTGCCTGCAGATTAGTCTGGCGCATGTTCAGCCTGGAGAAGTGCGATATCAGAGGGTTTTTACAGGCCTCAATGCTCAGGGCATCAATTATCCACTGGCCGTTAGAAATATCGCCCGGGAATTCACTATGTTCAATCCAGCCATTATGAATCAGTGACTGGGTACAGCGGGGCAAATTCAGCACTTTACCCTGGGAACAATGCTGGACATTGAAATTTGACAATTCGATAGCGGTGTTATGATCCCAGTTGCCTTTTTTAGTCAGGGACCAGACTCCTTTAATGACATCACCGGTACAATAATTGGCATACCATTGATCGATTTTGCAGTCGAGGGTGTCAATCAGGCTGAGCGAAACCCCGCCAACATTGAGGAACCGCAGACAAGAACCCCGAAAATACTGGCCCGCAGGACAAGTGTTATGGAAGAAACCCTGTGTATTGGAGTGAGCTTTGCTTTGCCCATCAAAGCTAATATTGCTGACTTCAACCCAGCGGGCATTAATCCTGAAAAGAAACTCTGATTTGCCGTCAGAGACCAGCGTTGTCGAGGGAAAATAGCCGAAGTTAACGGGTGCGCCTGCAAGGCGGAAAAAACGAATATATTTTTCTGAAATATCCAGAGAGGAGATAAAGAAGCGTCCGGCTGGGAACTGGATTGAAAGTGTCTGATTATTATTCTGCGCCCAGTGATACATGGCAAGGACGGCGGGTAAACTGTCGGTTTTTCCGTCCGCAATAGCGCCAAAGTCAAACAGAGTGATACGGTTGAGATCATCGCTTATGCGACGCCAGTGGAAATCTTTACCCGATGAGGCAATATATCCCCCATCATCCTCTGCCGCACTCATTTCACCAACAAAAGCCCCACCGCCAACTTCTGAGCCGTCATGCCAGCCCTTAAGGCGTACTTTTGCTCCTGCGAACAGCGGACGAGTCTGCCGCAACGCTGCATATGATGCAATTTCACCAATTAACTGGTACCCAGCCGGCTCTGCCAGGCGACGGCTAAACTCAGCACCGCCATTATTTTTCACGTCCGGAACGTAAAAAAGTTGCTCATCACGGTCATTATGCAGCGCCATGGAATATTCGCTGTCTGACCATAATGCACCCTTCTCAGCAACAAATTTTTTCAGGATTTCGCTGTTCAGGGTGATGGGTTGCTGTAGCAGTCCCACATCGCCATTGGCATTTTTAAAAAAAACATCCACGAGGTTCTGTGGCTTAGTGGGATCGGTTCCCGCCTTACCAATATAGAGTTTTCCGATGAAATCACGCCAGAATTGCTCCGGCATGGTAAAAACATCATCAGGTGAAAAAATCGGAACGTCACTTTTGGGGATCGCATCTGTCGGTACTTTTTTCAGCTTTACCTGATCCCAGTCTTCGCTACGGCCCTGTGCTGGCAGCGAATTTAAAGCTGCTGTCGCTACGATAGATGAAAATGCTGTTCTGATTAATTCTCTGCGTTTCATATAAAATTCCGTGGGTTAGTGAATATGTCTTTACTGTGACACCCAGAAGTATTTCCCAATTCAGATACACACGGATTAGCTAATCCTTAATCTATCCTTTGCGGTCTTTCTCATAGAGAAAACGCATCACTTTGACCGGCATAACCCGGGTAGAGGTGCGAATAAAGAAATAGAGCGTGCCATTAATGAAATTAGTCTGTTTAAGTTTCATTTTGAGGCTGTAGAGTTGAATTTCACTTTTTATATAGGTAAATCCGCGACGTTTATCGACCATATCACTGCCAGCTCTGACTTTCATCAGGATGTCATGTAGGTTCGCTACCTGATAGCCCAGCGCAAGCATCCGCAACCAGAGATTGTAATCCTCCATAAAAAGATGGTGCTGATAGCTACCAGCAGCTATCACCTTATCTTTGCGGAACACCACGCACATATGGTTAAAGGGATTTTTCATTCTGGCAAATTGTCGGATATCATTATTGCCAAGCGGAAGCCTCTTCAGGCGCTCCTTGCCAAACTCGTCAAACTCAATGACCGCTGCGCCCAACAGGGCCATATCTGGATGCGCTTCCATGTAGGCAATTTGCTTTTCGAAACGCTCCGGCAGGCAGATATCATCGGTATCCATACGTGCGACAATATTATGGGAACAGCGATCAAGTCCCGCGTTCAACGCTTTACCCAGCCCGACATTTTTTTCCAGCTTGACCAGGGTTATCGGCAGGATGGATGTCCATTTTTCGACAACGGCCGTTAAGGTTTCATTAATCGGGCCGTCGTAGACCAGCACTATTTCATCTGCCTGCAAAGTCTGCTGGTGCAAACTTTCAAGACATTGTTGCAGATTCTCTGCCTTTTCTCTGTTATAGAGGGAAATCAGGACTGAAAACATAGTACCTTCTTCTTAGTTCAGAATGTCATTCCATTTTTTTAGAATCAGTGACGGCCCATAATTTTCAGAATTACGCCAGGCCGCCTGAGCGAAGCTTTTTCTTTTTACTTTGTCGGCGATCAGCTCATTTAGCCGCACAACAAAAGCATCATTGCTTTCATAGTCAACGACATAACCATCGTCCTTAATGATTTCTGCCGGTCCCGTTTTACAGTCAAAAGCGATCGCGGGTAAAGCGAAGTCTTTCGCTTCAATTAATACCATCGGCAAGCCTTCATAGCGGGACGTCATAATAATCATGCCAGCGGAACGATAAAATTCATTGATCTGCTTATTAGGCGTAACAATTTCCGTGCACGATTCCAGCTGATAACTTTTTATTTTTTGCAATAGTGCGGCTTTATCTTCACCATCACCCACAATCTGTAACGTCCAGCCTTGCCTGTTGACCTTTTTCCAAACGTCCAGCATGCGATCAAAGTTTTTTTGATAAGTCAGCCGGCCTACGGCAAGAACTTTATTCTCTTTTCTCTCAAAGAGTTCATCAAAATCAACCATGCTGTGTTCACTGTGGAACGGTGAAATATTCCTTACCACGTGAACATTCTTTACGGCGTATTGCGACTCCAGATAATGTTTATCGTGCTCGGTAAGCACCGCAACTTCATCGGCCAGGCCGTAACAAAAGACTTTGAGCTTACGCAGTTTGGGGCTGAAGGTTTCAATTGAGACATGGTCACAGCAAACGATCTTTGTTTTAACGCGGAACAGTTTCATGGTCAGCAATGCCTGAACAGAAAGCTTCCCCATTGAGATGATCATAATGCCATCATGAGGCTGACTTTTAGCATAACGAATAAATTCATTAAGCTTTAAAAGCCGGTTATCGGACTGGGCATAACGGATTTTTACTTTTTCATCGGTAGGATAAAAGGGATCGCCCTTTTCCAGAGAAAACACCGTGACGTCATAATTATGGTTACTGAGCAAACTGGATAGCGTGCTGGCTACTCTGTCGGTGCCACCGCTGTTGTGAATACGATCAATAAGGATAAGCAACTTATACATTTAAATCATCCTGTTAATATTTTCAGTCCAAAGTGGTGAGTTAATTTTGCACCAAAAAATCCATTATTTGATTATGCATAGCAGGAAGTACAGGCTGGAAATTTTCTCTGAAAAAAGACAGGGAGTGCTGCTGCCAGCAATCCCATGACCTTCTTACATTCCCTTTAGCGGCTAGCCGAATATTTTAAATAATGGCGCTACACTATATCCCTGAATTGACTGTGCAGAGAGGATGGTATTATACGAAAGATAATAAGAAGTTATTGCGAATAGTAACCCAAAGTTAATAAGCAAATTTCTTATTCTTAACATTAAGAAAGCAAATAATAAAGGTTCAGCATGCAGGAACAGATTACCTACCCTGCCGCCGAAAATACTGAAGTCGGAGAATGTTATCCGCACCGCCGCACCCAGACTGTAAGCAATCAGTAAAATATAGACCAGGCGGTCCTCTTTCATGATGCCATTGCGGAAATAATAGACGGTAAACATGCCAATGAAGGCGATGTTTTTCAGGTTCGCCAGCCCGAAGACAGGCGAGGACGTATCAAAGTTTGTTCCACTGTAGCTGGCGGCTCGCTCGCCCAATACCGGGACTATCCCTAATGAATCCAGGAACAATTTTTTACCACCAATAATCCCCAGCGGTATAGAGATGAAGACTAAAGCCAGCGGCAGATATTTTCTCTCCCGGATAAACAGGAAAGGAATAATCATTACCACCGTATAGCCTGTCGAGTGTGACTGGGTACTTAACACAATGAAAAGTAATGCCAGCAGATATTTTCTCGTGGCTAAAGAGCAGATAAAGGCGATGGCAAATGCGCTTGATAAACCAAACCTTATTTGGTTCATGTCTTTATTAATAAACAGGTGTGCCGAATATAAACAAAGTGAGCATAACATCAGCGGAGAATATTTTTTGTAGCAGTAGACGTTTGTCGTGACCGCGATCATACAAATAAAGAATAAAAAGTAGTAACTTTCTTTAGTAAACAAAGAGAAAAACCAGGCCAGCACCATGAACAGTTTTTCATATCGATAGATATCATTGAGCGCCTCATAACTGTTCACCTGTAACTGGGCAGAAAAGTTATGGAAGAAATCCAGATACTGGCCATCATCCATACCTGAATTTAAACCTCGCATGCCACCAAAGAAAATCAATAATATGGCGCAAATAAAGGTCAGATAGGAGACAATGCGTCTGACTTTTGTGTCCTGCAGTTGGTTTATTGCTGCTAATTCAAAAATACAGCATGCCAGAATGCTGTAACTGACTATCCAATATATTTCCATTCCTGTTCCGCCATTTTTTTATTCTAATCGGGTCTGTTTTTTCGAAATGCGTTCAGAAAATTTCTCTTTTATACGGCCGATGAAATAATCGCGATTACCTTTATTTGTCAGGAAAAAATATTGCGCAAAACTCAGGCTTGCATGGAAAAATTTCCCATCCATTTTATAACGAAGAGGGAGCTTGTAAGCTTTATAGGTATAGACATCTTTTTTACTCAAGAAAGGACTCATGCTTTCCAGCCAAAAAGTAGAATACTTTACCGACTCACCTTTATGGCTTGAGTTAAATGTACTCACCATATGATAGTTAGCGAGCGGTTTATTAATCATGATAAACTCAAAACCCGCTTTATCGGCTCGAATACAAAAATCATAGTCCTGATGACGAATAAAGCGATCGTCAAACTTTATCTCATTTGCATGTTCGCGCTTAAGAACAATGGTGCTGGTCTGAATGAATCCATAGCAGCCAAAAAGATATTCTGCAATGCTTTCAGTTTTTTCTGGCAATTTGATTGGCATGACCTTCAGGAAGGTGCCATCCTGAATGATATTAACCTGACTGAACAGAACGAACCGATCCTGGCCTTGTGCCGTCAGCCGTTCAATTTCTCTGCAACTTTCCAGTAATTTATCCTGATGCCATTCATCGTCTGCGTCCAGGAAACAAACGTAGTCACCCCGGGCCAGATCGATACCTCTATTCCTGGCGCCTGCACCATTTAATTTGACCTGGGACAGCTCCAGACGGATAGCCAGCTCGCCGTAACGTTCGCTATTTACCACTTTAGCAAGTTTTTCAGCATCGGCAGACTTATCATCAACGATAATCACTTCAAAATTCTGATAGCTTTGCGCTTTAACGCAATCCAGCGTTGTGACTATTGACTCCGAGGCATTATATGCCGGAATGACGATAGAGAAGAAAATTTCCTTCATTGCAAGACACCTTATAAACGTTCACAGAAACAACCTGAATAAGATAATGCTTCCTGAACAGAGGATCCCAGCGCGAAGCTAAAAGATCCTCTTGTTCACACATTAGCTTTTGGTATCACCTTTATAGCTATAGTCGTAATAGTCATAACCGTAGCCATAAGCATTGGCAGCTTTACGAACCACTGCGTTGAGAATCACGCCTTTGATGTTAATGCCATTCTGTGCGAAACGTTTGAAGCTGATATCCAGTTCTTTAGTGGTATTATTCTCAAAACGAGCCACCATCAAAGAGGTGCCAGCCATTTTACCAATAATAGTGGCATCCGTAACCGCCAGAACAGGAGGAGTATCAATCAACACCAGGTCGTAGTTTTTGCTCGCCCATGTCAGCAACTCTTCCATGCGGTTATGCATCAACAGCTCTGAAGGGTTAGGCGGTACCTGGCCACGGGCAATAAAATCAAAGCCGTAGGTGCCACGCTGAATTAAATCAGTGGAGAAAGGCAATTTCCCAGAAAGAATATCAGACAAGCCTGTTTTACTGTTCACACCCAACAACTCATGGGTATAACCCCGGCGCATATCCCCATCGATAAACAGGACTTTCTGACCTGCATTTGCAGTTAGCGTGGCCAGGTTTGCACAGATAAAGGTTTTACCAATTCCAGGGCTTGCACCGGTAATCATCAGGATATTGTTTTTGGCTTCCATCATCGCAAAGTGAAGGCTGGTACGCAGACTACGAATGGCCTCAATAGACAGGTCTGTTGGATTGCCCAATGCCAGCAGAGTGTTATAGGGATCAGATTTCCCCTTCACACCATGCTTGTTTAGCGCTTCAACATCTTTCTTACGCTGCCATTCGGACAAGGGCACGCTGGCGTAAACATTAATGCCCCGTTCTTCGAGCTGGTCAGGGCTGGTAATGCCATGATGGAACAGCGCTCTGAGCAGAATAACACCTACAGAGATCATCAGGCCAAGAGCAAGACTGGCAAGAATAATCAAAAATTTCTTCGGTGCTACAGGCTTAGCCGCAGTAGCTGCATGGTCAATGATGCGCACATCCCCAACCGTACTGGCTTTACTGATGCTTAGCTCCTGCTGACGGTTCAGCAACTGCATGTAGATTTCCTGGCCTGCCTGAACATCACGGGTCAGACGTAAAATATCCTGTTGAGTCTGCGGCATCTGACCAATTTTTTGATTCAGTTTTTTCTGCTCATCTTCCAGGGTCTGACGTTTTTCTAACAACGCCCGATAGGTAGGGTGATCTTTTTTGAACAGCTGTGAAACTTCTGCTTCACGGAAGGTCAGCTCGTTCAACTGACTCTGAATACTTACAGAGGAGTCCAGGGCGGATTTGGCTTCCAGAGGCAAATCTACAGATTCGTTGTTACGACGATAGGTATTAAGTTTATCTTCTGCTTCGTTCAGCTTCGTGCGCACAACTGGCAATTGTTGCTTCAGGAACTCAAGGCTTTTTTCAGCCTCGGCAGATTTACGCTCTACGTTTTGCAACAGATAATTGTTCATTATCTGATCCAGCACTTTACTGATCAGCTGTGGGTCCTGACCGGAATAGTTCAGGCCCATCACGCCAGTATCTTTACCTTTATCCGCCACGGTCAGATTGTCTACAATCATTTTGATCGATTGCAGATCGGACATTTTCGTCACGGTAAAGTGGGTTCCCGGTTCTGCTTCAATGCCGTTAACCAGAATTGATACGCCGTTGTGTTGTTCCAACTGCCCCGTTTTCCCTTTGAACAGCTCGTCACCGTCTTTCAAAATGGTGTAGCTGTCAGGGGCATCAATTGCCAGAGTTACGCTACTTTCATCCCAGGCACCAGGCACATTTAGCTGTGAAACTTCAGCCTGTGCCGGTTTATTACCCATCAGACGTGACAACCCCTGACCGATAACAGGGATGAAGTCCTGCTGCACCAGAACATTCAGACCGAGATCGTCAACGGTTTTGCCAATCACCATACGAGACTGAATAATTTCCACTTCGGTAGCCGAAACGGGTTCCGCAGGCATTTCAGAGAGTTGATTCAGAACGGTGTTAGGACTTTTCTGCTCTACCTGAATCAGTGCGTCTGCACTGTAAATCGGTGTGGCAAAAAGGCTGTATAAAATCCCGAGCAGTAAGAAGAAAGATGTAACTGCAACAATTACCCAACGATGGTCTACAAGCTGTCCCACAATATGCGCCAGATCCCATCCGTTGGAATCGTCTTTTAGCGGCGCTGACGGTGCCTTACTTTTTATATTCATGGATATTCTCAACTATCGGCTTAATGCGTTGACCCATTTCTGGGCAGCGTTTTCGAGTATTCCGTACACGGCTTCAAAGGCTTCGCGGCTTTTCTTATAAGGATCCGCTATTTCCTGTTGATTGAGCCAGTGGCCAAATAACATGGTCTTGCCATGCACGGAAGGGTTGATGCGGTTGACTAAGTCGACATGTTTCTTTTCCATCACCAGGATCAAATCGTAATCCCGGCACATGCCTGAGGTCAGCTGTTGGGCGATGTGCCCTTCCAGTGAAACCCCATGTTCATTAGCCACGCTGCTTGCTGTCCCATCGGCTGCCTCGCCCACCATGGCGCTAAGCCCGGCGGAAGCGATTTTCTTATCGGGCAACGACGCTTTGAGCAACCGCTCCCCGGTGGGAGAGCGGCAGATGTTTCCGACACAGACCACTAAGATTGAATTAATCATAATGTTCCCCGGTGATTACCAGTTGTGAATCGTCTGTACGTTACGCGTTGCGTCATACAAACCGCTGATGGTTGGTACCAGCTGAGAAATTACGCGGTTCCAACGGGACAGTGGCGTAGAGGTCACGTAGACGATGTCATAAGGCTGCAGCTGGAACTCTGAGCCCATCACCATCGCCGAAGCATCTTTGATGTTCAACTGATAGATATTCGCAATCTTCTTACGGTTCGATCCCTGAATTTTGCGGATAACGAATACGCCGGTGGCATCGGCCACGGTCTGATCCATACCCTGTGCGTTACCCAGCGCTTCCGCCAGCGTCATGCCGCTGCGGTCCATTTTCATGGTGGCTGGCTGCTTCACTTCGCCCATCACAAAGACTTTCAGATCGTCATTACGAGGAACGTAGAGAATATCGCCCGGATAGAGCAGATGGTTTTGGGACAGGTCGCCATTTTGCATCAGGGCCTGCAGGGAAACAGGCACTTCGCTGCCGTTGTGAGTCAGCACCACATTACGCCAGTCCGCGTCAGTGGTGAGACCGCCTGCGGCATTCACAGCATCAAGGATAGTTAATGGCACGTTGGTAATAGGCTGCTGACCTGAGGTGGTCACTTCGCCCGTTACATAAGCTTTTTGCGATTTAAAGGAGGCAACGCTGACATCGACCTGCGGGCTTTCGATGTATTGTGCCAGACGGTTTGCAATCTCGTTACGAACTTCCTGTACCGTGCGGCCCGCTACGCGAACGCGTCCGATGTAAGGATAGAAAATCGTCCCGTCAGAATGCACCCAGTTGCCGGTGTCGCTGGCGCTACGATACTGACCGGCTGGCGTGGTCAGTTCTGGGTGATCCCATACGGTGACGGTCAGGACATCGCCCACACCGATACGGTATTCATAGCTCTGCACTTCGTTCTGCAACTGCTGGTTCTGTTGAGCCACAACCGGTTTCGGCCGCATCTGCTCAACCAGTCCTGGGGTCATTGGGAAGACGTTGACATATTTATCAATATCGAAGTCGCTGTCCTGCTGCTTAATAACATCTTTTCCGCTGGTGGAAAGACTACTACCCGGAACGACAGTACATCCGGAAAGGATTGTGGCCGATACCAACAGGGGTATCAATTTCGTTTTGATTGTGATCATCTGGTTCTTCGCTATCAGTAAATTGATTGATAGTGGCGAGTCCGCCGCTGTGTAGCGTCATGCAAAATTTAAAAGGGTATCAACTGTTCAAACACTGCAACTGTCAGTCATTATCATTAACTCCCTATCTTTTTATGCCTTGCCGGATTGATTAAAGCCGACGCTTAACATTCGTCAAAAAAAAGTTTGTTTAGCTCGCAAGTCAGTGACAGTTAACAGTCAAAAGACGCTATTAATAGCGGAGCGAAATAACGACTTCGCTCCGTTTTGACAGGGCAACGCCCCTGTTAATAAGCGCCATCGCGTTTCAAAACCACTCCAACCGTTTTGAAAAGAATGGCGATATCGTTCCACAGTGACCAGTTTTTTACATACCAGGAGTCAAAGTAAACACGAGTCTCGTAATCCACATCATTACGGCCACTTACCTGCCACAGGCCAGTCATGCCCGGCTTGGCCATAAAGTAATAATCGACATCACCGGCATAGCGTTCCAGCTCATCTTCGATAACCGGACGCGGGCCAACCAGGCTCATTTCACCGCGTACGACGTTCCATAACTGCGGCAGTTCATCAAGGCTGGTTTTACGGATAAAGTGTCCGATACGCGTAATGCGCGGATCGTTTTTCAGTTTAAAATCTTTGTCCCATTCGGCACGCGCTACCGGATCGGTGCGTAGCACCTCTTCCAGCACCTCTTTCGAATTGACGCACATCGAGCGGAACTTCAGGCATTTAAATTTACGACCGCCCATTCCTACACGCTCATGGCCGTAAATAGGGCTGCCACCATCGCGGGCAACCATAAAGATCAGTGTCGCCAGCGCCGGCATCAGCATTGTAATGATGGAAAGTGCGCCAACGATGTCGAAAGCACGCTTCAGAATGCGTGAAGTCCGCTTCGCCAGGTTGTTGCTGACTCTGAGTATCATTACCTCATGGCTGAAGATATAAGCCATATCGGTACCGTAAAGAGGAACGCCGCGTAAAGAAGGTATCACGGAAACGGAACGGCAGTTATGTTTTGCCAGATTTTTCAACCATACATCGCGATGTGCGCTCTGCTCGTACTCCACCGCGACGATAAACTGCGTCTCGCTGTTCACTAACTGCCAGAGCGGGGTCTCCTCACGGATAACAGGAATACCGAACAGCGCGGGTGCCGGCGTAGTACCATCGACATCGTAGAAAGCCACAACATCAAAGCCCATCACCTCTTCACTCTGCAGCGCCAGGTAAGCTTCCTCTGCATTCTTTCCGCTACCGATAATAATGGATTGTTTTTTCCACATACCGTAATGGTTAAGCACACGCTTCACCATGGCACGTCCAACAGGAATAAAGATCATCGCCAGAATCCAAGTCATTACCCAAACCCAACGCGAGAGTTCCCATTTTGAAAGTGCCGTAATTGACAGGTCAATAACGGAAAATATCAGAATAGTTCTGTAGATTTCTTTTAATTCAAACCAGAATGGTTTGCGATAAGTATAGTGGCGCTGACGAACCCAGAACCAGCCAATACAAATCACCGAAAGAATAATGTGTGTCGCTATTTTCAATTGCAGATCTTGCGAAGAAATATCGTCCAGAAGATTTCCGGGCAATGCATTTATCAACAGAATTGCAATAAATAAAGAGGCGTTAAAAAAGATCAGATCAGAAAGTGCCAGTGAAAATCTAATTAACAGCCCTTTAAAGGTAAACTCTATATCGCGCATAATTAACTCTTATTTTTTCTTCAGATGCCTGTGATTTATTAATTTCCATCACTGAAAATAATTGTGTGTTTTTTAATCACATCATTTATTACACAGGAAACGTATTTGGGAGTCGTGTTAAAGGTCAGCGTAACGGGTATAGCGACAAGAGAATTGACATGTAAAATCAACAACAACGGTAGTGATACCCAGCCTGTCCAGCCTCAACCGGACACGCTACCGCCCCTGGCTTGTAGCTGCCAATGCGCTGTAACGCTGCTTTACCTTGTTGTTTTTATCCTGTCCTCTCCGGACACAGGCTAACGCGCTTGCCGTCTTAGCGTGGTGTTGTTCACAAAAAAGGACATTAAGACGCCGTTACTGCGCTTATTACTACATTAACGCAGACATTTACTAACACGTTGCTATACTAGTTATTACTGGCCTGTTTACAAGAGGCTGTTCCCGCCCGCGCTCTCTTTTAGGATTAAGACTACCTTTCGTCCCACTCTATACCGTCCATGCTCCTTTCCTCCCCGGGATAAAATTCAGATTAATTCGATCGGAATAAGATTAATCCTGAACAGATTCTTCTTACCCTTTAAGTATCTCCTGGTTCATGTTAGCGACCTATGCGAATAGTCTTGAAAAGATCGCTGCCGATATACTCAGGATTTATCCTGGTAATTTCATTTGCTGATAATCCCACCCCGGCGATTATCTGAGCACTGACGAACCGCTTTTTCGATTATTTGTTGAATTGCGCCTGATTCACTATCATCATGGCTATTCTTTAAAATCTTGCGGGTGAGTGTGCAATGTTCGAATGGATCGCCGATCCGTCTGTGTGGGCTGGACTGGTCACGCTTGTTGTCCTTGAACTGGTCCTGGGCATTGATAACCTTGTCTTTATAGCCATTCTGGCGGAAAAACTCCCCCCTGCCCTGCGCGATAAGGCTCGTGTCACCGGGCTGCTGCTCGCGCTGGTCATGCGGCTGCTGTTGCTGGCTTCCATCTCCTGGCTCTCTTCGCTGACCTCTCCGTTGTTCACGCTGCTGGCCCATGCCTTTAGCGCGCGCGATCTGATTATGCTGGTTGGGGGAATATTTCTGCTGTTCAAAGCAACCATGGAGCTCAATGAGCGGCTGGAAGGGAAAGATGAAGATGAAAACCCACAAAAACGTGGTGCTAAATTCTGGCCGGTAGTCGCGCAAATTGTGGTACTGGACGCCGTATTCTCACTTGACTCGGTGATCACCGCTGTGGGGATGGTCGATGACCTGCCGGTGATGATGGCCGCAGTGATTATCGCTATCTGTCTGATGCTGCTGGCCAGCAAGCCGCTGACGCGCTTTGTCAACGAACATCCGACCATTGTTATCCTGTGTCTGAGTTTTTTACTGATGATCGGTTTCAGTCTGGTGGCGGATGGCTTCGGCTACCACATCCCCAAAGGCTACCTTTATGCCGCTATTGGTTTCTCAGTCATTATTGAAGGGTTAAATCAGCTGGCGCAATTTAACCGGCGCCGTTTCCTCTCGGCGAAAGCCCCCCTGAGAAAAAGGACGGCGGAAGCGGTGCTGCGCCTGTTACGCGGTCATCATGAGCAGGCGGAGCTGGACAGCCAGACCTCTCTGCTGGTGGCTGACCAGAGTGAAAGCCAGGCGATCTTCAATAAGCAGGAGCGCATGATGATTGCGCGCGTGCTCGGCATGGGCCAGCGCACGGTCAGCAGTATCATGACCTCACGTCATGATGTCGAGCATGTTGACCTCAGCGAATCCCCTGAGAAAATCATGGCGCTGCTCGATCTTAATCAGCATACGCGCATCGTGGTGACGGATAACAGCGACGACCCGCTCGGGGTAGTGCACGTTATCGATCTGCTGCAACAGGCGCTGCATGGTGACAGCCTGGATATTCGCGCGCTGATCCGTCAACCGCTGGTTTTCCCCGAACAGCTGACGCTGCTTCCCGCACTGGAACAGTTCCGCTCAGCACGTACCCATTTTGCCTTTGTGGTGGATGAATTTGGTTCCGTTGAAGGTGTCGTGACGCTGAGCGACGTGATGGAAACTATCGCCGGCAACCTTCCTAATGAAGGGGAAACGATCGATCCGCGTTATGATATTCAGCAAAACGCCGACGGCAGCTGGACAGCGAATGGCCATATGCCTTTAGACGATCTGGTGATGTATCTTGAACTGCCGCTGAATGAAAAGCGGGAGTATCACACGCTGGCCGGTCTGTTGATGGAGCATATGCAGCGGGTGCCGCAGGAGGGTGAAGAGATTAAGATTGGCAATTTCCTGTTCAGAACCTTGCAGGTTGAAAGCCATCGGGTACAGAAAGTACACATTATTCCGCTGGCCATCTCTGAAGAGCCTGATTACGAAGTGTAAGCCAGCGCTGCGGCCTGCTATTACAGTTCCCAGTACATCAGTTATAAAATAAAAAGGGCTGAATGTTTTCAGCCCTCAGGGTGCCGCTGAGAGGGTTAACTAACTTCTGGCGGTGCCATAATCAACCCACTCATTCATTCTCTTAAAGATCCTTAATCAGCTTCTGTACCGAGCTGTTTTTATCACTGCTCTTGTTGCGATCGGACCACTGTTGCAGCCGTTTTTTCGCTTCATCCTGCAGCTGCTGACGAAGAACCTGATCAACCTGTAACGAGTAATTCAGTCCTGACCAGGGGCCATAGATGCGCAGCGGAACCGGGGTAACCTGAAGCCGTTTCACCAGCTCATCATCGCCTTTCCAGCCGCGAGTAACCGTGATGCCAAAGGTTAAATCAGCCTGCCGTTCCGCCAGATTCACCTCCCCTTTTCCGCTGTAGTCCAGCATGGAAGAGTGACCTTTAAAGCCAGGGAAAAGCAGCAGCCCATTATTGAGGGTGGCGTTGCCTTTGATCTGCTGAAGGTCGTTGGCGCTGTCGACATTGTCGGCTCCCTGCACGCGGTCGCTGTTGCGCTCTACGGCGCGCTGGATCATTTGCTGGAAATCCAGCCCCGCCATCTGCGCATTATCCAGACTGACTTCTGCTCTCCCTTGCCATGCACGCTTAAAGGAGGGCACTGTCAGGCCGGTGCCGGTAAAATTCCCGGCCAGCGACAGATCGCCACTCAGCGAAGCAGGAAGATCAAACGCCTTCAGCAGCGGTGCTACCGCAATATTTTGCAGCCTGGGTTTCAGTGCCACCAACGTTTGCGCGGTGCGCACATCTACGCTGCCCGGCAGAGAAAACTCACCGTTGCCCGCCTTTCCACTCAACGTTTGCAACGTCAGCAGGCCGCCTTCACTGGAAGCTTTTAACGCAACCTGAGCAAAGTCCATGCCCCGCCAGCGCATTTTGTCTACCGAGAGCGCAATATTTCCGTCCATCGCATTCAGCGGAGAGTTTGCATTATCGTGTTCGGCAGGTTGGGAGATCACCGGGCCGGGGCCAGAGCGCTGAGCCTGAACCCCTTGTCCGCCATTGGCGGCATCAGGTTCAAGCCCTAACAGGGAGTCCATATTCAACAGCGGTGAATGCAGATTCACCCTGAGCTGCGGACGAGCACTGAGCACGCCAGCCGCGCTGCCATCCAGCTGGCTGTCGTTGGCAGTAAGCGAGAGGTTTTTCAGGTTGAAGGCCTGCGTCACTGCCGCCCAGTCAGCCTCCATTTTTATCTGGCCTTTTAGCCCTTCCTTCGGCAAATCCGCGCCCGTTACCTGGTAATCAAGCTGATTGATCGCTGCTGAGAGGTGCTGCGGATAGCGGCTGACATCCATATCGCTGTTAAGGTTTATTACCAGCTCCCGCTGATCGCGATTGACCCGGCTGCTGAACTCAACGTGCACCTGCCGTTTCTCATCCTGAGAAAGCTGCAGATTAAAGTCACGCAGGTTAAGCTGCTCACCGTTGCTTTGCTGCCAGATAACCAGGCTGTCCGCCACGCGCAGTTCTGCAATATCAAACTTCCAGCCCTGAGGTACCTCCTCCACGGGCGCAGAGTTACCCGGCCCGACGGGAGCATCCGCAGGACGTTGCGTTTCACTTTCCGGTGTAAGAGTGATCACTGCCCCTTTCAGCATCACCTGCTTCACCGAAAGCTGGTGAGAGATCAGAGGGAGAAGGCTGACGTCCAGGCGCATATTGCTGGCGCTGACGATCGGCTTGCTGGCACCGGGCGCAGTCAGCGTCATCGGACCGGAGAGAATGCTGAGCTGTGGCCAGACGTGCCAGCGTAAGTCGCCATTCAGCGCAAGGCGGTAACCGCTACGCTGCTCAACCTGCTGAGCCATGTAACCGCGAAAATCGTTGGGATTAACCAATAAGACCAGTGCTGTCATGCCGGCCACAATTACCACCAGCAAAATAGCCAGCGTGGTAATAAATCGTCTCATGCCTTCCCCTTTTTCCCGTCAGCTTTCGTGGTGCCGATTCTGACGGGCATGATTATTCTAATCTTTATCTATCCGACTGGCGTCTGCGCCCTGCTGCCCTTTATATTTAGCATCACTGCGGCGGTTATAAGGCCGCGCGGCGGGTCCGGAAAGCGGCTCAAAGCTCAGTGCGCCGATCAACATGCCGGGACGCAACGCCAGCGGCAGCTTACCTGAATTATAGAACTCCAGCACGATTCGGCCCTGCCAGCCGGGATCGATACGGTGCGCCGTGACATGAACCATCAGCCCCAGACGCGCCAGTGAAGAGCGGCCATCCAGCCAGCCTACCAGATTATCCGGCAGCGTTACGGATTCAAATGTCACCGCCAGCGCCAGTTCGCCGGGATGCAGGAAGAACGCTTCGCCTTCAGGGAGCACAATTTCATCGCTCATTACCCGGTCAAGCGCCGCGCTGACCTCATCTTTCGGCCCGCTGAGATCGATAAAGGCAGCGGTGTGGCCACGGAAGGTTCTGAACTGATTTCCCAGACGTACATCTACCGTGGCGCCATTAATCCGCTCTACCGGCGGGCGCGGGGTAATGTCGAGCTGGCCATTATCGAGCCAGGCTTCAATATCGCGGTCGCATAGTCTCATGAAAAACTCCCTATAAATCCGGTGGTGCCCTGGGGCATTAGGAAGCGCGATATCCCTGCACTTCCAGCACGACTCTGCAGCCCGATGGGGATCGGGCTGGCGTCGGGCTATTCGAAGAATTGGTTAATTTTAGCTTTCAGAATATCGATAGCGATGCGGTTTTTTCCACCACGCGGCACAATAATGTCAGCATACTGCTTGGAAGGCTCGATGAACTGCAAAAACATCGGACGAACCGTTTTCTGGTACTGTGCCATTACCGAGTCCATGGAGCGGCCGCGTTCATTAACGTCCCGCTTCATGCGGCGCATCAGGCAGATATCCAGCGGCGTGTCGACGAAAATAGAGAAGTTCATCTCCTGCCGTAGTCTCGCATCCGTCAGCAGCAAAATGCCTTCAAGAATAATGACTTTCTTGGGCTTCAGCTGGATGGTCTGCTCGGTACGCGTGTGTTCAACATAGCTGTAGACAGGGAGATCGATAGTCTCTCCCGCTTTGACCTTCTGCAAATGTTGCAGCAGCAGGTTATGATCCATGGCGCTGGGATGGTCGTAGTTGGTTTTAACCCGCTCATCCATGGTCAGGTGGCTTTGGTCTTTGTAATACGCATCCTCGGGGATGACGCCGATATTTTCATCACCGACCCGCTCGCGGACTTCGCGATAGAGCGTGCTGGCAATAAGACTTTTTCCCGAGGCAGATGCGCCGGCGATACCTACGATGACGCACTGGTGCGACTTGTCAGTCATAAATTAAAGACCTGATTACTGGTTGTCAGAGACAAAGGAGAGGACGATTTCGCGCGTAATTATAGGGATTTCGGGGGTTTGATGCCAGAGAAAAGCGCGGTAATGCTTTTAGGACTTTCCCGTTAGGCGTAGTTTGCTTTGCCCGGTAAACTGCATTTAATGAGACCAGCTTCACATTTTGAGCAAGGCTTATTCAGCAGGATGCGCGTCGGGTTATCAAACAATTACCTTTCAGCGCCTTAATGACCTGCTGGCCTGCTTATCAACACAGTTAAAAGGAAACACGGTGTCCTGGCATATTTTGCATATCCTGACCTATTTCGGCGACAGCATGTTGCTTATCCCTACTGCGGTGATTATGGCTGTTTTAATCACCTGGAAAAACAGCGACCGCCGTGCCGTCTGGTATTGGGCGCTGGCGTTTTGTGCCGCAGGTGCCATCGTCAGCCTCTCTAAAATTGCTTTTCTGGGATTTGGCATTGGCAGCGCTCGCTTTAATTTCACCGGTTTTAGCGGTCACAGCGCCATGTCCGCCACCTTATGGCCGGTCATGCTCTGGTTACTCAGCGGCAGACTGCGCTCTGCCTGGCGCGGCGTCGCCGTCGCCATTGGCTATCTTATTCCGCTGATGGTGGGCGCTTCCCGCCTGATCCTCAACTACCACTCAAAGAGTGAAGTGATCACCGGTCTGATTCTGGGCTTTACGCTGAGCACGGCTTTTTTGGTAAGCCAACGTCGTTCTGAACTGAAAGGTTTTTCAACAGGGCAACTCTGCATCGCCCTGCTGCTGCCTCTGCTGCTGCTGGGGCATGGCCGCCTGGCGACAACCCAGCAGTTTTTACAGCGGCTGTCAGTACAGATTGCCGGTATCGATCATGCCTGGACACGGGCAGAGCTGTTAAAACTGCGCCAGTAGCCCCTCTCTTTTCCGCTTTTTTCGGGCGACAGGCTAAAAGTCAATCGCCCGAACAGCGCTCTTTTTCTGTTCTGAATCAGCGAAAGCAGGCCGAAATGGTTATGTTAGCATCACTCAGTAATGTTGATTGCGCCTGCGGTTGAAAGTGACTTCCGGCGCCGTGCTGGATTGGTGAATGACTACTGACACGCTGTTTTCTGTGGATCGCTCCTGGCGAACGTGGCTCCTGGCTTTGCTGCCCGGCGTCCTCAGTTTTGCGTTGACGCTATTCTGCCTGGAAATGATAAAAGTCAGCGGTCAGATATCACCACTGTGGTTTTCCACCACGTTAATGACCATCCTGATTTTTCGTCTGCCTGTAGCCTCGCTGCCTCGCGTGCTGTTTAGCTGTTTTGTAGGTATCGTCGCAGCTAATGCCCTGGTGATCGGCCCCGCTATCTCAAACATCCTTTTCCCGGTGGTGAATCTTCTGCAGGCGCTGCTTGGCGGTGCGCTGTTGCGCATCCTGCTCGATCGTAAATCGCCCCTCGACTCGCTGTTGAGCTGGAGCAAAATGATGGTGACGGTGGGTCTGTTTACCCCGCTGATTGGCGGCCTGTTAGCCACATGGCTTCTGACCTTGACCGGGCACGCCAGCTTCCGCTTTTTCTCCGCCTGGGTTATTTCTGAAACAATCGGTATGCTGGCTCTGGGACCGGTTTGTCTGCTGTGGAAAAATGACTATTTTCAGCGAGCCGGGCACGCGCTGTTTGAAACGCTGCTGACGCTGATTATCACTCTGATACTCAGCTACTTCTCTTTACGCTATGTGCCCTGGCCCTTCACCTTTGTGGTGGTCGTGCTGTTTTACAGCGCAGTACGCCTGCCCCGATTTGAAGCTTTCTGTATATTTCTCGCCACCCTGTCACTGATGACCCTGATGCTTGCGCTGGGTCTGCTGGAAGTACAGACCAGCAAGCTCTTACCGCTTGCCAGCGCCACCTGGCTGCCTTTTTTGATGGCGCTGATCCCAAGTCATATGATGGCGCTGGTGTTGCACTCCTTCCGTGAAGAGAAAAAGCATATTACGGAAAGTGAAACGCGCTTTCGTCACGCTATGGAATATTCCGCCATCGGTATGGCGCTGGTCTCGCCAGAAGGAAAATGGCTTCAGGTCAACAAATCCTTATGCAAGCTGCTGGGCTATCAGGATGAAGAACTCAAAAAGACTGATTTTCAGCACCTGACCCATCCCGTCGATCTCCATGCTGATTTAGAAAAGGTGAATGCCCTGCTGCTGGGCGATATCGAAACCTACAGCATTGAAAAACGCTATTTCCGTAAGGATAGTCAGATTGTCTGGGCGCGGCTTACCGTGTCGCTGGTCAGGGACAGCGAGCAGTTGCCGCTCTATTTTATCTCGCAAATTGAAGATATTACCGATCTCAAGAAAACCGAAGAGGTCAACCGTCGCCTGATGCAGCGCATCACCCTGGCGAACGAGGCTGGTGGGATTGGCGTCTGGGAATGGAGCCTGACCTCCGGCAAGATGAGCTGGGACAAACGCATGTTCCAAATCTACGGTTTGTCGGCAAACGGCCAGGCCTCCTATCTTACCTGGGTTAACAGCCTGCTGGCAGCAGACCGGCAGAGGGCTATTGACGCTTTTGATAACGCTATAAAAACCTCCACGCCGCTTGATCTTGAATTCCGCATTGAGACCGAACAGGGTATTCGCTATATCCGTAGTCAGGCCAATATGGTGCTGAATGAAAAAGGCGCAGTGGAGCGCATGCTGGGCATCAATCAGGATGTGACGCCAATGCGCCAGCTTACGGAAGCGCTCTATCAGGAAAAAGAGCGGATGCACATTACGCTGGATGCTATCGGTGAAGCGGTGATCAGTACCGATGAAGAGATGCGGGTGATCTTTATGAACCCGGTAGCAGAAAGCATGACGGGCTGGACGCAGGAAAAGGCTGCAGGCCAGCCAATTAGCGATATTTTGCAGATAACGCACGGCAGGAAAGGGCCGCCGCTGCAAAGTCCGCTGCTGTGCGAACTGCCGCAGGCTAAATCGACGCCAGCGCTGGAGCATGAGCTGGTGCTGCATAACAGCGCGGGGCTGCTCTACGACATTCACTACAGCATTACGCCGCTGAAAACGCTGGAAGGCAGTAACATTGGCAGCGTGATGGTGATTCAGGACGTCAGCGAATCCCGCGAGCTGGTGCGCCGTCTCAGTTACAGCGCCTCGCACGATATGCTCACCAGCCTGCCCAACCGCGTAAGCTTTGAACAGAGGCTGAAAACGCTGCTGGTTTCCGCCGCCGAGCACCACCACCATGCGCTGGTGTTTATCGATCTCGATCGGTTTAAAGCGGTTAACGACAGCGCAGGCCATGCCGCGGGCGATGCCCTGTTGAGGGAAATTTCCGGCGTAATGCAGCGCCATCTGCGTCGCAGCGATTTTCTGGCCCGCCTGGGCGGCGATGAGTTTGGCGTGCTGTTAAGAGATTGCCCGCTGGATAAAGCCCGCGAGGTGACTGATCGCATTGTGGACGCGGTCAATGATTACCGTTTCCTGTGGGAAGGACGTCTGCATCGTGTGGGGGCCAGTGCCGGAATAACCCTGATAAACAGCGACAATCACGCGGCCAGTGAGGTGATGGCTCAAGCGGATCTGGCATGCTACAACGCCAAGCATAACGGTCGTGGCCAGCTTTCCGTTTATGACCCGCAACTGTTGAAAACGCTGAAACCGTTGCTGACTCGTCGGGAAAATGAACAGATTATCACCGGTCAGCCGATGCGGCTGATGGTGTCGGCAGTGGTGCCGCCGCGTAAACCCCATTCTGCTACTTTTTATCTCGCTGAAATGCAGTTATTCACCCAGCAAGGGGTGGAAATTGATGAAACCAGTTTCCGCGCCGGCCTGACAGATGAAGATCTGATTATTGCGCTCGACAGAAAGCTGATCGCCGAGTTCTTCCAGCATTATGCGCAAGGAGTGCTCAATAAAGCGCTGACCATCGTGTTGCCGCTCTCTGAGCAGGGAGTGCGTGATGATGCCTTTATCACCGAGACGCTGGCTTACATTACCCGCTTTGGTCTGCCTGGCGATCTGCTGCACTTTTCCCTGCACGCCAGGGCGCTGATCGGCGCTGATAAGCAAATTTGTCATAATCTGGCTCGTCTGCGTAAACAAGGCTGCAAGATTGTGCTTTCTGAATTTGGCCATAATCTGGATGCTTTCAGCCGGTTACCGGGTGAGCTGATTGACTACCTGAGCCTCAGTCCGCAACTCACGGCTAACGTTCACTGTAACCTGATGGACGAGATGATGGTTGCTATTCTGCAGGGTCATGCTCAGCGTATGAACATCGCCACCTTTACCGGGCCGGTGGAGCAGCAGGCCGCGCTCAACACCCTCGCCACCATTGGGGTGGATGCCGTCTGGGGCGGGGTTGTCTCGCCGCGTGAACCGCTGAGTACGCTGCTGATGAACAGCTACTTTGCGATTAAATAGATCAGGGTTCTTGCTCTCCTCACGGGCCTGGGCTAAAGTCGCCCCCTTTTTTCCAGCTGAGGGGGATAAATGTTTATTGGCTTTGATTACGGAACAGCAAATTGCTCGGTCGCCATTATGAAGGATGGCGCGCCTGGCCTGCTGCCGCTGGAGCAAGGCTCCACCCTGTTGCCCTCAATGCTTTGTGCGCCCACTCGTGATGCGGTGAGCGAATGGTTGTTCCGCCATCATCAGGTTCCTACTCCTGAAGCGGAGAACCAGGCGATCCTGCGCCGCGCGCTGGCGCTTAACCGTGAAGAAGACATTGAGGTGACCTCCTCAAGCGTTCAGTTCGGTCTGGCTTCCCTCGCGCAATATATGGCCGACCCTGAAGATGTCTGGTTCGTTAAATCCCCGAAATCTTTCCTCGGTGCCAGCGGGCTAAAACCGCAACAGGTCGCTTTTTTCGAGGATTTGGTCTGCGCCATGATGCTGCATATTCGCCAGAAGGCGGAGCAGCATCTGAACGAAAGCATCACGCAGGCGGTGATTGGCCGTCCCATTAACTTCCAGGGTCTGGGCGGAGACGAGGCCAACCGTCAGGCGCAGGGCATTCTGGCTCGTGCAGCGAGCCGGGCCGGATTTAAAGAGGTGGAGTTTCAGTTCGAACCTGTGGCAGCCGGCCTGGAATTTGAAGCGACACTCTCTGCAGAAACCCGCGTGCTGGTTGTCGATATCGGCGGCGGCACCACCGACTGCTCGATGCTGCTGATGGGGCCGCAATGGCACGATAAATCCGATCGTAATGCCAGCCTGCTGGGCCACAGCGGCTGCCGCGTCGGTGGAAACGACCTGGATATCATGCTGGCATTCAAAGAGCTGATGCCGCTGTTGGGACTGGGGGGCGCAACGGGGAAAGGTATTGCCCTGCCTGCACTGCCTTGGTGGAACGCCGTGGCTATCAACGATGTTCCGGCGCAAAGCGACTTTTATGCCGCCGCCAGCAAAAAGCTGCTGATGGATCTGATCCGTGACGCGCAGGAGCCTGAAAAGGTGAAGCGGCTGCTGAAAGTGTGGCAGCAGCGCCTGGGCTACCGCCTGGTGCGCGCCGCAGAAGAGAGCAAAATTGCCCTCTCCGAACAGGCTGAAGTGACTACTGCGCTGAACTTTATTGAACAGGCTCTGGCTACGGATATCAGCGTGGCAGGACTGGAAGCAGCCATTGCACAGCCGTTAGAGCGGATCAAGGAGCAGGTGAAACTGGCTCTGGATGCCAGCGGCACGCGCCCGGACGTTATCTATCTGACCGGCGGCAGCGCACGTTCACCGGTTCTGCGCCAGGCGTTGCAGCAGCAGTTACCTGATATCCCGCTGGCCAGTGGTGATGATTTTGGTTCCGTCACCGCCGGACTGGCTCGCTGGGCACAGGTAATGTTCCGCTAACGCCAACCTCTGCTGATACGCGTCCTGAGCGAGAAAAGTAGGGTTTCTTTGCGGAGTTTTGCGCCTCAGTCAGAGGCGCAAAACAGCCGGGTCAGTAGCTGCTGGCTTCAGAGAGGGCGCGAATATCTTCATCGCTGAGTGTTAACGAAGCCGCTTTAGTCAGTTCATCCAGTTGTGCCAGCGAGGTAACGCTGACAATCGGCGCGGTAATGCTGGGGCGGGCAATCTGCCAGGCCAGTGCAACCTGAGTCGGCGTGGCGCTGTTAGCTTCGGCTACCTGATCCAGCGCGGCAAGGATCTGCAATCCTCGTTTATTCAGGTATTTTTCTACCACGCCATCGCCACGTTTACTCTTGCTGGCGTCCTCCCTGGTGCGGTATTTACCGCTCAGAAAACCGCTGGCGAGGGAATAGTAATTAATTACGCCAAGCCCATGCTCTTCTGCTACCTGCTCCAGCCCGCTTTCATACTCTTCACGGTCATAAAGATTGTATTCTGGCTGTAGGGTCTCATAACGCGCCAGCCCCTGTTCACCGCTGATTTTCAGTGCTTCGCTAAGACGTTCTGCTGAGTAATTAGAAGCACCAATCGCCCGCACCTTGCCCTCTTTGATCAGCGCATCGAACGTCTCCAGCGTTGCCTGCAGGGGCGTCTCCGGGTCGTCCCGGTGAGCCTGATAGAGATCGATAGTGTCAGTTTGCAGTCTGCGTAAAGAGTCCTCCACCGCCTGACGAATATAGGCCGGAGCCAGCCCCTTTTTTCCCGGCCCCATCTCTATTCCGACTTTGGTAGCGAGCACGATTTTGTCGCGTTTACCGCTTTGCTTCAGCCAGTTACCGATGATCGTTTCCGACTCCCCGCCCTGATTCCCCGGCGCCCAGCGCGAATAGACATCGGCGGTATCAATAAAATAGAGTCCTTTTTCCACCAGCGCATCCAGCAGGGAAAAAGAGGTTTTCTGGTCGACTGTCCAGCCAAATACGTTGCCGCCAAAGGTCAGTGTGGGAACCTGAATACCGGTACGGCCCAGTGAGCGATGCTCAGAATGACGCATTATTCTCTCCTTATTAAAGCGTTTGACTACATTGGTTTTAGCGTAGCAAACAGTCTCACCCCTGCTTCGTTGATTTGTGGCAAAAGATGTGCAGGACAGGAATACTTACAACCGCTGAACGGTTATCCTTATTTCCTTCACTTTTGCGGGTTATACATTCGCTAAAATAAACGCTTTAGGGGCCATCCCCTTTCAGGCCCTTGTGGAACCATTTATTGCTACTGGAGAGCTATTAACAAGATGAATGCTCAGCGCCGTTCTAAAAAAATCTTGCCGATTCTGATTATTGTTGCGCTTGTAGCAGGCGGCGGTTACTGGTGGTACAGCAGCCACAGCAGCAGCGCCCCAGATAAGAGTGCGGGAGCGCAGCCCGCTAAATCCACAGGCGGCAAAGGCGGTGGACGGCATGCGGCCACGGGCGCAACGGCACCGGTTCAGGCCGCAGAAGCGGTACGACAGAGCGTGCCGCAATATCTTTCAGGTCTGGGGACGGTTACCGCCGCCAATACCGTTACGTTGCGCAGCCGGGTTGATGGCGATCTGATTGCCCTGCACTTTACCGAAGGCCAGGAGGTCAAAGCGGGTCAGCTTCTTGCAGAGATTGATCCCCGTCCTTATCAGGTAGCGTTAACTCAGGCACAGGGGCAGCTGGCGAAAGATCGGGCCACTCTCGCTAATGCCCGCCGTGACCTTGCCCGATTTGAAAAGCTGGCTAAAACCAACCTTGTCTCGCAGCAGGAGATGGATACCCAGCGCTCTCTGGTCGATGAAACGCTGGGCACTCTTAAGGCCGATGAGGGCAGCGTAGCGAGCGCACAACTTAATCTCACCTACAGCCGCGTTACGGCCCCTATCTCTGGCCGCGTCGGGCTTAAGCAGGTCGATGTTGGTAATTACATTACCAGCGGTGATACGACCGGCATCGTGGTGATTACTCAGACGCACCCGGTCGATCTGGTCTTCAGCCTGCCGGAAAATACCATCAGCACAATTTTATCTGCGCAAAAGAGCGGTCAGCCGATCCCGGTTGAAGCCTGGGATCGCAGCAACAAAACGCTGCTGACCAGCGGCACGCTGCTCAGCATGGATAACCAGATTGACGTCACTACCGGCACCGTGAAGCTGAAAGCCCGCTTCGCCAATGATGACGACATGTTGTTCCCTAACCAGTTTGTAAATGCCCGCCTGAAGGTCAACACCTTACAGGACGCCATCGTTATCCCCGCTGCGGCTCTGCAGATGGGCAACGAAGGCAATTTTGTCTGGGTAGTGAACGCCGAGAATAAAGTCAGCAAGAAGCTGATCACCACCGGCCTGCAGGACAGCCAGAAAATCGTGGTAACAGCCGGGCTTAATGCCGGTGAACGCGTGGTCACGGACGGCATCGATCGTCTGACCGAGGGGGCGAAAGTAGAGGTGGTTGCGCCGCAGGCTACGCCGCTCACCTCCGGCAAAAGCGCCCTGCCGTCTAAGGGAGCCAGTTCCTGATGCAGGTCATGCCCCCTAACGCCAGCGGCGGGCCTTCCCGCCAGTTTATCCTTCGTCCTGTTGCCACCACGCTCCTGATGGTGGCGATCCTGCTTGCCGGTATTTTGGGCTACCGCGCCCTGCCTGTCTCGGCCCTGCCGGAAGTGGATTACCCCACTATTCAGGTGGTCACGCTCTATCCGGGAGCGAGTCCGGACGTGGTCACATCGTCGATAACCGCGCCGCTTGAGCGCCAGTTCGGGCAGATGTCCGGGCTGAAACAGATGTCGTCGCAAAGTTCCGGCGGCGCGTCTGTAGTCACCTTGCAGTTCCAGCTTACGCTGCCGCTCGACGTGGCGGAGCAGGAAGTGCAGGCGGCCATTAATGCCGCGACCAACCTGTTGCCCTCAGACTTACCGAATCCACCGGTCTACAGCAAAGTGAACCCGGCAGATCCGCCCATCATGACGCTGGCCGTTACCACTACCAGCATGCCTATGACGCAGGTAGAGGATATGGTGGAAACCCGCGTGGCGCAGAAGATCTCGCAGGTCTCAGGCGTTGGTCTCGTTACGCTGGCGGGTGGGCAGCGGCCTGCGGTCCGGGTGAAGCTGAATGCAGAAGCGCTGGCAGCGCTGAATCTGGACAGCGAAACCGTCCGCACCGCCATCAGCAATGCCAACGTCAACTCTGCTAAAGGCAGCCTCGACGGCCCCGAACGCTCCATCACCCTTTCCGCCAACGATCAGATGAAATCCGCTGAGGATTACCGCCAGCTGATCGTCTCTTACCAGAACGGTTCTCCGGTGCGGTTGCGTGATGTGGCGACGGTGGAACAGGGCGCGGAAAACAGCTGGCTGGGGGCCTGGGCGAACCGGCAGCCCGCCATTGTGCTGAATATCCAGCGTCAGCCGGGCGCCAACATCATCACCACGGCTGACAGTATCCGGCAAATGCTGCCTGCGCTGACCGCCACGCTGCCAAAATCAGTGGATGTGAAGGTACTGACCGACCGTACCACCAACATTCGCGCCTCCGTCCACGACGTTCAGTTTGAGCTGATGCTGGCTATTGCGCTGGTGGTGATGATCATTTACCTGTTCCTGCGCAACGTTCCGGCCACGATTATTCCTGCGGTTGCGGTTCCCCTGTCGCTGGTAGGCACTTTTGCCGTGATCTATTTTCTTGGCTTTTCGATTAACAACCTCACGCTGATGGCGCTGACCATCGCCACTGGTTTTGTGGTGGATGATGCGATTGTGGTGATCGAAAATATTTCACGCTACATCGAGAAAGGCGAGAAACCGCTGGCGGCAGCGCTGAAAGGGGCGGGCGAGATTGGCTTCACCATTATTTCGCTGACCTTTTCGCTGATTGCCGTGCTGATCCCGCTGCTGTTTATGGGCGATATTGTCGGTCGGCTGTTCCGCGAATTCGCCGTCACGCTGGCGATCTCTATTCTGATCTCCGCCGTGGTCTCGCTGACGCTGACGCCGATGATGTGCGCCCGCATGCTAAGCGCCGAGTCGCTGCGCAAGCAGAACCGGTTCTCACGCGCCAGCGAAGCGATGTTCGATCGCATTATTGCCGGTTACGGTCATTTTCTGCGGCGGGTACTGAACCATCCCTGGCTGACGCTGAGCGTTGCGCTGGGCACGCTGGCTGTGACCGTACTGCTGTGGATCGCTATTCCTAAAGGCTTTTTCCCGTTGCAGGATAACGGCATCATTCAGGGCACGCTTCAGGCGCCGCAGTCCGTATCCTATGCCAATATGGCGCAGCGGCAGCAACAGGTTGCTTCGGTGATCATGAAAGATCCTGCCGTGCAGAGCCTGACTTCATTTGTCGGCGTGGACGGCACTAATCCGGCGCTCAACAGCGGTCGGCTGCAAATCAGTCTCAAACCCTTGAGTGAACGGGACGATCGTATTCCGGTGGTGATCGACCGGCTGCAGGCGGCTGTGGCAAAAATGCCCGGCGTGAATCTCTATCTTCAGCCGGTACAGGATTTGACCATTGATACTCAGCTAAGCCGCACGCAGTATCAGTTTACGCTGCAGGCTGGATCGCTGGAGTCGTTGAGTCTGTGGGTACCCAAGCTGATGACCCAGCTTGCCACCCTGCCCCAGTTGAAAGATGTCAGCAGCGACTGGCAGGACCAGGGGCTGGAAGCTTATATCAAGGTTGACCGCGACAATGCCAGTCGGCTGGGTATTACCATGGCCGATGTCGATAACGCGCTCTACAACGCCTTTGGTCAGCGGCTGATCTCTACCATCTACACCCAGGCTAATCAGTACCGAGTGGTACTGGAGAACGACACCTCTGCCACGCCGGGACTGGCCGGGCTGGAGAGCATTCGTCTCAACAGCAGCTCGGGCGGCGTAGTGCCGCTGAGCGCTATCGCCTCCATTGAGCAGCGCCACGGGGCAATGAGCATCAACCATCTTGATCAGTTCCCCTCCACCACCTTCTCCTTCAACGTCAGCGACGGTTACTCGCTGGAGGAAGCGGTGAATGCTATCAGCGGCGCTGAACAGGATCTGGCTATGCCGTCGGAAATCATGACCCAGTTCCAGGGCAGTACGCTGGCGTTCCAGGCGGCGCTCTCCAGTACCGTCTGGCTGATAGTCGCGGCGGTTGTGGCGATGTATATCGTACTTGGCGTGCTGTACGAGAGCTTTATTCATCCGATTACCATTCTCTCCACCCTGCCCACTGCTGGCGTGGGCGCGCTGCTGGCCTTAATGCTCAGCGGCAATGAACTGGATGTGATCGCTATCATCGGTATCATTCTGCTGATTGGCATCGTGAAGAAAAACGCCATCATGATGATCGACTTTGCGCTGGCGGCGGAGCGCGAACAGGGGATGTCGCCTTATGACGCCATTTATCAGGCCTGCCTGCTGCGCTTCAGGCCGATACTGATGACCACGCTGGCCGCCCTGCTGGGCGCGCTGCCGCTGATGCTGAGTAGCGGCGTGGGCGCGGAGCTGCGGCATCCGCTGGGCGTGGCGATGGTAGGCGGGCTGGTGGTCAGCCAGGTACTGACGCTGTTTACCACTCCGGTTATCTACCTGCTGTTTGACCGTCTGGCGCATGCCACCCGCCGTCGATTTAAGCAGGAGGAAGCGTAGTGAAGTTTTTTGCGTTATTTATCCACCGCCCGGTGGCGACGATCCTGCTGACAATTGCCATCCTGCTGGCGGGCATTCTCGGCTTCCGGCTGTTGCCGGTGGCCCCACTGCCGCAGGTGGATTTCCCGGTGATCCTGATCAGCGCCTCGTTGCCAGGCGCCTCACCTGAAACCATGGCCTCTTCCGTTGCCACGCCGCTGGAGCGCTCGTTAGGCCGTATTGCCGGGGTCAGCGAAATGACCTCAACCAGTTCGCTCGGCAGCACGCGCATCATCCTGGTTTTTGATTATGACCGGGATATTAACGGCGCAGCGCGGGATGTTCAGGGCGCTATCAATGCGGCGCAGAGTCTGCTTCCCAGCGGCATGCCCAGTCGGCCAACCTATCGGAAGATCAATCCTTCTGACGCGCCGATCATGATTATGACGCTGACCTCGGATACCTATTCGCCGGGTCAGCTGTATGACTACGCCTCGACGCAGCTGGCGCAAAAGCTGTCGCAAATCGATGGCGTGGGCGACGTGACCATTGGCGGAAGCTCGCTGCCTGCCGTGCGCGTGAACCTGAACCCGCAGGCGTTATTCAATCAGGGCGTGTCGCTGGATGATGTCCGCCAGACCATATCTGATGCTAACCAGCGCAGGCCGCAGGGTGCCATTGAGGATCGCTCGCAACGCTGGCAGCTGAAAACCAACGACGAGCTGCAAACTGCGGCGGACTATCAGCCGCTGATCGTGCATTACAACGCGGGTTCAGCCGTACGGTTGCAGGATGTGGCAACGGTTACCGACTCGGTTCAGGATGTGCGCAATGCCGGGATGGCCAACGCCAAACCGGCCATTCTGGTGCTGATCCGCAAGCTGCCGGAAGCGAACATTATCGATACCGTGGATCGCATCCGGGCGGAAGTGCCGGAGCTGAACGCTATTATTCCGGCGTCGATTCATCTTGATGTGGCGCAGGACCGCTCGCCCACCATCCGCGCCTCGCTGGCGGAAGTGGAGCAGTCGCTGGCGATCTCTGTCGGGCTGGTTATCCTCGTGGTGTTCGCTTTCCTGCGCTCAGGCCGCGCCACGCTGATCCCGGCGGTAGCGGTTCCCGTTTCGCTGATTGGCACCTTTGCCGCGATGTATCTGTGCGGTTTCAGCCTGAATAACCTGTCGCTGATGGCGCTCACCGTCGCCACCGGCTTTGTGGTGGACGATGCGATTGTGGTGCTGGAGAACATTTCGCGGCACGTCGAAGCGGGCATGAAACCGCTACAGGCTTCGCTACAGGGCGTGCGGGAGGTGGGCTTTACGGTGCTCTCAATGAGCCTCTCGCTGGTTGCCGTCTTCCTGCCGCTGCTGATGCTGGGCGGACTGGTTGGGCGGTTCTTTAAGGAGTTTGCCCTGACGCTCTCCGTGTCGATCGTTATTTCATTGATCATCTCCGTCACGCTGACGCCCATGATGTGTGCCAGGCTGCTACGCGCGCAGCCGCAGCGCCAGCAATCCCGCATCCGGGGATTTGGCAAAGTGCTGATGGCGATCCAGCAAGGCTACGGACGTTCGCTGAACTGGGTACTTAACCACTCGCGCTGGACGCTACTGGTGTTCCTCGCCACTATCGGCCTGACCATTTACCTCTACATAGCGATCCCGAAAACCTTTATGCCGGAGCAGGATACCGGCAGGCTGATGGGCTCTATTCAGGCTGACCAGAGCATCTCTTTCCAGGCGATGCGCGGCAAGCTGGAAGATTTTATGAAAATCGTGCGCGATGACCCGGCGGTGGAGAGCGTAGTCGGGTTCACCGGCGGCTCACGGACCAACAGCGGCTCGATGTTTATTTCGCTGAAGCCGCTGAGCGAGCGCAGCGAGACGTCGCAGGAGATCATCGCCCGGCTGCGTAACAAACTGGCGAAAGAACCGGGGGCAAACCTTTATCTGATGGCGGTGCAGGATTTGCGAGTAGGCGGAAGGGAGTCCAATGCGGGCTATCAGTACACGCTACTTTCCGACAACCTGGACGATTTACGCCAGTGGGAACCGAAAATTCGCCAGGCGTTTTCTGCTCTGCCGGAGCTGGCGGACGTGAACTCCGATCAGCAGGACAAAGGCTCCGAAATGGCGCTGATCTATGATCGTGAAAGCATGGCGCGGTTGGGGATCGACGTGGCGGCGGCCAACGCCCTGCTGAACAATGCTTTTGGCCAGCGGCAGATCTCCACCATCTATCAACCGCTCAACCAGTATAAAGTGGTAATGGAAGTGGACCCGCGCTATACCCAGGATATCAGCTCGCTCGATTTAATGTATGTGGTAAACAGCGACGGCAAAGCGATCCCCCTCTCGTGGTTCGCTCACTGGCAGCCTGCTAACTCACCGCTTTCGGTGAATCATCAGGGGCTGTCAGCCGCTTCCACCATCTCCTTTAACCTGCCGGAAGGCGTATCGCTGTCGCAGGCTTCTGCTGCCATAGACCGCAGCATGACCGCGCTGGGCGTGCCGCTTACCGTGCGCGGCAGTTTTGCCGGTACGGCGCAGGCGTTTCAGCAGAGCCAGAACAGCCAGATCTGGTTAATTATTGCCGCCATTGCCACGGTCTATATCGTGCTGGGGATCCTCTACGAGAGCTATGTTCATCCGCTGACTATCCTCTCTACGCTGCCCTCGGCGGGCGTGGGTGCACTGCTGGCGCTGGAGCTGTTCAGCGCGCCGTTCAGCCTGATTGCGCTGATAGGGATCCTGCTGCTGATCGGCATCGTGAAGAAAAACGCCATCATGATGGTGGATTTCGCGCTGGAAGCGCAGCGAAACGGCAATCTCACCGCGCGGGAAGCGATTTTCCAGGCCAGCCTGCTGCGTTTCCGGCCCATTATGATGACCACGCTGGCGGCGCTGCTGGGCGCACTGCCACTGGTGCTGACTTCCGGTGACGGCGCAGAACTGCGACAGCCACTGGGGATCACTATCGTCGGGGGTCTGGTGATGAGCCAGCTGCTGACGCTGTACACCACGCCGGTGGTTTATCTCTATATGGATAAGCTGCGTCGCAGGCCGCGTCAGGAGCTGGTAAAAACATGAATGCACCCACCGTTCGCTGGCAGCTGTGGATTGTCGCCTTTGGCTTTTTTATGCAGGCGCTGGACACCACTATTGTCAATACTGCCCTGCCGTCGATGGCGGTAAGCCTGCATGAAAACCCGCTGCATATGCATTCAGTCATTGTCTCTTACGTGCTGACGGTAGCGGTGATGCTGCCGGTAAGCGGCTGGCTGGCTGACAGGTTTGGCGTGCGTAATATCTTCTTCAGCGCCATCATCCTGTTCAGCGCAGGCTCGCTGTTTTGTTCGTTAGCCACCTCGCTGGATCAGCTGATTCTGGCTCGCGTGGTTCAGGGTATTGGCGGCGCAATGATGGTGCCGGTGGGTCGACTCACCGTGATGAAACTGGTGCCTCGTGAACAGTATATGGCCGCGATGACTTTTGTAACACTGCCCGGCCAGGTAGGCCCGCTTCTGGGACCAGTGCTGGGCGGCGTGTTGGTAGAGTACGCCAGCTGGCACTGGATCTTCCTGATCAACATTCCGGTAGGCATTATCGGCGCCATCGCCACCTTGATGCTGATGCCCAATCTGAGCCTGCCGCCCCGCCGTTTCGATTTTATCGGCTTCCTGCTGCTGGCCGTCGGTATGGCTACCCTGACGCTGGCGCTGGATGGTCAGCACGGGACAGGAAGTCCGCCGCTGCTGCTGTGCCTGTTTATTCTGGTGGGTGTTTTCTCGCTGCTCTTTTATCTGATGCATGCCCGAAGCAACGAGAACGCGCTGTTCAGCCTGAAGCTGTTTGAAAACCGCATCTATTCTATCGGCTTGCTGGGCAGTTTTACCGGACGTATCGGCAGCGGCATGCTGCCCTTTATGACGCCGATATTTCTGCAGGTCGGTATGGGTTACAGCCCTTTCCATGCGGGACTGATGATGATCCCGATGGTGCTGGGCAACATGGGCATGAAGCGCATCGTGGTACAGATTGTTAACCGCTTTGGCTATCGCAACGTGCTGGTGGGCGCCACTGTCAGTCTGGCGCTGGTGGTGCTTTTGTTCCCGCTTGTAGCAATGCTGGGCTGGTATTACCTGCTGCCGGTGGTGCTATTTCTGCAGGGCATGGTTAACGCCATTCGCTTCTCCTCCATGAATACGCTGACGCTGAAAGAGCTGCCCGATGCATTAGCCAGCAGCGGTAACAGCCTGCTGTCGATGATCATGCAGCTCTCTACGAGTATCGGCGTCACCGTGGCGGGCCTGTTGCTGGGCACCTTCGGACATCAGACGCTGGCCGACAGCCCGGCGGTACATCAGGCCTTTATCTCTACCTATTTCTGCATGGCGGTGGTGATTGTTCTGCCTGCGCTGGTGTTCTGGCGTGTACCGGAAGTCAGTAAAAACGTCGTACTGAGCCGTAAAAGGAGGGGTTAATGTTAGCTAAATTGCGTATTGGCATTACCGCCAAGCTGTTCGCGGCAATTTTCTCCACCTGCATGCTGGTGCTGATCACCATGCACTGGGGGGTGCGGCTCAGCTTTGAACACGGTTTTATCGACTACATCAAAAAAGGCAACGAGCAGCGCCTGGTGATGCTCAGCGATGCGCTGTCAGATCAGTATGAACAGCACGGTAACTGGGATTTTTTGCGTCAAAACAACAAGCTGGTTTTTCAAATCCTGCATTCGCTGGAGCAGAACCCGGACTCCAGCTCGCAGCTTCCGCCCCACGGCTGGCGTACACAGTTCTGGGTTATCGATCAACAGTATCATGTGATGATCGGCCCGCGTGGCCCGGTGCCGCCTGAAGGCTCACGGCGGAACATCACCACCAGCAACGGGCGCATCGTGGGGTGGGTAATTGGCTCGCCGCCTGAACGCCTGACCCGGAGCGCGGATATCAATTTCGACCAGCAGCAAAAGCGCACCAGCTGGATCATAGTCGGCCTGACCATGCTGCTGGCCGCGCTGGTCACCTGGCTGATGTCTCGCGGCCTGCTTGCGCCGGTTAAGCGGCTGGTTGAAGGAACGCATCATCTCGCCGCAGGAGATTTCACCAGCCGTGTAGAAGCCAACAGCCGCGACGAACTGGGCAGGCTGGCACAGGACTTTAACCGTCTTGCCAGCACGCTGGAGAAAAATGAGAGCATGCGCCGCGCCTTTATGGCCGATATTTCCCATGAGCTGCGTACGCCGCTGGCTATCCTGCGCGGCGAGCTGGAAGCGATTCAGGATGGCGTGCGTAAACTGACGCCCGAATCCATCATCTCGCTGCAGGGGGAAGTCAGTACGCTGACCAAGCTGGTGGATGACGTTCACCAGCTTTCGTTATCTGATGAAGGCGCCCTCGCCTATCGCAAGAGCAAAACGGATTTGGTGCCGTTGCTGGAGCTGGTCGCCAGCAACTTTAACGGCCGCTACCAGAACCGCGGGCTGCGGCTTGATTTAAAGCTACCGGAGCAGGCGCCGCTGTTTGGCGATCCCGACAGGTTGATGCAGCTGTTTACCAATCTGATGGAAAACAGCCTGCGCTATACCGATACCGGAGGCGGTCTGACGGTCACCGTGGAGTCACATCCGGAGCAGCAGATTATTTATTTCGACGATACCAGCCCCGGCATAACGGATGAACAGCGCCAGCAAATTTTCGAACGCTTCTACCGTGCCGAAAGCTCGCGCAATCGTGCCAGCGGCGGCTCCGGGCTTGGCCTGGCCATTTGTCAGAATATTGTGGAAGCGCACGACGGCACCATTGTTGCGGATCACTCCGATGCCGGCGGCCTGAAAATTACGGTACACTTACCCTGCAAAACCAACTAAAGAGGTGTGTCACCTCGAGTTAAAGATGAGTGTTATGGATCAGGAAACGCTTGCCCCGCTGATTTTAGTGGTTGAAGACGAACCCAAACTCGGTCAGCTACTGGTGGATTATCTCCAGGCTGCCAACTACCGTACCCATCATCTCCTGCGCGGCGATGAAGTGCTGGAGTGGGTCAGACAGAGCCCGCCGGATATGATCCTGCTGGATCTGATGCTGCCGGGCATGGACGGCCTGTCGCTGTGCCGCGAAATCAGGCGCTTCTCCGAGCTGCCGATCGTGATGATTACCGCTAAAACGGAAGAAATTGACCGCCTGTTGGGGCTGGAAATTGGCGCGGATGACTATATCTGCAAGCCCTTCAGTCCGCGGGAAGTGGTAGCCAGGGTGAAAACCATCCTTAAACGCTGCCAGCGTACACCTGAAGAGGCGCAGAAGGCTTCTCTGCTGGTGATTGACGAGAGCCGTTTTCAGGCCAGCTGGGACGAAAGGCCGCTGGATCTGACACCAGCAGAGTTCCGCCTGCTGAAAACGCTGGCCCAGGAGCCAGGTAAAGTCTTTTCACGTGAGATGCTGCTGAATCATCTCTATGATGATTATCGCGTGGTGACTGACCGTACTATCGACAGCCATATTAAAAACCTGCGGCGGAAGCTGGAGCTGCTCGATGCCGATCAACCTTTTATCCGCGCGGTGTACGGCATGGGTTACCGTTGGGAAGCTGATGTCTGTCGTTTGATCTAGCGCAATTTACATTCTCCGCCACAGCTTTTACAATCTCCGTACTCTTTGTAAGGCCGCCTTGTGCGGCCTTTTTCTCTCATTGATACTCTTTTTTCAGTGGATTTACGCCGAAAAAAGCTGACCTGACATCAGACCAACGAGATCCTTATGTTCAAACCGGAACTGCTCTCCCCGGCCGGTACGCTGAAAAATATGCGTTACGCCTTCGCCTATGGTGCGGATGCGGTGTATGCCGGCCAGCCCCGTTACAGCCTGCGGGTGCGTAACAACGAATTTAACCACGAGAATCTGGCGCTGGGTATTAACGAGGCTCACAGCCTTGGTAAGAAATTTTACGTGGTGGTGAACATCGCTCCGCATAATGCCAAGCTGAAAACCTTTATCCGCGATCTCCGTCCGGTGGTGGAGATGGGGCCGGATGCGCTGATTATGTCCGATCCCGGCCTGATTATGATGGTGCGGGAAGCCTTCCCGCAGATGGAAGTTCACCTGTCCGTCCAGGCAAACGCAGTGAACTGGGCAACGGTAAAATTCTGGCAGCAAATGGGGCTGACGCGAGTAATCCTTTCGCGGGAACTCTCGCTTGAGGAGATTGCCGAAATTCGTCAGCAGGTGCCGGAGATGGAGCTGGAGATTTTTGTTCACGGCGCGCTCTGCATGGCCTATTCAGGCCGCTGCCTGCTATCAGGTTATATCAACAAGCGCGACCCCAATCAGGGTACCTGCACTAACGCCTGTCGTTGGGAGTATAAGGTTCAGGAAGGCAAGCAGGACGAGGTGGGTAATATCGTTCATCAGCATCAGCCCATTCCGGTGAAAAACGTCGAACCCACGCTGGGGGTTGGTGAGCCAACCGATAAAGTCTATATGATTGAAGAGTCGATGCGACCGGGGGAATATATGACCGCCTTCGAGGATGAGCACGGCACTTACATTATGAACTCCAAAGACCTGCGGGCGGTAGCGCACGTCGGGCAACTGACGCAGATGGGCGTGCATTCACTAAAAATCGAAGGGCGCACTAAATCCTTTTACTATTGCGCACGTACGGCTCAGGTTTACCGTCGGGCCATTGATGATGCCGCAGCAGGCAAGCCTTTCGACGCCAGCCTGCTGGATACGCTGGAAGGTCTGGCCCACCGTGGCTATACCGAAGGTTTTCTGCGCCGCCATACCCATGAGAGCTATCAAAACTATGAGTACGGCCATTCCGCCTCCGATCGTCAGCAGTTTGTAGGCGAGTTTACCGGTGAGCGTCGGGGCGAACTGGCGCTGGTAGATGTGAAAAACAAGTTCAGTAAAGGCGATAATCTTGAGCTGATGACGCCCGCTGGCAATATCAATTTTGATTTGCTGTCTATGGCAAACAAGAAGCTCGAACCGACAGAGGTGGCGCCAGGTAATGGCCATTTTGTCTGGATCCCGGTTCCGGAAGATATTGACCTTACTTACGCGCTTTTGCTGCGAAATTTTCCAGATGCACCGGCAAAACGGACTGAATTTACGCAAAAAGCAGGTTAATTTACCTGATGTTACGGTTATTAGAAATTGATCACATAACCTTTTGCCTAATCTGGCTAAGATGCGCTGGCTCAAAACGAGAATACTAAACAGCAAGTTTTAACAGGAACCACCTCCTTGGCCCGTCCGGCTCCCCCGGACGGGCTTTTCTTTTCCGACTTCTTCCCTCCCGCCGCTGTGGCAAGATGTGCTATAACAGAATCAATTTCGGCCTGAACGGGTCACTCTTCAAGGGATAACAGATATGGACAAACAGCCGGTTACGTTGCTGATACTGAATGGTAAAGGAGCAGGAAATGAAGAGCTGCGTGAGGCAATTTTTGCCCTGCGTGAAGAAGGTTATCCCATTGAAGTACGTGTAACCTGGGAGAAAGGTGACGGCAAACGCTTTCTCCGGGAAGCGGTTGAGCTGCAGGCAGATACTGTTGTCGCTGGCGGCGGTGACGGCACCATCAATGAGATAGCCAGCGCGCTGGCTGGCATTGAAGCCTCCACTCGCCCTGTTTTGGGCATTATTCCTCTGGGTACGGCGAATGATTTCGCCACCAGCGCAGGCATCCCGGCTGACATGGAAAATGCCCTGCGTCTGGCAATTGTAGGTAAAGCCACGCCAGTCGATATCGCCAGCGTTAACGGCAGCCACTATTTTATTAATATGGCGACAGGTGGCTTTGGCACCCGTATTACCACGGAAACGCCGGAAAAGCTCAAATCTGCGCTGGGTGGCGTTTCGTACTTTATTCATGGGCTGATGCGCATGGATACGCTTAAAGCAGACAGTTGCGAGCTGACGGGTCCCTACTTTAACTGGAAAGGGGATGCGTTAGTAATTGGCATTGGTAATGGTCGTCAGGCTGGCGGTGGGCAGCGTCTTTGTCCTTTTGCGCTGATCAATGACGGTAAACTTGAGCTCAGTATTGTGACCTCAAAAGAGATCCTGCCAACCCTGCTAAATTCTGTAATTGGCGGAGATGACGAGAACCCTAATATTATCCGCGCCTCGCTGCCCTGGCTGGAAATCACCGCCCCGCACGAGATGACCTTTAATCTGGATGGCGAACCACTGAGCGGTACCTCTTTCCGTATTGAAGTGCTCCCTGCCGCTATCTCCTGCCGTTTACCGCCATCATGTGAGCTGCTGGCCTGACAGGTAACGCGGAAAGTAAGCTCTGGATAACGGGCAAGTTATTTTAACGGTATGTTGTCTGGGTCTGGAGGGGCCGGTGGCACGGTTTAAGATGATGGGCGTTAGGTGGCTTGCGGTAAGGGCATGTTGTCTGGGGGAGCCGGTGGCACGGTTTAAGATGACAGGCGTTAGGTGGCTTGCCGTAAGGGCATGTTGTCTGGGGTGAGAGGTGACCAAATCAGACAGGACAGGATGCTGAATTAAAAAGCATGTCGTCTGAAGGGCCAGCAGCCCGGTCAGGGAGAGGGGGCTGAACACAAAAACGCCGTGAACCCATCCGTGGGGGCTGCGAAGCGGCGTCCATGCCGCTTAGCTTTTGCTTATCAGCCCCCTCTCCCTTCCCCACAGCATTGGTG
>NZ_JAWVWP010000008.1:0-219818 GCF_033657285.1 Erwinia sp. MMLR14_017 | reverse complement strand
CTCACCAACAACACCGAATTCGTTGGGTGGCACCCCGGAGTGCATTAGCCGAGTGTCTGCCGCAGGGATGCGGCAGCCAAGTCTCCAGGGATGGATTCACGACGTCTCGGATAAGGCACTCCGGGGTGACACCTTTGCACCGATCCGGTTTTGACCTGTGTGAACACCAGGCCAGCCAGCAACACTGAATTTAACGGGTGGCACCCCGGAGCACGTTAACCGAGTGTCTGCCGCAGGGATGCGGCAGCCAGGTTTGCGCTAATGCCGCGCAATATATCAAAGTTAACATTTCGCACTGCGACGTCCCGGATAGCGTGCTCCGTAGTAACACCTTACCACCGCACCCGCTTTTAATTTTTTATCACGGCTTTGGGACGACGCTTACCGCTGCCCAGCGTTTTGCTTTCCAAAAACAGTCTCCGCATTCATTGCAACCCCTCACTCCCTTTTCACTTTCTTAGCACTAATTTTACGATTTCTCTTATCAAGTCTTCTGCCACACCGACCGATAACCGTACTGGTCTATTACACAGGAGAGAGCGATGACAACAATCAATACCAACTCCACCACTTCAATTGGCTCCGGAAGCTCAGGCGGCGGGTCAACTTCTCAGATCGCCAGCCTTAACAAGCAGATTACTCAGCTACAGAATCAGCTGAAGTCGCTGGGAACGGATGACACGCTGACGACGGAGCAAAAATCTGAACAGCAACAGCTGATAGAAACCCAAATCCAGCTGATTGAGGCGCAGATAGCTCAGATTGAGCAACAGCAGGCTGAGAAAGCGCAGGAGCAGCAGAGTAACAATAAAGCTGAAACGGCCGTCACTGCTAAATCGGGTGACGGCGTTAACCGTCCAACGGCAAGCAATGCGCTGGATGTGTATATTTAAAACGCTGGTGTAATTTCCCGTTGCTGCGTCAGCAGGGCAGCCTGCTGGCGCACTTCCTGCCAGATAGCCTCTGCGGCGGGCGTCAGCGAACGATTTTTCCGTCGTACCAGCATAATAGTTCTGTTGATCTCCGGCACCATTCGCCTGACCAGCAACGCTCTGCCCTGTGGTAAGGGGAGTGCAAGCGCCGGTAAAATACTGATGCCAATCCCCGCTTCCACCATCGGATAGAGCGTGGCGGGATGACCAATTTCCTGCACAATCTCCGCCTGTACCTGCTGCACCCGCAGCGCTTCATCAATCAGTACACGACTGCCGGAAGCGTAATCCTGTAAAACCAGTTGGCGCTTATTAAGCATATTCCAGTGAATTGTCTGTTGTGCCGCCAGCGGGTCATCCTGCCGGCAAAGCAGTAGAAAGGGTTCATCAAGAATGGCTTCACAGGCAAAATCTTCCACCGGCAGCGGCCCGATAACAATGCCGAAATCGACTTCAGCATTGCGGATGCTTTGCAGTACCCACTGTTGCGGGCGGTCTCGCAACATCACTCTGATTTCCGGAAAGTGCACCTGACCTGCGGCCAGACACTGCGGCATAAGATGGGCTGAGATGGTCTGGCTTGCCGCGACACGCACAGTGCCGCTTCTTTGCTGCCCATAGCTGCGTACGTCCAGTAAGGTGGTGTTAAGCTCTTCCAGCAGCCTTTCAAGACGACTGGCAAGTTGCTCGCCCGCTTCAGTCAGCAGCACTTCGCGCGTGGTCCGATCCAGCAGACGAATGCCCATTTCCCCTTCCAGCTCTTTAATACTGTGGCTGACTGCCGACTGGCTAAGCCCAATCAGCTGCCCGGCCTGACTGAAGCTACCCTGATGGGCTACGGCGACAAAAACACGAAGCTGCCTGAGCGTATAATTCATCTGATTTATTCATATATGTATTCAATAAATCAATTTTATTTCTAAACCCACCTGCCGCACAATAGCGATCATTATTTATTTAACCAGGCATTAACAATGGGCATTTTTCGTATTGATCCACTGATGTTGAAACTGATTATCACCGTGCTGCTGGCAACCTTTCTGCCTGCGCGTGGGCACTTTGTGGATTTCTTTGAATGGCTTACAACCGCTGCCATTGCGCTGCTGTTTTTTATGCACGGCGCAAAGCTTTCACGCGAAAAGATTATTGCCGGTGGTGGCCACTGGCGCCTGCACCTCTGGGTGATGTGCAGCACGTTTGTGCTGTTCCCACTTCTCGGCCTGCTGTTTGTATGGTTGCATCCCCTGCCTGTTAGCGCAGAAATTTATACCGGCTTTCTCTACCTTTGTATTTTGCCAGCTACTGTTCAGTCCGCCATTGCCCTGACGTCACTGGCAGGCGGAAACGTTGCCGCTGCCGTATGCAGCGCATCCGCCTCCAGCCTGCTTGGCGTCTTTATTTCCCCTCTGCTGGTTGGTCTGGTGATGAACGTGCATAACGATGCGGCCAGCGGTAACCTGGAGCAGATTGGTAAAATCATGCTGCAACTGCTGGTACCATTTGTGCTGGGGCATATTTCACGCCGCTGGATTGCTGGCTGGGTAGAGAGAAACCGTGGACTGATTGGTAAAACTGACCAGGCTTCGATCCTGCTGGTGGTGTATTCCGCCTTCAGCGAGGCGGTGGTGAACGGCATCTGGCATCGCGTGGGCGCTGCTACTCTGCTCTATATCCTGGTGGGCAGTCTGGGCATCTTGTTTGTGGCTCTGGCTATCAATCTGCTGGTGGCGCGTCTGTTTAAGTTTAACCGTGCGGATGAGATCACCATCCTGTTTTGCGGTTCGAAAAAGAGCCTGGCGAACGGTGTGCCAATGGCGAATATCCTGTTCCCCACCGCATCTGTCGGGATTATTGTGCTGCCGCTGATGATTTTCCATCAGGTACAGTTGATGGTCTGTTCAATGCTGGCACAGCGATATAAAAAAGCGGGTGAGAAGCGGGCGGCAAAACTTCAGGAGGGCAAAGGCCCGGTGGTTGAGTCGCAGAAATCACTTCACTGATTGCTCAGTACCCGCTAACAGAAAACCAGCAAGGAGATCCCTTAGCTGGTTTTCCATTTTATGAAGCGGCGGTTGAGTTTACTTAACGTTTCAACGGTCTGACCAGGCCTTCCAGTCCCTCAACCTTTATTGCCAGGGTGAGCTGTAAAAGCTCACCCAAATGGCCCGCCGGGAATTCACCCTTGCGGGCGAACCAGAGCAGATACTCTTCCGGCAGATCGATCAGCGCCCTGCCCTTGTATTTGCCAAACGGCATCAGGGTGTTGGCAATTTCCAGCAGATTCTCTTTTTCCACTTTAATCGCTCAGCAAACGGATCATCTCCGCTTCATCAATGACCTCAATGCCCAGCTCCTGCGCCTTATCCAGCTTGGAACCCGCCGCCTCGCCCGCTATTACCAGGTCGGTTTTCTTCGAGACGCTGCCGCTGACTTTGGCACCCAGCGCCGTCAGGCGATCTTTGGCTTCATCGCGCGAGAGAATATTCAGCGAACCGGTAAGTACCACCGTTTTACCGGCAAACGGACTGTCGATCTCTTCCGCATTAACCACTTCCACCGCAGGCCAGCTAATGCCCGCCTCTTCCACCAGCTGACGGATAACCTCGCGGTTGCTCTCTTCATCCATAAAGTTTCGGACATGGCTGGCTACCACCTTACCCACATCCTGAACGGCAATAAGCGCATCGAGATCGGCGGCAATAATTTTTTCCAGTGAGCCAAAATGCGCAGCCAGGTTTGCGGCGGTCGCTTCACCTACTTCCGTGATACCCAGTGAGTAGAGGAAACGGGCCAGCGTGGTCTCTTTGGCTTTTGTCAGCGCGTTGACCACATTCTGCGCCGATTTCGGCCCCATGCGATCCAGCCCGGTAAGCTTGCCTGCAGTCAACGTGAACAGGTCTGCCGGCGTTTTGACGTACTCTTTCTCCACCAACTGATCGATAATTTTATCGCCCAGACCATCCACATCCATCGCCCTTCGGGAGACGAAATGCTTAAGCGCCCCTTTCCGTTGCGCGCCGCAGATCAACCCGCCCGTACAGCGAGCCACCACTTCGCCTTCCACGCGTTCAACGTCGGAACCACAGACCGGGCAATGCGTCGGGAAAACCACTTCCCTGGCATCCTGCGGACGTTCAGAAGCCACCACACCGACTACCTGAGGGATAACGTCGCCAGCACGACGGATAACGACCTTGTCGCCAATGCGCAGCCCAAGACGATCGATCTCGTCGGCGTTGTGCAATGTGGCATTACTCACCATCACACCCGCAACCTGAACCGGTTCCAGCCTCGCTACAGGCGTGATAGCGCCGGTGCGTCCCACCTGAAACTCGACATCACGTACTGTGGTCATCTGTTCCTGCGCCGGGAATTTGAAGGCAATCGCCCAGCGTGGCGCTCGTGCCACATAACCGAGCTGCTCCTGGAGATCCTGCGAGTCGACTTTGATCACCACACCATCAATATCAAAGCCCAGCGTGGCGCGATCCTGCTCAACCTGACGGTAGAAAGCCAGCACCTCATCACTGCTGTGACAGAGGCGAATACGGTCGCTTACCGGCAGTCCCCACGCCTTAAACTGCTGCAAACGCGCCATGTGACTGCCTGGCATTTCGCCGCCTTCAAGCAGCCCCACGCCGTAGCAGAAAAAGGTCAGCGGACGTTTAGCGGTGATACGGGGATCGAGCTGGCGAAGCGAACCTGCGGCCGCATTACGGGGATTAGCAAAAACCTTGCTGCCGGTGCGGCGTGCTTCCTCGTTTAATGCTTCAAAGCCAGCCTGCGGCATAAAGACTTCACCACGTACTTCCACGCGAGCAGGAATATTCTCGCCATGCAGGCGAAGAGGAATGGCGCGGATGGTGCGCACGTTAACCGTGATGTTCTCTCCGGTGGTGCCATCGCCGCGCGTCGCCGCCCGGACCAGCAAACCGTTTTCATACAGCAGGCTGACGGCCAGACCATCTAACTTCAGTTCGCAGCAGAAGGTAATGTCGTCGCTGTTTTTCAGGCGGTCCCGCACACGCTTGTAGAAGGCAAGATAACTCTCTTCATCAAAAACGTTATCCAGCGACAGCATCGGCATCTCATGCCGTACCTGCTCAAACGCACCGAGCGGCGCGGCCCCCACCCGCTGGGTAGGCGAGTCCGGCGTAATCAGCTCAGGGTGGGCCGCTTCCAGGTCGCGCAGTTCACGCATCAGCCGATCGTATTCAGCGTCCGGCACCTCAGGGTTGTCCATCACATGGTACTGATATTCATGATGACGAAGCGTGGTCTGCAGCGCAGTAATTTTGTCTTGTAAGGATTCCATAGCGGCACCATAGAGATAAAAAACCCCCGACTGGCGGGGGCATTGAAAGGGGAAGCTTACCTTAAGACTCAACGCGTCAGGCGTTGGCCTCAATGACGTCACGAATACGGTTTTTATAGGTTTCCAGCTTCTGCGGCGTCATCATCCGACGTTCATCATCCAGCACCACGCCGCCGACATCATCCGCGATACGCTGTGCGGATTGCAGCATCAGCTTGAAGTTCTGATTCGCATCGCCATAAGAAGGCACCATCATAAAGATAGAGACGCCAGGCGTGGAGAAATCAGACATCTCGTCCGGGTTGAAGGAGCCAGGCTTGACCATATTTGCCAGGCTGAACAGCACCGGGCCGCTACCGGCAGGACTCAGGTGGCGGTGGAAAATGTTCATCTCACCAAACTGGAAACCCGCCTGAAGCACGCCCTGCAGCAGCGCTTCACCATTCAATACGCCACCTGCATGTGCCCCCACGTGCAGAACCAGCACCGTTTCTTTCGCCCGTTCAGGCTTGGGCGCTACAGGCTGTGCCGCCTCAGGCGCAGGCTCTGGTTTAAATTCAGGAGCTGGAGCAACCTCTGGCTTCACGCCAGCCGCATTTTCTGCAGGCTGACGCGGTGCTTCTGGCTGCGGCTGACTAACCGGTTCCGGTTCCTCATCGAAATCATATTCCGGTTCAGGTGCATGCGGCAGCTCGCCGCCAAACAGCGGATCAAGCTCGGGCTGTTCATCAACCGGATGCTGATGACGCACTGGCTCAGGCTGAGCACGAGGTTTGGTCGGGCGCGGCGGCGCTTCATCAGCCCCAAAAGCAGGCGGAGAAACCGGCTCTTCTGCACGCGAACGTTTCACACGCACTTCACCTACGCCATCATCGGCGTCGTCAAATGCCTCTTCTCTATCCTGTTTTAAACGCTTGTGAGGGCGATCGCGAAAAACGGATGAGCGCTCTTTACGGCTGGTCCACAAGCCGTGAAGTAAAAGCGCTATTATGGCGATCGCGCCAACAACGATTAATATCAGACGCAAATCCTGCATCATTGTATTCTCTGTTGTTCCAATACCTTGCCACCGCGGCAAACTTTATCCTCTAACTGTATTTGCCCTGGATAACAAGTGCAAGTCCGTGCAGTATTTTCTGACAAATAAGCGTGTATCAACACGGTTTTTTGCTGTTTTTTCGTTCAAAAGCACACTGGTACGCGTAAATAGCCATGCTACCGAAGCGTCTGTAAGGAGAAAATCAGGCCATGACCTCTAATTTCAACCCGAAATCCGGCAACGGCATACACTATTTTGCCCAAGGCTGGAAACTGATCCGGCTGCCAGGTATTCGCCGTTTTGTTATCGTGCCGCTGCTGGTTAATTTTTTGCTGATGGGGGGTGCCTTTATCTGGCTTTTCTGGCAACTGGGGCAGTGGCTCCCGGCGCTGATGGCGAAAGTTCCCGACTGGCTGCAATGGTTAAGCTATTTGCTCTGGCCGCTGACGGTGATTTCCATCGTACTGGTCTTCAGCTACTTCTTCTCTACCCTTGCTAACTGGATTGCCGCCCCGTTTTGTGGCCTGCTGGCGGAGCAGCTTGAAGCCCGACTGACGGGAAAACCGCTGCCGGACAGCGGCTGGTCTGCCCTGCTCAGGGACCTGCCCCGCATCATGAAGCGTGAGTGGCAAAAGCTCGCTTACTACCTGCCCCGCGCCCTGATCTTACTGATACTCTACTTTGTGCCTGGGTTTGGTCAGACGGTTGCCCCTGTACTGTGGTTCCTGTTCAGCGCCTGGATGCTCTCCATTCAATACTGCGATTATCCGTTCGATAACCATAAAGTCAGCTTCCAGCAGATGCGGGCCGCACTGCGTCGTAACAAAACTGACAATATGCAGTTTGGGGCGCTGGTCAGCCTGTTTACCATGATCCCTATACTGAATCTGGCGATTATGCCGGTAGCCGTCTGCGGGGCGACAGCGATGTGGGTTGACCGTTATCGCGCCACGCTGGGACGAGTAAAGTAAGGCCTTATGCCTTTTCAGTTGCCCTTATTGCTGCTTAACATATATATATACGATTTCATCACTTCCTTGAGAAACTGAAGCGGGTATGCTCGTAGCGTTTCCCAAATTTCACACAGTTAAGGACGGGCTATGAGCAAGATCTATGAAGACAACTCGTTAACAATCGGCCATACGCCGCTGGTTCGACTGAACCGCATCGGTAACGGACGCATTCTGGCCAAAGTGGAATCCCGTAACCCGAGCTTCAGCGTGAAATGCCGTATCGGTGCCAATATGATATGGGACGCCGAGAAGCGTGGCATATTAAAACCCGGCGTTGAGCTGGTGGAACCTACCAGCGGTAATACCGGCATTGCACTGGCCTATGTCGCTGCGGCACGGGGTTACAAGCTGACCCTGACCATGCCAGAAACCATGAGCGTGGAGCGCCGCAAGCTGCTGAAAGCGCTGGGTGCTAACCTGATCCTGACCGAAGGCGCTAAAGGGATGAAAGGCGCAATTGCCAAAGCGGAAGAGATTGTGGCGGGAAATCCGGACAAATTTGTTCTGCTTCAGCAGTTCAGCAACCCGGCAAACCCGGAGATCCATGAGAAAACCACCGGCCCGGAAATCTGGGAAGATACCGATGGCAACGTAGATGTCTTTATCGCTGGTGTTGGAACAGGCGGAACCCTGACCGGGGTTAGCCGTTATCTGAAAAACACTAAAGGCAAAAAGGATCTGATTTCCGTTGCGGTAGAACCTACCGACTCGCCGGTTATCGCCCAGGCGCTGGCCGGTGAAGAGATCAAGCCCGGCCCGCATAAAATTCAGGGCATCGGCGCTGGCTTTATTCCGGGCAACCTTGAACTGAATCTGATCGATCGCGTAGTCGCTATTACCAACGAAGAATCTATCTCTACCGCCCGTCGCCTGATGGAAGAGGAAGGTATTCTTGCCGGGATCTCCTCCGGTGCTGCCGTTGCCGCCGCGCTGAAGCTGCAGGAAGAAGAAGCATTTGCCAACAAAACGATTGTGGTGATTTTACCCTCTTCCGGCGAGCGTTATCTGAGTACCGCTCTGTTTGCCGATCTCTTTACTGAAAAAGAGTTGCAGCAGTAAGCTTACTGACCCAGATTTGTCTAAAAAAGCACCCAAACGGGTGCTTTTTTGTGGAGCATGTCAAAGTTTTACCACGCTACAGATTGCTTTTACCCGTGGGTGTCTGGTATCAAAGCCACCATTATTTCGATCCGCAAAATTAATCGTACTGTGCGATGGATCAAGCTGAATCGATTTACTCATTTGGCGCGGCAGCGTAATTCGCGGCATAATGGGAAAAGGAAAGCGAGACGAAAGCGGCAAAGTGGCGCGGCCTCCTTTCTGCCCTTAACAGCGCATTTTTTGGCGCGTCTTAGTACGCATGCCAGCGCGACTCATCCAGGCTAAAGTCCTGTCACCAGGCTAGACTTTAGGTCGATAACATCTAACCAAATTAAGTTGGGGAAAAAGAATGTTCCAGCAAGAAGTTACTATCACCGCACCTAATGGCCTCCATACTCGCCCTGCTGCACAGTTCGTGAAAGAAGCGAAAGCTTTTGCATCAGATATCACCGTGACCTCTAACGGCAAATCAGCCAGCGCCAAGAGCCTGTTCAAACTGCAAACCCTGGGTCTGACTCAGGGAACCGTTGTGACTCTTTCTGCTGAAGGTGAAGATGAGCAGAAAGCGGTAGAACATCTGGTTAAGCTGATGGCAGAGCTCGAATAAGCTCCCCTTCTCAGGCTGAGCCAGCCAACTGAATGCAGACATATTGATCGCGGACAGCACGTCCGCGTTGTTGCTTTCGTAGAGTACCTTCCAGTACAGAGTGGGGCAGCCAGCGCGAGACGATGGCAGCTGATAACGCTGGCTCGCTGAGTGGATTAGCCAACAGTTTCTGGGTTGATCGCCTCAGGTGATTACTAGTCATTAAAAAGGTAGGGTTATGATTTCAGGTATTTTAGCATCACCGGGTATCGCTTTTGGCAAAGCGCTTTTGCTGAAAGAAGATGAAATAGTCATCAACCGGAAAAAAATTGCTGCCGACCAGGTTGAGCAGGAAGTTCAGCGTTTTCTTGATGGCCGCACCAAAGCTGCCGCGCAGCTGGAAGCGATCAAAATCAAAGCCGGTGAAACATTCGGTGAAGAGAAAGAAGCGATCTTCGAAGGCCACATTATGTTGCTGGAAGATGAAGAGCTGGAACAGGAAATCATAGCCCTGATTAAAGACGAGCTGGCTTCTGCCGATGCGGCTGCCTTCTCGGTGATTGAAGGTCAGGCTAAAGCTCTGGAAGAGCTGGATGATGAATACCTGAAAGAGCGCGCCGCCGACGTACGTGATATCGGTAAGCGTCTGCTGCAAAATATTCTTGGCCTGCATATTGTTGATCTCAGCGCTATCGCTGACGAAGTGGTGCTGGTGGCGAAGGATTTAACCCCTTCAGAGACCGCGCAGCTGAACCTCAACAAGGTGCTGGGCTTTATTACTGATTTGGGTGGCCGCACCTCGCACACCTCAATTATGGCACGCTCGCTGGAGCTGCCCGCCATCGTTGGCACCGGCAGCGTGACCAGCCAGGTGAAAAACGACGATTACCTGATTCTGGACGGCGTTAACAACCAGGTTTATGTGAACCCGACCCCAGAGCAGATTGAAGAGCTTAAGGCTATTCATAATCAGTATGTGACAGAGAAAAACGATCTCGCGAAGCTGAAAGATCTGCCAGCCATCACGCTGGACGGCCATCAGGTTGAGGTTTGCGCCAACATTGGTACCGTGCGTGATGTTGCCGGTGCAGAGCGTAACGGTGCTGAAGGCGTGGGCCTGTACCGTACCGAGTTCCTGTTTATGGACCGCGAGTCACTGCCAACTGAAGAAGAGCAGTTCCAGGCTTATAAAGCGGTGGCGGAAGCGATGGGCTCTCAGGCCGTTATCGTGCGTACCATGGACATTGGCGGCGATAAAGACCTGCCCTATATGAACCTGCCAAAAGAAGATAACCCGTTCCTCGGCTGGCGAGCGATCCGCATCGCGATGGATCGTCCGGAAATTCTGCATGCCCAGCTGCGCGCTATCCTGCGTGCTTCTGCCTTCGGCAAGCTGCGCATCATGTTCCCGATGATTATCTCCGTTGAGGAAGTGCGTACGTTAAAAGCTGAGCTGGAGACACTGAAAGCGCAGTTGCGTGAAGAGGGCAAAGCCTTTGATGAAACGATTGAAACCGGAATTATGGTGGAAACGCCTGCTTCCGCGGCCATCGCGCATCATCTGGCTAAAGAAGTCGATTTCTTTAGTATCGGTACCAACGACCTGACCCAGTACACGTTGGCGGTAGATCGCGGCAACGATCTGATTTCTCATCTCTACAACCCAATGACCCCTTCCGTGCTGACACTTATCAAGCAAGTTATTGATGCGTCTCATGCTGAAGGCAAATGGACAGGGATGTGTGGTGAGCTGGCTGGCGATGAACGTGCTACACTGTTGTTATTGGGAATGGGGCTGGATGAATTCAGCATGAGTGCCATTTCTATCCCGCGCATCAAGAAAATTATTCGTAATACGAATTTTGAAGATGCGAAGGCATTAGCAGAGCAGGCTATGGCTCAACCCACAGCGGATGAGTTGATGAATCTGGTTAACAAATTCATTGAAGAAAAAACACTTTGCTGAGACCTGGAACGCTGGCCCAATAATACTGCTTAGGAGAAGATCATGGGTTTGTTTTCAAAACTTTTTGGCGATAAGTCAGATACCGCATCTGGAGCCATCGAGATCGTAGCACCGCTGTCTGGTGAAATCGTCAATATCGAAGACGTACCGGACGTGGTGTTTGCAGAGAAAATTGTTGGCGACGGTATCGCTATCAAACCTACTGGCAATAAAATGGTAGCGCCGGTTGATGGCACCATCGGGAAAATTTTCGAAACCAATCATGCATTTTCCATTGAATCCGACAACGGCATTGAGCTGTTTGTCCACTTCGGAATTGATACGGTTGAACTGAAGGGTGAAGGCTTCAAGCGCATCGCGGAAGAAGGCCAGAAAGTGAAAAAAGGCGATGTGGTTATTGAATTCGACCTGCCACTTCTGGAAGAAAAAGCGAAATCTACGCTGACGCCGGTTGTCATCTCTAACATGGATGAGATCAAAGAGCTGGTTAAACTGACAGGTTCTGTGGTTGTGGGTGAAACGCCTGTGATCCGCATCAAAAAGTAACGGCCTGTTGCGTCCATAAAAAAGCCCGCTGAGCAATCAGGGGGCTTTTTTTTCGGCTTAACCGGCTCAGCACAAACCAGCACGCAATTGGTCTCAGGAGGAGAGCGTGAGTGCCTGACGCAGGCTTAAGGGATCCGGTGAAAAGTCATGCAGATCAAGCTGCTGTTCCAGCTCGTTAAGATGGTCATTCATCACTGACTGCGCCCGTATTACATCCCCCTCTTTCAGCGCCTCAACGATAGCGCCATGCTCGTCACACTGACACGAAGGCACATCATTACGCTGATAAAGGGCAACAATCAGTGAACTGCGAACCATCAGGTTAGCCAGAATTTCACTCAGCACTTTATTACCGCTGATTTCACCAAGCAACAGATGGAACCGGCTGAATTCACGAACGATATCGCGGCGATCCTGATGAGCAATGGCCTCTTTTTCCGTTCTCTGCTGCGCTTCAAGCTCGCTGAGATGAACCGCCATCAGCTCCGGAGTGATACAGGCAATAATCGCGCTCTCAATGGCGCGACGGGCAGTGAAAATCTCTCGCGCCTCACGGGCTTCCGGCTTGGCTACCATCGCGCCACGGTTTGGTTCAATGGTGACGATATGCTGTAACGCCAACCGTTGCAAAGCTGACTGAACGTGATTCCGGTTCGCCTCCAGTACCTCAACAATCTGCGCCTCAACCAGCCGCGTTCCCGGTTTTAAACGATGCTGAGCGATGGCGAGGGACAACGCTTCAACAATGCGCTGCACTTCCTGTTGCTTAGTGGTTACTGATTTACTCACCCTTACCTCACGCGCGTGACTGCTGACGATTTTAGCCATCAATCATAGCACTCTGCATCACTATTAAACCACCCAGTGCGGCAGCCGGAGCGTCAGTTCCAGCCCGCCATGCTTGCCGTTAACCGCACTGACGTCGCCCTGATGCGCCAACAGGACTTTGCGCACTATAGAGAGTCCCAGGCCATAGCCTTTGCCAGAAAGCGGGGAATTCACCCGCACGAAAGGATCGAAAATGCTGGAGAGCTTATCCGCATCCACCCCCGGCCCCTGGTCAATAACGGTGATGGTCAGCCAGCCCTGCTCCTGCTTCAAAGAGATCCTGACCTGCTCCCCCTGAAGCGAGAAGCGCAACGCATTACGCACTACGTTCTCAACCGCAGACCTGATCAGCTTGGCATCGCCTTTTACCGTGTAATCTCCCGCCTCGTCAGCGTAGAGCAGGACCTCCACGCCGGGCACCTGCGCTTCATAACGGGCGTCATTGGTGACTGCCTCAAGCAGGCCAAGCAGGTCGAAATATTGCTCATCGGGCAGCGTCTCATGTTCCGCGCGGGAGAGCGTCAGCAGTTCGCCAATCATTTTATCCAGCCGTCTGGCCTCTTCATCAATCCGATCCAGCGACTGGCCCACCGATTCCGGCGTCTGTCTTGCCAGACCCGTAGCCAGTTGCAGACGCGCCAGCGGAGAGCGTAACTCATGCGAGACGTCATGCAGCAGCGCCTCGCGGGCCTGGACCAGCACCGAGAGCCGCTCAACCATCGCATCGAAATCCTGCGCCACTACCGACAGTTCATCATGGCGCCTGCGCATGGTCGGGAACAGCCGTACGGAAAGGTCGCCTTTAGAGACGCGGGTAAATCCTTCACGAAGCTGGCGCATTGGTCGCGTCAGATTCCACGCCAGCAGCAGGCTGAACAGCAGACCGCCGCCGCCAGCAATAAACAGCAGTGGCTCCGGTACGTTAAGGAAATTATGGGGATGACCGCCCATGTTGCTGTCTGCACGCAGCCCCTGCACATCATACCTGAGCTGATATTGCTGCCCGTCAGCACCAGTCACCCACTCGATCACCTCTTTGGGGAAATCTCCAGGCCGTAAATTACGGCTCAGATCTTCTCGTGGGATCTCCTGCGGCGGCTTTGGCATCAGCTGAACCGAGAAAAAGCGTCGGTCGTTATCTGACCAGTCGGCCATCATGTCGTTCAGCGCATCCATGCCGCCACGTTGCAATACGGAAACCGCAGAGGTCATTTGCAGATTGACGATGCGTCGCGCCGCCAGGTTTTCCGGCGGTTCGTGGTGCTTACCGTAAAGCGTGAAGCCCAGCCATAGTAGCTGGCTCATGATCAGAAACGTCAGCCAGAACCCCAGCAGGATTTTCCAGAATAACAGCCCGCTAAAACCGGCTCTCATCGGATACGGTAGCCTATGCTGCGCACCGTTTCGATAGTGATGGTGTCATTGGTCAGAGCCGCCAGTTTCTGGCGAATATTGCTGATATGCACATCCACGCTGCGGTCATAAGCTTCACGAGGACGCCCTAACCCTTTCTCTGACAGTTCATCTTTCGACACCACCCGATCGGGAGAACGCAGCAGCAGATCCAGCAGGTTAAATTCTGAAGCCGTCAGGTCAAAAGGCTGCTTTTTCCACTCGCTGATACGTGTTGCCGGGTTCAGCGTCAGGTCGCCCCAGCTGGCCAGCTCTTTACTTTCTACAATCACCGGCTGCTCTTCCACGCGACGCAGTACGGCACGTAGCCTGGCTACCAGCTCCCGTGGATAACAGGGTTTTGGCACATAATCGTCTGCGCCCATCTCCAGCCCGATGACCCGATCGATGTTGTCGCCTTTAGCAGTCAGCATGATCACCGGCAGGCGGCAGTTCTGGCGAACCTGACGCAGCACGTCGATACCGCTCATATCGGGCAGCATAATGTCCAGGATCATCGCGTTATACTCACCTGACATCGCCCCTTCCACGCCCGCTTTGCCGGTTAATACCAGCGAAGCATCAAATCCTTCAGCAATCAGGTACTGACTGAGCATGGTGCCCAGTTCGAGATCGTCGTCGACCAGTAAAATTTTCATGCAGTCTCTCTCAGTGATCCAGCCGCTATTTTCACCTGTTGCTGCAACAATAGCAGCAGGTTTTACCCAATCCTTACAGTGTATCAGCAGGAAAGAGGGGCGGCAGCGAGAGTGTAAAAGATAAGCTGTTGAAAGCGCAGGCCGCACAACCGGCAACCTGCAGGAAGAGAGAAGCGGGGAAGATTAGTAGACACCAGTGGAGAGATAGCGATCGCCGCGATCGCAGATAATTGCCACCACGACGCTCCCCGGCTGCTCTTGTGCAATTCGCAGCGCTCCGGCAACCGCACCGCCGGAACTTACGCCGCAGAAAACGCCTTCCTGACGCGCCAGTAGCCGCATGGTCTGTTCTGCTTCCTGCTGAGACATATCTATCACGCGGTCTACCAGATCGGGCTGATAGATGCCCGGCAGATAGGCGGAAGACCAGCGCCGGATACCCGGGATACTGCTGCCCTCTTCCGGCTGCAATCCTACAATCTGAACGCGGTCACTTTGCTCTTTCAGGTAACGCCCTACGCCAGTAATGGTGCCGGTGGTACCCATGCTGGAGACGAAATGGGTGAGTCGCCCGGCGGACTGCTGCCAGATTTCCGGCCCGGTAGTGGCATAGTGGGCAAGCGGATTATCGGGATTATTAAACTGATCGAGAACTTTACCCTCGCCTCTGGCCTGCATCTCCGCAGCAAGGTCGCGTGCCCCTTCCATGCCCAGCTCACGGCTGATTAACACCAGCTCCGCGCCATAGGCCCGCATCGCAGCCTGGCGTTCAACGCTCATGTTTTCCGGCATCAGCAGCTTCAGGGCGTAGCCTTTCATGGCGGCGATCATCGCCAGCGCAATGCCGGTATTGCCGCTGGTCGCTTCGATTAGCTGGTCGCCGGGCTTAATTTCACCACGCAGCTCTGCCTGATGGATCATCGAATAAGCGGCGCGATCTTTTACCGAACCGGCTGGATTATTGCCTTCCAGCTTAAGCCAGATTTCACTGCCGTTGTCAGGCCCCAGGCGCTGAAGCCCAATCAGCGGCGTGTTGCCGATGGTATTTTCTAAGGTTGTCACTGTGCGGTCCCAGGGATAGGCCAGAAAAGCTGGCAATAAAAAAGGGCCAGGCTGGCCTGACCCTGTTGTTAATGAAAATATCAGGCGCTTTGTGCAAAGGCAACCTGTCGCAGTGGCGTTTCGCCTTTATAGAGGCGCGCCTGCTGCAGGCCAACAAACAGCTGCTCGCCCCGGACTGGCGCGGTTTGTATTCCTTCAACTACCAGCGTAACCGGCTCCCCTCCCCAGCCAGCAGGCATCGCGGTAACCTGCCAGTAGTGGCCGCGAGGGCTGACTTCCAGAACCTGAACCGGCAGCGGCGTCTCAAGGCTGCTCTGGCGGCTGACGTCAACTTCCCACGGACGCAGGAACAGCTCTACCGCGCCTTGGTGGGCAGGCGCATAACCCAGCGGCCAGTGGTGCGCCCCTACGTGGAACTGCGAGCCGTGCACTTCAGCATCAAAACGGTTCACTTCGCCCAGGAACTCCAGCACAAAGCGGGTTGCGGGATCGCGCCACACTTCATCCGGCGTGCCGACCTGTTCGATGTTGCCCTGGCTCATCACCACAACACGATCGGCCACTTCCATTGCCTCTTCCTGATCGTGGGTCACAAAGACGCTGGTGAATTTCAGCTCTTCATGCAGCTGACGCAGCCAGCGACGAAGCTCTTTACGCACCTGCGCATCCAGCGCGCCAAAAGGTTCATCAAGCAGCAGAATTTCCGGTTCAACCGCCAGCGCACGGGCCAGCGCTACACGCTGTTTCTGGCCGCCGGAGAGCTGAGCGGGGAAACGCCCAGCCAGATGGCTGAGCTGCACCATTTCCAGCAGCTTAGTGACTTTTTGCCTGATAGCCGCTGCGGAAGGACGTTCACGGCGTGGCAGCACGGTCAGCCCAAAAGCAATGTTGTCAAACACCGTCATGTGGCGGAACAGCGCATAATGCTGGAACACAAACCCTACATGGCGGTCACGGGCGTGCAGCTGCGTGACATCTTTACCCTGGAAGCTCAGCCGACCGCTGCTCTGGCTTTCTAGTCCGGCGATAATGCGCAGTAAAGTGGTTTTCCCGGAGCCGGAAGGCCCAAGCAGCGCCACCATCTGACCAGAAGGGATATCCAGTGAAATATCGTTCAGGACCTTAGTACGGCCGAAAGATTTGTTAATTTTGCTGATATCAATGCTCATGGTTCCCCTCCTGTTGCAGGCGCTTCTGCTGTTGCTCTAACCGCCATTGCAGCCCGCTTTTCAGAAACAGCGTAAGAATAGCTATCAGGGTCAACAGGCCCGCCGCCGTAAAGGCTCCCACGGTGTTGTAATCCTGATGCAGTAGTTCAACTTGTAATGGCAGCGTGTAGGTCTCGCCGCGAATCGATCCCGAGACTACCGAGACCGCACCAAACTCGCCAATAGCACGGGCATTGGTTAAAACCAGGCCATAAAGCAGCGCCCAACGAATGTTCGGCAAGGTCACCCGCCAGAACATTTTCCAGCCCGACGCCCCTAACAGCACTGCCGCTTCATCTTCATTGCTTCCCTGACTGAGCATCACCGGCACCAGCTCACGCACCACAAACGGACAGGTCACGAAAATGGTGACCATCGCCATGCCCGGCCAGGAGAACATCAGTGCGATGTTGTGTGCGTCCAGCCAGCCGCCAGCGGGACCGTTCACGCCCCAGAACAGCAGATACATCAGCCCCGCCACCACCGGCGACACGGCAAAAGGAATATCGAACAGCGTCAGCAGCAGCTGACGTCCAGGGAAATCAAAGCGCGTAACCAGCCAGGCGAGCAGCGTACCGAACACCAGGTTAACCGGCACGGTTATCAGCGCCATCAGGATGGTGAGCCAGATGGAGTGCAGCATGTCGCCATTTTGCAGATTGCTGAACACCGCGCCGATGCCTTCCGAAAAGGCGCTGGCGAAGATGGCGGCCATCGGCACTACCAGCAGTGCCAGCGAAATCACAATGCCCAGCGCAATCAGAACCCATTTGCCCCAGTTGGGGCGGCTGCGGCTCATGCCCTTCAAGTCTGTTACATCAGCCATTAATGACCTCCAATACGACGGCCAAAGCGGCTCTGTAAGGTGTTAATCGCAAACAGCAGCAGCAGCGAGGCGGCCAGGATCACTGAAGCAATCGCGCTTGCCGCCGGATAATCGAACTCCTGGAGTCGGACAAAAATCATCAGTGAGGTCACTTCAGTTTTCCATGCGATGTTGCCGGCGATAAAAATCACCGCGCCAAACTCGCCCAGGCTACGGGTAAAAGAGAGCGCCGTGCCCGCCAGCAAGGCTGGTGCGACCTCGGGCAGAACAACGCGGCGGAAGCTCTGCCACGGCGTGGCGCCCAGCGTTTCTGCCGCTTCTTCATATTCTGGTCCCAGCTCTTCAAGCACTGGCTGTACGGTACGCACCACAAACGGAATGCTGGTAAACGCCATCGCTACCGCAATGCCCAGCCAGGTGTAAGAGACCTTGATATCAAACTGTGCCAGCCACTGACCGTACCAGCCGTTAACAGAAAACAGCCCGGCCAACGTCAGGCCCGCCACGGCTGTGGGTAAGGCGAAAGGCAAATCCATCAGGCCATCCAGCAGCGTGCGCCCTGGAAAACGGTAACGGGTCAGGATCCACGCCATCAGCATGCCGAAAAAGGCGTTAAACAGTGAGGCGACACCGGCAGAGAGCAGCGTCACCTTATAGGCCGCCATTACCTGCGGGTTGGTGATCACTTCCCAGTACTGGGAAAGCGTCATCTGCGACAGCTGCATCAGCAGCGCGCTGATCGGCAGCAGCAGGATCAGGCAGGTGAAAAACAGGCTGCTGCCCAGGCTGATACCAAATCCTGGAAGTACACGCTTACTTCTGGTGGCAAACATTACTGATGTCCCGCAGCTAACAATTTATCCAGCTCACCGCCGCTGGCAAACTGCGTTTTCATGACCTGCTCCCAGCCGCCAAACGCCTCTTCAACGCGGAAGAGATCCACCGGCGGGAAGCGCTCTTTCTGCTGCGCCATCAGCTCAGGGTTGTTTACGCGGTAGTAGTACTGCGTAATGATTTTTTGCGCCTGAGGCGTATAGAGATAATTCAGGTAAGCTTTGGCCGCTTTTTCGGTGTCGTTAGCCTTGATGTTTTTATCCACCCAGGCCACCGGGAACTCCGCCAGGATATTGGTTTTGGGGACCACCACTTCATAGCCCTCTTTGGCGTACTGATTGCGGATGTTATTCACTTCTGACTCAAAACTGATCAGCACGTCGCCCTGCCCCCGCTCCACAAAGGTGGTGGTGGCTCCGCGACCGCCGGTATCAAACACTTCGACGTTTTTCAGAAACTGGGTCATAAACTCTGTGGTCTTCGCCTGGCTTTTGCCATCCGCTTTATCGGCGGCTCCACGGGCAGCAAGATAGGTATAGCGACCATTGCCGGAGGTTTTAGGGTTCGGGAACACCAGCTTCACATCACTTTTCACCAGATCGCTCCAGTCGTGGATGTTCTTTGGGTTGCCCTTACGCACCAGGAAAGCCATGGTCGAATAAAACGGGGAGCTGTTATTCGGCAGACGTTTCTGCCAGTCCGCCGGGATCAGGTTGCCGCGATCGTGCAGGATCTCTACGTCAGTCACCTGGTTATAGGTCACCACGTCAGCTTTCAGGCCCTGTAAAATCGCCAGCGCCTGTTTAGAGGAGCCAGCATGGGACTGTTTGATGGTCAGCTTGTCGCCGTTGTTCTGCTCCGCCCACTGTTTCTCAAAAGGGGCATTCAGGGCGACAAACAGCTCGCGAGAGACGTCATAAGAGCTGTTCAGCAGCTCTGTAGCCTGAGCTGACCCGGCCAGCAGCAGCGAAAATGCGGCACTGCTGAAGATTTTTTTCACTGTCGGTAACGTCATGTTGCACCCTGAAAGCGTTCCGGCTTGCGCCCTGAAGAGCACTCAGTTTATCTATAACCCGATGAAAACCAGTAACGGCTTTATATACCGTTTGGTGATTTGGAAGTTTAAAACGCTATAAGCGAGTGGAATTGGTTATGCGAACCACGGGAAAAGGCATATGTATTAGCGGGTGCTGGCTTCAGGGAGAGCCGTTTATGCCGGGCCAATCTCCTCTTAATAGTGTTTCTCGCCATATTTTGCCCGATGCTCTTTAGGCGTCATATCGTAATCTTTACGAAACACAGAATAGAAGTACTGCAAAGAGGGATAGCCGCACATCTGCGAAATCTCATTGATAGAAAGGGAACTAAAGATCAATAAATTTCGTGCCCGATCCAGTTTTTCACTGTGAATAATACCGTGAATGGTCTGCCCGGTTTCATCTTTAAAGCGCTTCTCCAGGTTTGAGCGAGAAAGGCCAATCGCCTCCAGAACCTGCTCCACCTTAATCCCTTTACAGGCATGATGCCGGATATAGTGCATCGCCTGTATTACCGCCGGATCGCGCAGGGAACGGAAATCGGTAGAACGCCGCTCAACCACTTTTACCGGCGGCACCAGGAGCCGTTGCAGCGGCAGTTCACGCTCATTCAGCAACTGATGCAGTAATTTTGCCGCACGGTAGCCCATCTGGCGCGTCCCCTGCACCACAGAGGAGAGCGCTACCCGGGAGAGATAGCGGGTTAACTCTTCATTATCAATCCCTATAACGCAGAGCTTTTCCGGCACGGCAATATCCAGATGTTCGCACACCTGAAGTAAATGGCGCGCGCGGGCATCCGTCACCGCAATAATGCCGGTTTGTTGCGGCAACGTCTGTACCCAGTCAGCCAGGCGATTTTGTGCGTACTGCCAGTTTTCCGGTGCGGTTTCCATCCCCTGATAGACCACGCCCTGATACTGTTCCGCCGCCACCAGATTACGAAACGCCTGTTCACGCTCCTGCGCCCAGCGCTTTCCCCCTTCCGGCGGCAGCCCGTAAAAAGCGAAGCGATGCAGCCCTTTTTCTTTCAGGTGCATAAACGCGGCCTCTACCAGCGCATGATTATCCGTCGCGATATAATGTACGGGCGGATAGTGCTCTGGCTGCAGGTAGGAGCCGCCTACGCCGACAATGGGCACGTTGACATTGTGGAGTGATTTTTCAATAGCACGGTCATCAAAATCAGCGATGACGCCGTCGCCCAGCGAATCGCGGATATTATCGATGCGGCAGCGAAAATCTTCTTCAATAAAGATGTCCCAGTCACACTGCGAGGCCTGAAGATATTCGCCCACCCCTTCCACCACCTGGCGGTCATACACTTTATTGGCATTAAACAACAAGGTAATGCGGAAACGTTTTCTGAGCATTGCGAATCCCCTGTAATCACGCTGCTACTGGATAGCACAGAGATCAAAAGGGCAGGAAAAAGGCCGTCAGTTTTGTGAGGTGCAACAGAACCTTTTGCTTTTCTCCCCGCCGTTATGACGACAGATATTCTGGCGTATTCAGACACGACGCTTGGTTGCAGAGTCCATCCAGACCGCCAGCAGCAGGATTGCCCCTTTAACGATATATTGCCAGAAGGTCGGGACATCCAGCATGCTCATGCCGTTATCCAGCGAGGCCATAATAAAGGCGCCCATTACCGCTCCGGCAACGCTGCCAATGCCCCCGGCAAGACTTGTCCCGCCAATGACGCAGGCGGCTATGGCATCCAGTTCGGCAATATTGCCTGCTGAAGGTGAGCCAGCCCCCAGGCGTGAACTGAGAATTAAGCCTGCGATAGCGACCATTACCCCGTTGATAGCAAACACCGCCAGCTTGGTACGTTCCACATTCACCCCGGAAAGACGGGCTGCATCAATGTTGCCGCCGATAGCATAAATACGCCGGCCAAAAGCAGTACGCGTAGCCATAAATATGCCCGCCAGCATCAGAGCCGTCAGGATCAGCACCGGCGTGGGAACGCCCCGATAATCATTCAGCAGATAGATTGCGCCCAGCACCACGATCGCCATCAGGCTTTGCCGCGTGATATCGCCAGCAGCAGCAGCCACCGGCAGCCCCAGCTGCCCCCGACGCGCACGGCGGCGCCACTGCCAGGCAACAAACAGCATCAGACCTACAGCGCCAATCCCAAACCCCGCGCCACCAGGCAGATAACTTTGGCCAATCTGCGACATCGCATTACTGGTTGGCGCAACGGTAGTCCCGTTGGTGATGCCAATCAGAATGCCGCGAAAGGCGAGCATTCCGGCGAGGGTAACGATAAAGGACGGCACTTTACGGTAAGCGACCCACCAGCCGTTCCAGGCGCCCAGCAGCAGACCTGCCAGCAGCGTAACAACAATAGTGAGCGGCAGGGGCCACCCCAGCCAGACATCAAATATGGCAGCCGCACCGCCTAACAGCCCCATCATCGAGCCGACAGAGAGATCGATTTCTGCAGAAACAATCACAAAAACCATTCCAACCGCCAGGATGCCGGTGATAGCCGTCTGACGCAGCAGGTTCGAAATATTGCGCGCGCTAAGGTAAGCGCCCTCGGTGGTGAAGGCGAAAAAGATCATAATAAAAAGAATGGCGGCCAGCATGACAAAGACCTGCAGATTCAGGGATTTTACCCCTGACCACAGCTTTTTCTGTCCCAAGGGCGCACTTATTTCAGACTGCGTGCTTTTCAACATCGGTGTCACTCCTCAACGCGGCTTCCATTATCTTTTCCTGAGTGAGATCGCGGTTAAGCAAATCCGCTTTGATCCGCCCTTCGTGCATAACCAGTACCCGATCGCTCAGGCCCAGGACTTCCGGTAATTCAGACGAGACAACAATCACAGCAATGCCCTGTTGCACCAGTTGATTGATCAATTTATAGATCTCTGCTTTCGCACCAATATCAATGCCGCGGGTCGGTTCATCGAGGATAAGAATTTGCGGATTGAGCAGCAGACAGCGAGCCAGAATAGCCTTTTGCTGATTACCGCCGCTAAGTCGGCCAATAGCCAGTAAGGATGATGAGGTCTTTACCTTTAACCGTGCCAGCGAGTCCCGAATGGTCGCCTGCTCCTGCGCCTCATCCAGCATCGATAAAGGCCCGCTATATTTCTTCAGCGCAGCAAGGGTAATATTGGCCCCCACTCCCATTACCGACACAATGCCGTCACGCTTACGATCTTCAGGCACCATGGCAATTCCCAGCGCCATCGCATGACGACAATGCTCAATAAGAACGGGTTGATTATTAACGGAGATGCTCCCCTGCCAGCGCCCGGCATAGGCACCAAAAATGCACTGCATCGTCTCGGTTCGCCCCGATCCCACTAATCCTGCCACGCCCAAAATCTCACCCCGCCGCAAGGTAAACGAAACTTCATTTACCCGCCGGATATGGCGATTAACAGGATGCCAGGCCGTGAGGTTATCCACCTGCAGGATGATCTCGCCAATCTGATGGGGTGCCTGCGGATAGAGTTCCGTTAACTCACGCCCGACCATCATAGCGATAATCTCCTCCTCGGTTATTCCCACAGCGGAGCGTGTGGCGATATGCCGCCCGTCGCGGATCACGCAGATCAGATCGGAGATCGCTTTCACCTCATTCAGCTTGTGCGAGATATAGATGCAGGCGATGCCGTGATCGCGCAGATCGCTGATTATCTCCAGCAGCGTGTCGGTCTCACTCTCCGTCAGAGAGGCAGTCGGCTCATCCAGCACCAGCAGCCGGACCTGTTTATTCAGCGCCCTGGCAATTTCAACCAGCTGTTGCTGGCCCAGCCCCAGCTCTCCTACCCGCGTATTGGGGTCAATATTCAGCTTCACCTGTGCCAGCATTTTCCGGCAACGCAGATACATCGCTTCATAATCCATCAGCCCATAGCGGCCCCATTCATTACCGAGAAACATGTTTTCCAGCACGCTCATCTGTTTCACCAGCGCCAGTTCCTGATGAATAATAGCAATGCCCTTTTGTTCTGTTTCACGGATATTTTTTGCCGTAATCAGATCGCCGCTAAAATAAATATCGCCCTGCCAGGTGCCGTGTGGATATATTCCACACAGCACTTTCATTAAAGTTGATTTCCCTGAACCATTTTCTCCACAGAGTGACAGCACCTGTCCCGCCTCTACTTTAAGGCTGACATTATCCACAGCTTTAACAACACCAAATTGCATGGTGATATTTTTCATCTCTAATAAACAGGGCATAACTTCCTCCATTCATTGAAATGAGATAATTTAATTAATATCAGATTTTTTATGGAAGCCGTCCGCCACAATTGTGCTGTCAATATTGGATTTATCTACCTGAATCGGCGTTAACAGCCAGGACTTCACCTCTTTAGTTCCATTATTTAATGTGGCATTGGATTCAGGTTGTTTGCCCGATCCTAATTCCACCGCAATTTTCGCTGCTTCATCAGCCAGTTTGCTGATCGGCTTATAGACTGTCATGGTTTGCGTACCGGCAATGATGCGTTTTACCGCAGCAAGATCGGCATCCTGTCCGGAAATAGCGACTTTACCTGCCAGACCCTGTGCGGCTAATGCCTGGATCGCGCCGCCGGCGGTGGCATCATTGGAAGCGACAACCGCATCAATATGATTATTATTAGCCGTCAGCGCATTCTCCATAATCTTAAGCGCATTCTCTGGCAGCCAGCCATCTGCCCACTGATCGCCTACCACCTTGATTTTGCCACTCTCAATAAGCGGTTTCAGTACGGTCATCTGCCCCTGACGGAAAAGCCTGGCGTTGTTATCTACCGGCGAGCCGCCCATCAGGAAGTAGTTGCCCTGCGGCACGCGTTCCACAAGGCTTTTTGCCTGGAGTTCCCCGACTTTTTCGTTATCGAAAGAGATATAAAAATCGATGTCCGCATTGTTAATCATCCGGTCGTAGGCCAGCACTTTGATCCCTTCACGCTTCGCTTCACTAATCACATTACTGAGTACCTGGCCGTTATAAGGAATGATGACCAGTACATCCACGCCACGATTGATCATATTTTCTATCTGCGCCATCTGCGTTTCTTCATTGCCGTTTGCGGATTGCACAAAAACATCCGCGCCAAGGGATTTGGCTTTTTTAACAAAAATATCGCGATCTTTTTGCCAGCGTTCCAGGCGTAAATCATCAATCGCCATGCCGATTTTAATTTCTTTGCTGAATCCAGGCTGAGTGGCCAGCACTAACACTGCGCAGGCTGAGAGAAAGAGGTGCTTGAATTTCATCTTATATACCTATTTTCACGGTGTAGGGATAATATAATTCACCAAACGTCCAGTCGATTGTTGTCAATTGCCTGACGTTGAGCAATTACTGATTCTTACCCGTGCATTACGATTTTTGGTTTAGTTTTTGTTTTATGACAACGATCATGTTTTTACCCGGCCGAAAAAACCTGCGGCATAAACGCGACATTATCTCTTTCATTGTGCTCAATAAGCTTAATTTATGAGAGATAGCGCACATTTAATAATTCTCTGAGTTTGAGTGTGAAATATCGTAATTGAGTCTTCCGGTTGCAACTCCGAAGATGGCGCTATCCCGCCAGCCGGGCCTCACTATCAGGGAGTCAACCATGCAATCCTATTTTGATCAGCTTGAACAAGTTCGCTACGAAGGAACCGGCAGTACTAATCCGCTGGCTTTTCGTCATTACAATCCGGATGAGATGATCCTCGGCAAACGCATGGAGGAGCATTTACGTTTTGCCGCCTGCTACTGGCATACCTTCTGCTGGACCGGGGCAGATATGTTTGGCGTGGGCGCCTTTGAGCGTCCCTGGCAGCAGGCGGGAGATGAGCTGGCGCTGGCAAAACGTAAAGCGGAAGTGGCGTTCGAATTTTTCCAGAAGCTCAACGTGCCTTACTACTGCTTCCATGATGTGGACGTTTCACCTGAAGGTCAGTCGCTGAAAGAGTATCTGAATAATTTTGCCGTCATGAGCGATCTGCTGGCGGAGAAACAGCAGGCCACAGGCGTTAAGCTGCTCTGGGGCACGGCAAACTGTTTTACCCACCCGCGTTATGGCGCAGGCGCTGCCACCAGCCCCAATCCTGAGGTGTTCAGCTGGGCAGCCACGCAGGTTTACACCGCCATGAATGCCACCCAAAAGCTGGGTGGTGAGAATTACGTTCTCTGGGGTGGCCGTGAAGGGTATGAAACGCTGCTCAATACGGACCTGCGTCAGGAGCGCGAGCAAATTGGCCGGTTTATGCAGATGGTTGTGGAACATAAGCACAAAACTGGTTTTCAGGGTTCTCTGCTGATTGAACCCAAACCGCAGGAGCCTACCAAGCATCAGTATGACTACGACGTGGCAACTGTGTACGGTTTCCTGAAACAGTTTGGTCTGGAAAAAGAGATCAAAGTAAATATTGAAGCCAACCACGCCACGCTCGGCGGGCACTCTTTCCACCACGAGATTGCCAGCGCGATCGCCCTGGGCATTTTTGGCTCTGTGGATGCAAACCGTGGCGATCCGCAGCTCGGCTGGGATACCGATCAGTTCCCTAACAGCGTGGAAGAGAACGCCTTAGTGATGTTTGAAATTCTGAAAGCGGGCGGCTTTACCACCGGCGGCCTGAACTTTGATGCCAAAGTCCGGAGGCAGAGCACGGATAAATATGATCTCTTCTATGGTCATATTGGGGGGATGGACACAATGGCGCTGGCGCTGAAGGTCGCGGCCAGAATGATTGAGGAAGGCGGCCTGCAACAGGTAGTAGCTAAGCGTTATGCTAGCTGGAATGGCGATTTGGGTCAGCAGATCCTGCAGGGAAAACTCTCGCTGGAGGCAGTCGCTCACCATGCTGAGCAGCATAATCTGGCACCTCAGCACCAGAGCGGGCAGCAGGAAAAGCTGGAGAATCTGGTTAATCGCTACCTGTTCGGTTAATTCATTACCACGGCGCGGCCACCGCTGCGCCTTCTGCCCGTCCAGTTTTTACCCTGCGAGAAAGGATAAACTCACATGTATATCGGCATCGATCTCGGCACCTCTGGCGTCAAGGCCATCTTACTCAGCGAAAGCGGAGAGTTGCTTGCTACCCATAGCGAACCGCTGACGATTTCACGTCCTCAGCCGGTTTGGTCAGAACAGTCACCGCAAGCCTGGTGGCAGGCTACCGATGATGCCATGCTGGCGCTGGCCGCAAAAGAGGATTTGCGCCAGGTCAGGGCGATCGGTCTGAGCGGACAAATGCACGGCGCGGTGCTGCTGGATGCGCAGCATCAGGTGCTGCGTCCAGCCATTCTGTGGAATGATGGGCGCAGCGCGGCGCAATGTCAGGCGCTGGAGAAGGCGGTTCCAGACTGCCGGGCCATTACCGGCAATATCATGATGCCCGGCTTTACTGCGCCAAAATTGCTGTGGGTTAAAGAGCATGAACCTGAAATTTTCAGTCAGACAGAGAGGGTCTTACTGCCAAAGGATTATCTTCGCTGGCGCATGACCGGTAACTTTGCCAGCGAGATGTCAGATGCTGCGGGCACGATGTGGCTGAACGTAGCCCAACGCGACTGGAGTGAAGAGATGTTGGCTGCCTGCGCGCTTACGCGTCAGCAAATGCCTGAGCTTTTTGAAGGGAACGAAATAACAGGCGAGCTGAAAGCCAGTCTGGCGCAGCGCTGGGGTCTGCCTGTAGTACCGGTGGTGGCTGGGGGTGGCGATAACGCCGCAGGCGCCATTGGTGCAGGACTTTATCAGCCGGGACAGGCGATGCTTTCTCTTGGCACTTCTGGCGTCTACTTCGTGGTCAGCGACGGCTTCAGAAGTAATCCCGACAGCGCGGTGCACAGTTTTTGTCACGCTTTACCCGACAGCTGGCATCTGATGTCGGTGATGCTGAGCGCTGCGTCCTGTCTGGAGTGGGCATGTAAACTTACTAATCTCACGGATGTTGCTGCGCTGCTGAAGCTTGCGGAACAGACCCCTCCGGCAGAGAGCAAAATCTGGTTCCTGCCCTATCTCTCCGGCGAACGCACCCCGCATAATAATCCGCACGCGAAAGGCGCTTTCTGGGGGTTGACGCATCAGCACAGCAGCGGCCATCTTGCCCGGGCGGTGCTGGAAGGGGTGGGTTTTGCGCTGGCTGAGGGTATGGATGCCATCCATGCCAGCGGAGCAGAGCCGCAGAGTATCATTCTGCTCGGCGGCGGCGCCCGAAGCGCCTGGTGGCGACAGATGCTGGCAGATATCTGCGGACAACCGCTGGAATACCGTACTGGTGGCGAGGTTGGACCGGCGCTGGGGGCGGCAAGGCTGGCACAGATTGCTCTTAATCCAGAGAGGCCGCTTAATGAGATGCTGCCCGAACTGCCCCTTGAACAGCGACATATTCCCAACCCAACGCTGCATCAGGACTATCTGGCTAGCAGAGAAACATTCCGTCAGCTTTATCGGGCCCTGTTGCCCTTTATGACTCAAGAGTGAGGTGAGGCCAGACGCGAACCTGTCAGGCCAGGGGCCGCCCGCACGAGGCCCCTGTCACTTTGCGGCTGCGGTTAATGCTTACAGCGCAGCAAGCTGTTGCAGAGAAGGCGCATAAAAATAGCTGCCGCTGACCGGCTTGGTGAAGCGCAGCATGGCATCAAACTTATTATCCTTTTCGCCAAACATACTCAGCAGCTGTTGCTCAATATTATAGAGCGTGGCGCAGTAGGCGAGGAAGAAAAGCCCGTTGGTGCCGCTTGCGGTGCCATACGGCAGACTTTGACGAAGAATTTTCAGGCCTTTGCCCTCTTCTTTCAGGTCTACGCGGCTGACGTGCGAGGTGACGGGACGGTCTTCCCCTTCCAGCTCTTCATTGCTCACTTTAGTCCGGCCAATAATCTGCTCCTGCTTGTTTACCGCCAGGCGGTTAAACATCTTCAGATTATGTTCCCAGCGCTGGCTGAAGACGTAACTACCGCCAGCGTTTTCGCCCTCGCCTATCAGTGCCACCAACGGCCGCTGCTCGCCCTGGGGGTTTTCCGTGCCGTCAACAAATCCGCTTAAATCCCGATCTTCCACCCAGCGGAAGCCGTGCGTCTCTTCCACTATCTGGATCGCCTGGCCAAAAGCGGCAACGGCTGCCTGAGCAAGGGTAAAATTCACATCGTGGCGAAAGGAGTGAATATGGATCAGCAGATCACGCTGCGTGGCGGGCGCCATCTCTTTGCCGAGCGGCTGGAAATCCTTCAGCTCTGGGGTGCTATGGCCCGGATTGAGGTCGTGCCATACTGCCGGTCCGAATGCGATAACCGCACCCAGCCCTGCGTCAGGCCAGGCCTGCTGCAACTGCTCAAGCTGCTGAAGAAAGAGCGGAATGCCCTGGCTAAGGGCAGTTAAGTCGCCCTGCACCATAGCTTCAAGGTAAATAGCAAAACGGCGGTGTTCTGACAAAATGCCGCTCTGAGGCTGAGACATCGGGCGTTCTCCTGAAAAGGCTGATATCCGAAGTGGAATTTTCCGGCTTATCATACCCGATGTTTTCAGAGGCATCTTGTCTGATAACAAGGAAGCGGCAGAGAGTGAAAACGGGCCGCCTGAAGGCAGCCCGGAGAGGTTATTTTCGCCAGATAATCTTGCTGATAGTCCAGTTCTGTAGCGTTTCGTCCGGAGGCATCAATCCTTCAGGACCGTGCCATTCCCCGGTGAAGAGATAGCTGATGTGCTGACTGCCCGGTGCTGCACACTCGACGCCCTCGCTGTCTGCGCCGGTGCCTTTGTCACAAGCACCAAAGGCTTTCCTGAAAATGTCCCGGAACGGCGTACCGATCTTGTTGCCGTCGGCGGAGATGATAGCGCGATCCGTCACGTCAATGCGTTCCACCGTGGACTGACCGGTCACTTCAACTTTTACCTGCTTTTCACTCACCGCCTGGAAAAAGGTTACTACACCGCCGTTTTCGCTACGCATCCCTTTGCGGATCTGATAGTTGCCGCCTAATGCCTCGCCGATGGCGGTTTCGTTCATTGCGGTGCTGGCGGTGAGTTCACCTACTCCCTGCTCATTCACCGCCAGAGAAGAACCAAACCAGTTCCATGGGGCCAGGCTGGACCAGGAGTAGGTCAGCGGGTTCCACCAGGTGGCTCCGCTACCGGACTCGGTCTGGGGAGCGGAACTGGCACAGCCAGCCAGCAGCAAAGCGACGGCAATCAGTGCCGGGCGAACAAATTTCATTGCAACTCCTGTCTTGATAAGCAAACACTTCTGAACTGATTGGAGTGTTAATCCGGGAAAAAGTTTTATCCGATGTTTTTTGCCGGATAAAAACCCGTCTGCTGGAGGCGAGCGTTTATCCAATGCGCTTTGCCGGACGTTTTATCCGGCGTTGTGGGCGGGATCAAAACAGGCGCGAAGGTGGCGGTTGAAGCTGAGCCAGGCCAGCGCCAGCAGATCGAATCCGGTAAACAGAATGACTAACGGAGAAACGCTCTCCTCGCCCTGATACAGAGTAAAAGCTAGCAGCGTGAGCATCGCTACCAGCGTCAGCATCAGTACCCAACGCCACCTCTGCCAGAGCCGGGGAAAACGCTGTCGATAGCCGGTCAACAACAGCCCCAGCGCGGCCGGCACGCCCAGCGCCAGTCCCAGCCAGAAGGCCTGCTTATCGGGATAAAATAGCGCCAGAAGCGAGGTGCCCTGCTGCCGGGAGGCGCCAGCCATCACAAACAGAACCCAGGTGCGCGCCTGTAAAAGCAAAATAGCCCAAAAGGCCAGCGGCAACCTTAGCTGGCCTTTTGCATCATAATCGTCGGGAGAAAATATCAGGTTCATCACATCACTGGCGGGGGTGGAACTGCGCCACCCAGCTGATTAATATTCGCGGTCTTCAATTAAACGCTTGCCGAGCAGCAGACTGTCCTGCGTGTCGTAATCAAGCTTTTCATAAAACCCCAGGACCGCATCATTTTCTTCCCGCACCATCACGTTAATTTTTGGACAGCCGCGAGCAATAAGCTTTTTCTCGAGGCGATTAATTAACGCATTAGCAAACCCACGCCCCTGATAATCGGGGTGAACGCCCAGATAGTAGGCCGAGCCACGATGTCCGTCATAGCCGCCCATCAAGGTGCCGACAATGACGCCGCTGACCACGGCGACCAGAAACAGGTCCGGGTCATGATTTAGCTTACGCTCGATATCCATTTCCGGATCGTTCCACGGACGTAACAAATCGCAACGCTCCCAGAGCGTGATCACTTCTTCAAAATCGTCCTGGCTGAATACGCGGATTTCCATACCGTTGCCCCAGATGTTAACCATAATTTGCTGATTATCACGCTTTCTTTCACGGGCGCAAGTCTCAAGCTGTGCAAACCGTAAAAAAGCGGCGTGAGTTTGCTGAAATAGAAAGTAAAAGGTTGAAATAGTTCCCTTCTCGCGCTGGCACTATTGTTACGATATAACACTAAGCACGTTATGCTCAGAGGATGGAATGATGAAAAAGTTTGGCCAGATGACCCCGTTAACGACCCGCCGCCAGTTGCTGATTTCCGGCATGGCGCTGGCTTTACTGGCCAATAAATCGGTGCTGGCAAAAGAAGAAGTGGCCGCGCTTAAGGCAACCCGCAGCACCACCCATACCCCCCCGCGCCCTTCAGCGAGCGGCAGGAAGATAGTGATGATTGATCCGGGTCACGGCGGGATCGATTCGGGTGCGGTTGGCGAAGAAGGTTCAGAAGAGAAGCATGTGGTACTGGAGATCGCCAACCATATCCGCGAGATGCTGAGCGGGCATCCGCATATTGAAGCCCGGCTGACCCGTGAATCGGACCACTTTATCCCGCTGGGTGAACGCGTGGAAATTGCCCATCAGCATGGCGCTAACCTGTTTATGTCAATTCATGCGGATGGCTTCACCAGCCCGGATGCTAATGGTGCCTCGGTGTTCGCCCTCTCCAATCGCGGTGCCAGCAGCAGTATGGCGCGTTATCTCTCCAGACGTGAAAATGCGGCGGATGACGTTGGCGGCGTGAAGGCTGCGCAAAAGGATCACTATCTTCAGCAGGTTTTATTCGATCTGGTGCAGACCGATACCATCAAAAACAGCCTGACACTGGGCAGGCATGTGCTGAACCAGATCCGTCCGGTGCATCATCTGCACAGCCAGCACACGGAGCAGGCCGCCTTTGCCGTGCTGAAATCTCCCTCTATTCCTTCCGTGCTGGTTGAGACCTCGTTTATTACCAATCCTTCCGAAGAGCGCCTGTTAGGCACCACCGCCTTTCGCCAGAAGATTGCCACGGCAATTGTCGGCGGCATCGTCAGCTATTTTGATGAGTATGATGCTAATAACAGACGCCCCAGCTAAGCTGCCGCATCCCTCTGCCCTGGCGGAGGCTTTTTGTCGTATACTGCGCGCGTGATTTGACGACATAGGTAAGCCATGAACGCACCCAACCTCGCCCTGGTGAAGCAGTTTTTGCTCACCCTACAGGAGACTATTTGCCAGCAGTTAGCCCAGGCTGACGGCAAAGCGAACTTTGAAGAAGAGAGCTGGCATCGCGAAGGCGGCGGCGGCGGTCGCAGCCGCGTGCTGAGAGGCGGCGCAATTTTCGAACAGGCTGGCGTTAATTTTTCCCACGTTCATGGCGATCGGATGCCCGCCTCCGCGACTGCGCACCGCCCGGAGCTGGCGGGCCGCAGTTTTGAAGCGATGGGCGTGTCGCTGGTGATCCATCCGGAAAGCCCCTATCTGCCCACCAGTCACGCCAACGTGCGTTTCTTTATTGCTGAAAAACCGGGGGCCGATCCGGTCTGGTGGTTCGGCGGCGGGTTCGACATGACGCCCTATTACGGCTTCACGGAGGATGCGGTGCACTGGCACCAGACGGCTTCCGATCTCTGTCAGCCCTTTGGCGAGGACGTTTATCCGCGCTATAAAAAGTGGTGTGATGATTACTTCTTTATCAAACACCGCAACGAGCAGCGCGGCATTGGCGGCCTCTTCTTTGACGATCTGAACACGCCAGACTTTGACTATTGCTTCCGCTTTACCCAGGCGGTAGGAGAAGGTTTTCTGAAAGCCTATCTGCCGATTATTGAGCGGCGCAAAGCGCTCACCTGGGGCCAGCGCGAGCGTGACTTCCAACTCTATCGCCGTGGGCGCTACGTGGAGTTCAACCTGGTGTGGGATCGTGGGACGCTGTTTGGTCTGCAAACCGGTGGACGTACCGAATCTATTTTGATGTCGATGCCGCCGCTGGTGCGCTGGGAGTATAATTACGCTCCCGAACCGGGCACGCCGGAAGCGGCGCTGTACAGCGATTTTCTGCCCGTGAAGGCGTGGATTTGAGGATTCACTGAAAAGTGCGGCAGGCCAGTGGGCTTGCCGCGTTACGCTGGCGCTCATCAACCGTTTTCGACTTCGCCTCTGATGCCATAAGTACACAACTTATTTAGTCATATTCAACAGCGTGCGGATATTTTGCGCCGAGCTGGCGATGATATCGATAGCGCCCGTGCTGAACGCGCTCGTAAAAGTAACAACGCGCAGATCATGACCTTAGGCGCACGCGTTGTGGGGCCTGAACTGGCTCGTTCGATCGTTAACAGCTGGCTGGAATCAGAATTTGAAGGCGGCGGTTCACTGGCGAAAGTGGATAAAATCAGCCATTACGAGCAGAGCGTTTGCGCTAAATAGAAGATGCCGGAGCGCTTCAGCGTGCGCGCCATCACGAAATTTCACAGAAGTGCTACACTTAAGAGTGCGGCACTTTTTTAATGTACGCAATGAACTCATTGGGTCAACCCATTGCAACAATCAGAGAAAACGCATTTCTATTACAGAACGTCTGATGCAATGTTTGGCCTGAGAACAGACTTCCGTGTCGGGTAGATCCGATGTTAGCCCCTGAAAATTCCCCCTCAGAGAAGATTCAAGGCTGCCTCGTTGGCCTGAAGCCCCATTGCCCGTCATGGTAAATCGTAATGCAGATTGCACATCAAGGAGCCAAGAGATGAACCAGCTAGAAGCACTGAAACAATTCACCACCGTGGTGGCGGACAGTGGCGATATTGAATCCATTCGTGATTTCCATCCGGAAGATGCTACAACCAATCCCTCTCTGATCCTTAAAGCCTCCGCCCTCGATTCCTACAAGCACCTGATTACCGATGCTATCGACTACGCTAAAAAGCAGGGCGGCAGCAAAGAAACTCAGATTATCAACGCCAGTGACAAAGTTGCGGTTAATCTGGGGATGGAAATTCTGAAAAGCGTTCCCGGCCGTGTTTCTACTGAAGTAGACGCACGTCTCTCGTTTGATCGCGGCATGTGTGTGACCAAAGCAGAGAAGCTGGTAAGAATGTACGAAGATAACGGTATTGACCGTTCACGTATTCTGATCAAACTCGCTTCAACCTGGGAAGGTATTCGCGCAGCAGAAGAGCTGGAGAAAAACGGCATCAACTGTAACCTGACGCTGCTGTTCTCTTTTGCCCAGGCACGTGCCTGTGCTGAAGCCGGTGTCTTCCTGATCTCCCCATTTGTGGGCCGTATCTATGACTGGTACAACACCCGTAAGCCAATGGACCCGTACGTAGTAGATGAAGATCCGGGCGTCGTTTCCGTTCGCAATATCTACGAATACTACAAACAGCATCGTTACAACACGGTGATCATGGGTGCCAGCTTCCGTAAAACCGAGCAGATCCTGGCGCTGGCTGGCTGTGACCGCCTGACCATTTCTGCCGATCTGCTGAAACAGCTGCAGGCAAGCGACGCGCCGGTTGAGCGCAAACTTACGCCTCCTACTGAAGCCTTCCATCAGCCTGCCTCGCTCTCTGAAGCGGAGTTCCGCTGGGAGCACAATCAGGATCCGATGGCGGTTGAGAAACTGTCTGAAGGCATCCGTCAGTTTGCCGTTGACCAGCAGCATCTGGAAGACGTGCTTGCCGCTAAGCTGTAACCAAAATCAAAATGGGTGGAACGTCCCGCTAACCGATCTTCTCGGCAATGCAGGGCCTTCGCCCTTTAGCGTTTTATCCGCCCATTTTGTCCCATAAAACAATCAGGGAGAAAAACATGTCTTCACGTAGAGAGCTGGCTAATGCCATCCGTGCCCTCAGTATGGATGCCGTTCAGAAAGCCAATTCCGGTCATCCGGGCGCCCCAATGGGCATGGCAGATATCGCTGAAGTGTTGTGGCGTGATTTTATGCACCACAATCCGACAAACCCAGCCTGGGCCGATCGTGACCGTTTCATTCTGTCTAACGGCCATGGTTCCATGCTGCTGTACAGCCTGCTGCACCTCACCGGTTACGACTTACCGATTGAAGAGCTGAAAAACTTCCGTCAGCTGCACTCCAAAACGCCGGGTCACCCGGAAATCGGCTATACGCCAGGCGTGGAAACTACCACCGGCCCGCTGGGTCAGGGTCTGGCGAATGCGGTGGGTCTGGCGATTGCAGAACGCACGCTGGGTGCGCAGTTTAACCGTCCGGGCCACGATATTGTCGACCACCACACCTATGTATTTATGGGTGACGGCTGCCTGATGGAAGGGATTTCTCATGAAGTCTGCTCGCTGGCGGGTACGCTGGGTCTGGGCAAACTGATCGGTTTCTATGACCACAACGGCATCTCAATTGATGGTGAAGTGGAAGGTTGGTTCAGCGATGACACCGCCAAGCGCTTTGAAGCCTATAACTGGCATGTGATCAATATTGATGGTCACGATTCAGAGGCTGTTGCTGGCGCTATTAAAGAAGCACAGAGCGTTACCGACAAGCCTTCGCTTATCATCTGTAAAACTATTATCGGTTTTGGTTCACCGAACAAAGCGGGTAAAGAAGAATCTCACGGCGCAGCGCTGGGTGCAGATGAAGTTGAGCTGACCCGTAAGCAGCTGGGCTGGAACTACCCTGCCTTTGAAATCCCTGAGGATATCTATGCTCAGTGGGATGCCAAAGAAGCGGGCAGCAAGTATGAGAAAGAGTGGAACGAGAAGTTTGCCGCTTATCAAGCCGCCCACCCGGAACTGGCTAAAGAGTATAGCCGCCGTATGGAAGGTGGTATGCCGGAGAACTGGGAGCAGGAAACGCAGAAGTTTATTGCGCATCTGCAGGCCAACCCGCAGAAGATCGCCAGCCGTAAAGCCTCACAAAATACCCTGGAAGCCTGGGGTAAGCTGCTGCCTGAATTCTTAGGCGGATCGGCTGACCTGGCACCAAGTAACCTCACCATCTGGTCTGGCTCTAAGTCGATCAAAGAGGATCTTGCGGGTAACTATATTCACTATGGCGTACGTGAATTTGGTATGACTGCCATCGCTAACGGCATCGCACACCACGGCGGCTTCGTGCCCTATACCGCGACTTTCCTGATGTTTGTGGAATATGCGCGTAACGCTGTGCGTATGGCGGCGCTGATGAAAGCCCGTCAGATCATGGTCTATACCCACGACTCCATCGGTCTGGGTGAAGATGGCCCGACGCACCAGCCGGTTGAACAGCTTGCCAGCCTGCGCGTCACGCCGAATATGAGCGTCTGGCGTCCGTGTGATCAGGTAGAAACTGCCGTGGCGTGGAAGCATGCGATTGAGCGCCATCATGGCCCGACCGCTCTGATCCTCTCCCGTCAGAACCTGTTGCAGCCTGAGCGTACCAAAGAGCAGCTGGAGAATATCTCCCGCGGCGCTTATGTGCTGTCAGATTGCGAAGGAACGCCTGAGGTGATCCTGATTGCCACCGGTTCCGAGGTGGAGATCACGCTGGGCGCGGCTGAGAAGCTGACCCGCAGCGGCCACAAGGTGCGGGTAGTTTCCATGCCTTCTACTGATATGTTTGACAAGCAGGACGTGGCGTACCGTGAATCCGTGCTGCCGTCTGGCGTCACAGCGCGCGTCGCTGTTGAAGCGGGCATTGCAGATTACTGGTTCAAATACGTTGGTCTGAATGGCGCGATTGTTGGTATGACTACCTTTGGTGAGTCTGCACCAGCCGATAAGCTGTTTAACGAGTTTGGTTTCACGGTTGAAAACATTGTCAGCCATGCTGAATCCCTGCTGAAGCCTCACTGAGGCCGCTAAGCAGAGGCTTCTGCTTTCTGCTTTAATCAAAAAAGCCCGGCACTCTTTGCCGGGCTTTTTTATGGCTGACGACCGGGAGCTGTACCGGACTTTATGGTGTCGTCATCTCGACATCGGCAGCGGGCGGCGCTACTTTCTGACTGGCCCACAGCGTCGGCCAGTCGTCGCTGCCATGCCAGGCATCGCAGGTTTCTTCCTGGGCAAATTCAGCCAGTACAAATTCCCGGCCATTATATTGCCAGCGTGATGCTGTACCGCAATCCCCTAATCCGCGCCCTTTACCAAAGGTCAACAACTCACCGGTGTTAGCATCATACTCTGCATTGATCAGCTCCAGCTGCTTGTCGCTGCGGCCAGGAGGGACAAACGGCAGGCTAAGGGAAACGCCTTTCGCCACAAAAGGCTCGGTGCGGCTGACTTCAAAAGCCAGATCGATGACGTTATAGGCTCCCATTTCACAGGTTACCAGCAGCAGCGCTTTCTCATCTGACAGCGGTGCCACGCTGACCTCACGTCGCTGGGGATCCAGTGAACATTCATCGGTATTTATCCGCCAGGTACCGAAATCGATCAGGCCAGTAGTTTCGTCCCGCGTCAGGGGTAAAGGCGGCCGACGCGGCGGCACAATCTGCGGAGTAGCGGGCTGCGGCGGGACGTCCATCGCCACGCGATCGCCCCGCTTCACCCAGGCGCTCATGCCATTCACCCGGCCCTGAATCTCATCCATCAGCAACAGCGCCGCTTTCAAACCATGCAGCGAGATAGTGGCCTCAGGTCGGTAGAGCAGCTGAATATTACCCGCATTCATGATCTGCCCCAGAAATTCATCGATGGAGATAATATGTGCTGTGGCAAGATGATGAGGCTCTACTTCCCAGTGTTTCAAATCTGGTTTCAGCCGCTGACCATCCAGTAATAAATTGTCTTTCAGTGGTGCGCCCTTAAGCTCTCCGGTATAGCGATTACCATAATCAATACGCAGTAAAGGCCGATCGTTAATGCCCGCATTACGGGTAAGCGTCATTACCAGACCATTATCGCCGGGGAAATTACGCACCACACAACTATTAAGGTTATTACAGGTTATCTGCCAGTTATAAAAAACTTTCTGCAGCGGTTCAGCCTGGAGCGAAGCAGCGAACAGCAGCAGCAAGGCAAAAGGGAATTTCATCCAGTAAAACATTGATAATGGGTATCCCAGGGTGACGAGAAGGCTGCCGCAAAGCGCGAATAAAAAGTTATTACCATCATGCCGCCTGCCCCTGGTCAGCTCAATCGGATTAGTCGGACAAGCCTGTAGTGATGATTCATCCGCAATATCGCACGGTTCCTTGTCAGAGCTACTATTTTAATTCATTGATTTTAAAAAGGGTCTGCCAAATCGGGACTCTTTGTAGCCAATCTGAAATAATGTGACGTACTTCAAATTTAATAATGAAAAGTAAGGCAGCAGAAAATGGGAGAGGCGACAGAGATCGCTTATTTCCTTTAGTTTCAGGCGTACAAAAGCGTATGGGTAGCTTCATTACCCGCTTTTATTAAAAATATTCTGCCCCGACCAGCGGTTTCTTTCCGGAGAAAGTTTTAAACCAGGAACCAGGGTAACCTTAGAAAGTAAATTAAATAGAGAGAGAAAATTCAGCTTATTTGACTTAAAAAAGAGTCTTATTAAGACTGTCTTTTTGTTTTGAAAAGGTGGTGAAGGGTCGCAGAAGGGCTAAATGACTCTTTTCACCAGTAGTGGTGGCGAAGTCCGGGAGAAATACTCCTCCCGGCCCAGGAGGCTGGTAGCGTTATCCGCAGAGATTAAAGCTTCAGCCAGCCTTCAATCAGCGCATGCTGAAGCAGCATTACCGTCTTGCCATCTTTAATGCGACCCTCTTTAATCATTGCCCACGCCTGGGGGAAGGAGATCTCCATGACATCAATATCTTCATCTTCTACTCCGCCACCCGCATTGGCACGCAGGGAGTCGTTGTATTCTGCCGCAAAGAAGTGGATCAGCTCGGTGACGCCGCCAGGAGACATGTACATCTCGTACACTTTTTCCACCTGCCCCACCGCGTAACCTGTCTCCTCAACGGCTTCCTTACGGATGCAATCTTCCGGCGAGTCGTCATCCAACAGTCCGGCACAGGTTTCAATCAGCATCCCACTTTCGTTACCGTTTACCCAAGTGGCAATACGGAACTGGCGGGTCAGGATCACGCTATTTTTTTCACGGTTATAGAGCAGGATGGTTGCGCCGTTGCCGCGGTCATAGACCTCGCGTTTGTGGCGGATTGTGGCGCCATCTTTGGCGGTTAAATCGTAGGTAAAGTTACGCAGAACGAACCAGTTTTCTGACAGGACTTTGTTCTTAATCACTTCAATTTTTGCTGACATACAGGCTCCGGTGCGTTTTTCAGGAGCCTGCCATCATAAGATGCTACAGGTGAGAAAACTATCCTAAATCTGGCGGGGTAATGCCCCGCTCTTTCGAGGCTCGCAGCAAAAAAAAACGGCCCCGCAGGGCCGTCTTGTTATTCCGCCCTCGTTCAGGCCTCTTCTTTTACCGCAGCTGGCTCGGTCTGCGCGACACTCTTCACGCGCTTACGCACGCCAAACCAGCCCAGAACCAGAATCACGGCGATAAAAGGCACTGCCGCAATGGTGTAAGTGCCGTTAGGGTAGTCAAAGGCCATCAGCACCAGCACGCTGGCCAAAAACAGCAGCGTCAGCCATGAGGTAAACGGCGCCCAGGGCATTTTAAAACCTACCTCTTCCGCTTTGCCTTCTTTAATCGCCTTACGCAGACGCATCTGGCAGACCACGATAAAGCCCCAGGAGGAGATAATCCCCAGCGACGCCACGTTCAGCACGATCTCAAACACGCGCGAAGGCACAATGTAGTTAAGGTAAACGCCGACGATATAGACGCCCACGGTGACCAGAATGCCCATATAAGGCACCTGCTGACGGCTCATTTTAGACATGAACTTCGGTGCCGAGCCGCCCATCGACATCGAGCGCAGAATACGGCCTGTAGAATAGAGGCCAGAGTTCAGGCTGGAGAGCGCTGCACTCAATACCACGATATTCATGATGCTGCCCACATAGGGCACGCCCAGTTTAGAGAAGAAGGTCACAAACGGACTCTGCCCTGCCTGGTAAGCGTTCCAGGGCAACAGCAGCACCAGCAGCACTACGGAGCCGACATAGAACAGACCAATACGCCAGATCACGCTGTTGATCGCTTTTGGCAGCATGGTTTTCGGGTCTTTACACTCCCCTGCCGCCGTCCCTACCAGTTCGATAGAAGCAAAGGCGAAGACAACACCCTGTACCAGTACCAGAGCCGGTAACAGGCCGTGCGGGAAGAAGCCGCCGTTATCGCTGATCAGGTGGAAGCCGGTTGCATTGCCATCCAGTGGTTTGCCGGAGCCAAGGAATACCACCCCCACAATCAGGAAAATGGCGATCGCCAGCACTTTGACCAACGCGAACCAGAACTCCATTTCGGCAAACCACTTTACGCCGATCATGTTCATGGTGCCGACAATGGCCAGCGCACCCATCGCAAAGACCCACTGAGGAACGTCACCAAAGGCACCCCAGTAGTGCATATAGAGCGCGACGGCAGTGATATCCACGATGCCGGTCATCGCCCAGTTAACGAAGTACATCCAGCCCGCCACATAGGAGGCTTTCTCACCGAGGAATTCACGGGCGTAAGAGACAAAGCTGCCGCTGGAGGGACGGTGAAGAACCAGTTCGCCCAGCGCACGCAGGATAAAGAAGGAGAAAATACCACACACTAAATACACGATAGCCAGGGCCGGACCTGCAATCTGCAGACGAGCACCCGCACCAAGAAACAGTCCCGTACCTATTGCTCCGCCAATTGCAATCATCTGTACGTGACGATTATCCATGGCCTTATGATAGCCGGAGTCATGAGAATTTAACCAACGTCTTCTTGCGGCGCGCTTGTCTGCAACCGCTGTTTTATCAGCTTTCATTTTCTTTCCTATTAACCTGTCCACAGTTTTATGGATACCTGTCCCGGGCGTCCCGATCTCCGCCATCCAAACGATTGCGTCAACAGCACAAACGTCTGTGCAAAACCCGACTTCCTGTAATTTTGTTCTTAGCGGAAGCGGGAAAATTGCGGCGATGCATCCTAACCGTTCTCGAAAGCTGACGCAAAAATTACCCTCATCAAATCGTGAGCTTTTGTAATTTTTGCCGGATGGCGCATAAAAAAACCGACCGCAAAGGGCGGTCGGTTCAGTGAGATCACTAAGGCTACACAGGGGTGGATAATAAGCGATAAAACTTAGCGGTAAATCTCAGCGTTTCCGCTCCAGAGACTTGAATCACCGGGAGTATCAGCGCGAATAACGCGATAGTGCGATGCGCCCATTTCCTGCGCTTTCTGTGAAAGCTGGCGGGTAGCATCATCTAAGGAACCGTTGACGCCGGAGATGGAAACAGTTCCCATCGCCTGCATGTTCTGACTCTGTGCTTCATCGATCTGCGTGGCGGCCAGCGCAGAGAATGAGGTCGCAGCGAAAAGGGTGGCGGCAAGCAGAGCAGGTAATTTTATTTTCATTGTCATTTCCTCGTCGAAAGTTATCATTCGTTAGAAGATTTCGTTACGGGATTAATTATGACCAGGCTAATGAAAATCAGAGTGAGTCTCAGGTAAAGGTGGTTAAGCATTGTTGAAGGAATGCCGGGCTTTCCAAAGAAGTGTCAGTGAAAGTTACATTTTACGCAGGCTGTAAGGGGATGTGTCAAAGTAAAGCAATCGACACGTTTCAAGGCGGTTTTTTTATGCGGTAAGTTACTGTAACGGGGATGTCGCAGCGCTTCAAGCGATATACCGCACGTTTTGAACATTATTGTTCTGATGGTCCAGGTCAGTTTCTTGCCGGAAGGTTGAGGTTATACTCTCCGCCATACTTTATAAGGAAGCGCTGGATGTTTACCCGTTCTGTTACCGGCACTTTTGCCCGGACCCTGTTCGCTATTGTGCTGCTCTCTGTGCTCTCATCCGGACTGGCGTTATTAACTCTCTCCACCAGCCTGCGCGATGCCGAAGCGGTGAATATCGCCGGATCGCTGCGTATGCAAAGCTACCGTCTGGCTCTGGATGCTACCAGCCGTTCTTCAGCGCTACCGAAAGATATCCTTGCCTACCAGCAATCGGTAGAGGCACCCGCCTTAAGAGCGCTTGACCGGGCCTATGTCCCGGAGAGCGTCAGGGCGCGCTATCAGGCACTATTGCTGGCCTGGCACGCCTTACAACCCGATCTGCTGGCAGGCAACACGCATCACTATCAGCAAAACGTCTCCTCTTATGTTGCACAGATAGATCTGTTCGTGCTGGCGCTTCAGCACTGGGCTGAACTGAAAATGAAGCTGGTGGCTGGCGTCAGCCTGCTGGGATTTATCGCCATTGCCGTTCTGGTGTTCTGGACGCTGCGCCAGGTAAAACGTCAGATAGTGATGCCGTTGAATAAGCTGGTGGGGGCGAGTAACGACATTGAGCATGGCCATTTCCATCACGCTCCGCTGGATACCGGTTTGCCAAATGAACTTGGCGTGCTCGGCAGAGCCTTTACCCGCATGTCTGTGGAACTTGAAAAGCAGTACGCCCGCCTTGAACAGGCGGTAAAAGAGAAGACCAGCGATCTGCGCCAGGCGAACCGTCGCCTTGCCCTGCTTTACCAGTGCTCCGAAACGCTTAATCACCATCTTGAACCTCTGAAAGCCTGGCCTGAGGTGCTGGAAAAGGTGACGCAACATGAAAATTTTGCTGCCATTGAGCTTATCGCTCCGCCGCACGGAAAGATTAGCTGTGGAGAGGCTGACGCTGCGCTGCCGTGGTTAGCCCTGCCGCTGGAACCGGGTACAGAACAGCCAGTGGCCGAACTGCGCTGGCAAGCGGCGGCCAGCGAACCTCAGCTTATGCAGGGCGTAGCAACCATGCTTGCCCGTTCATTACAGCTGGACCGCGCACAGCAGAAAGTTCGTCACCTGTTGGTGATGGAGGAGCGGGCCACCATCGCGCGTGAACTGCACGACTCGCTTGCCCAATCCCTGGCCTATCTTCGCATTCAACTGGCACGCCTGAAGCGAGTAATTGAGGCTTCTGCCACGCCAGCTCATGGGATCGTCAATGAGATCGATCGGGCACTGACCGAAGCCAACGTTCAGCTTCGCGAGCTACTGACCACTTTCCGGTTATCTATTGAGCCAGCAGACCTGAGCACCGCCCTGCAACAGGTTATCGCCACGCTTCAGGGGCAAACCGAAGCAGCCATCGAACTGCAAAGTCCGGCAGAGATGCCTCGTCTGGAAGCGCAAAAGCAGGTTCACGTCCTGCAGATTGTCCGCGAAGCTTTACTGAATGCTGTTCGTCATGCTGAGGCGTCAAGGATAACGCTCCGCTGTCGCCCTCTTGCCTGCGGGGAGATCCTGATTGAAATTGAGGATAATGGTACCGGTATCGATAAGACGGCTTCACCGCCGGGGCATTATGGCCTTTCTATTATGCAGGAGCGGGCCAGCTCGCTTCAGGGCAGGCTGACTATTGCAGCGGGAGCCGAAACAGGAACGGTTGTCTCATTGCAGTTTCCTGTATAAACCAGGTGAAGAAGAGCTAACAGAAAGAGATGAAAGCAACCAGCTATCCGGCGCAGCGCCATGGACGAATTAGCACGATAATTTACACTTTCTCCTCAATTTCTCCACGATTCTTCACAAGGCGGAGGGTAAAGTGAAGAGAGGCCAAAGCATGTTGAATAACTTATAAAAATTTGCAGCGGCCCGGACGACAATTTTCGCGCGCCAGGGACAAGGCAGGCGCATGACCCTTCCTGATGACTTGCCTGGAGCGCGCTTTAATGGCGAATTTTTTTATCGATCGCCCGATCTTTGCCTGGGTGATAGCGATTTTGCTTTGCCTGACCGGCACGCTGGCTATTTTTTCGCTTCCTGTTGAGCAATATCCCGAACTTGCTCCCCCTAACGTCCGCATCACTGCCAACTATCCGGGCGCTTCTGCTGAAACGCTGGAAAATACCGTCACCCAGGTTATTGAACAGAACATGACCGGCATCGATAACCTGATGTATATGTCTTCGCAAAGCAGTAACACCGGCCAGGCCACGATTACACTGACTTTCGTTGCCGGTACGAATCCGGACGAGGCGCGCCAGCAGGTGCAGAACCAGCTGCAAAGCGCGCTGCGTAAGCTACCGCAGGATGTGCAGTCTCAGGGCGTCACGGTGACAAAAACCGGCGACACCAATATCCTGATGGTGGCGTTTGTCTCCACAGACGGCAGTATGGATAAGCAGGATATCTCCGACTACGTTGCCAGTAACGTGCAGGACCCGTTAAGCCGTATTGACGGGGTGGGACAGGTAGATGCCTACGGCTCGCAGTATGCGATGCGCATCTGGCTCGATCCCAACAAGATGATTAACTACGCTCTGACCACCTCAGATATCGTCACCGCCATTGAGTCGCAAAACAGTCAGGTGGCGGTTGGGCAGCTGGGTGGATTACCTTCAGTGGAGCGTCAGGCGCTAAACGCGACCATCAATTCGCAGTCGTTGCTCAATACGCCGGAACAGTTCCGCAATATCACCCTGCGGGTTAACCAGAATGGTTCAGAAGTGCGGCTGGGCGACGTAGCAGAGGTCGCGCTGGGCGCCGAGAAGTATGATTTCCTGAGTCAGTACAACGGTCAGCCCGCTTCAGGCTTAGGGGTTAAGCTGGCTTCAGGCGCAAATGAGCTGCAAACCGATGAGCTGGTTCGCGCGCGCATTGAAGAGCTTTCCCACTATTTTCCGCATGGCCTGAAAGCAGAAATCGCCTATGAGACCACGCCATTTGTCCGGGCATCAATTGAGGACGTGGTTAAGACGCTGATAGAAGCTGTAGTGCTGGTATTCGTTGTGATGTATCTCTTTATGCAGAACTTCCGCGCCACGCTCATTCCTACTATCGCCGTTCCGGTGGTTCTGCTCGGCACTTTCACAGTACTTTCCGCCTGCGGTTTCAGTATCAATACGCTGACCATGTTCGCGATGGTGCTGGCTATCGGGCTGCTGGTGGATGATGCCATCGTCGTCGTGGAAAACGTCGAGCGAATAATGAGCGAGGAAGGGCTTTCCCCCCGCGATGCAACGCGCAAATCGATGGGGCAAATCCAGGGCGCTCTGGTGGGTATTGCGCTGGTGCTCTCCGCCGTGTTTATCCCGATGGCCTTCTTTGGCGGCACCACAGGGGCTATCTATCGCCAGTTTTCCATCACTATTGTTTCCGCGATGGTGCTGTCGGTGCTGGTCGCGATGATCCTGACCCCTGCCCTGTGTGCCACGCTGCTGAAACCTATTCCTCAGGGAGAGCATCATGGCCGCCGGGGCTTTTTCGGCTGGTTCAACCGTATGTTTAACCGCAACGCTGAACGTTATGAACGCGGCGTGGGTAAGATCCTGGCTAAAGCAGGACGCTGGCTGTTGCTCTATATGCTGCTGATTGCGGGTATGGCGTTTCTTTTCCTGCGGTTGCCAACCTCTTTCCTGCCGCTGGAAGACCGTGGCGTCTTTACTACCCAGATCCAGCTTCCGCCCGGCTCGACGCTGCAGGAAACAAACAAAGTGGTCAATAAGGTTGAGCAATACTATCTGACCCAGGAGAAGGAGAACGTGCTGTCGGTGTTCTCCACCATCGGCGCGGGTCCGGGCGGTAATGGCCAGAACGTGGCCCGTATGTTCGTGAGACTCAAGGATTGGCAGGATCGCACTGGCGCGGATAACACCTCATTCGCCATCATCGAAAGAGCGACCAAAGCCTTCCGCAAGATCAGAGAAGGTCGGGTGATTGCCAGCAGTCCGCCTGCCATAACAGGTATGGGGAACTCAGCCGGCTTTGATATGGAGCTACAGGATCATGCTGGCCTGGGTCACGATGCGTTAATGAAGGCGCGGGATCTGTTGATCTCAGCAGCAGAGGGAAATAGCGCTCTGACGCGCGTACGTCATAACGGCCTGGACGATACTCCGCAGTTAAGGATTAATGTCGATCAGCATAAAGCGCAGGCGCTGGGCGTTTCCATTGACGATATCAACAACACGTTACAGACCGGCTGGGGTTCAACCTACGTCAATGATTTCCTTGATCGGGGGCGCGTGAAGAAGGTTTACGTTCAGGCAGCGGCAAAATACCGCATGCTGCCGGATGACATCAGTAAATGGTATGTGCGCAACAGCAGCGGCAGCATGGTGCCGTTTACCGCTTTCGCCACCACCAGTTGGGAAACCGGCTCGCCGCGGCTGGAGCGTTACAACGGTTATTCTGCCGTAGAAATTGTAGGAGAATCGGCTGAGGGAGTCAGTACCGGCACGGCGATGGACGTCATGGAGAAACTGGTCAGCGAATTGCCCACAGGCTTTGGCCTGCAATGGACTGGCGCTTCTTATCAGGAGCGGCTGAGCGGCTCGCAAGCGCCCGCGCTTTACGCTATTTCGCTGCTGGTCGTGTTCCTCTGTCTGGCAGCGCTCTATGAGAGCTGGTCAATTCCCTTCTCGGTCATGCTGGTGGTGCCGCTGGGCGTTGTGGGTGCGCTGATCGCCACCTGGGCGCGCGGCCTGGAAAATGATGTCTATTTCCAGGTTGGTCTGCTCACGGTGATTGGGCTTGCGGCTAAGAATGCCATTCTGATTGTGGAGTTCGCTAACGAGATGAATACCAGAGGCCGGGATCTGCTGGAAGCCACGCTGGAGGCTTCACGGCAGCGTCTTCGTCCGATTCTGATGACCTCGCTGGCCTTTATCTTTGGCGTGCTGCCGATGGTCATCAGTAACGGCGCAGGATCGGGCAGTCAGCATGCGGTGGGGACGGGCGTAATGGGGGGCATGATCTCCGCCACCGTTCTGGCTATTTTCTTTGTCCCGCTCTTCTTTGTGCTGGTCAGACAACGCTTTCCGCTACAGGAGAAGCCGGGGAAATAATGAAAGAAGGCAGCCTTTTGGGCTGCCTTCTGCTGTTCTGAGTTCTGTCGGTTACGCCTGCTGGTGCGCGACTTAAAGAAGGTGTTATTTACGAGATAACATCGCTTCGATAAAATCTTTCCAGTTCCCCAATTCTAAGTCAATCATAAATCACCTCGCTTTTCGTTGTGGCTCCATTATAGGATTAATCCTAAGGAAAAGTGAAGGGTTTTCGATCCGCAAAAACAGAGAGAGTTTCGATCAAAATCGTAATTTGCGTGGCAGGCCACAGTTCAGGCGTGATGATACCCAGAGTAATCACTAGCCTGATTATCATTCGATAACGTAAGGGATCCGCATGCCTCAGATGGTACTAAGCACCAACGCCCGCGAACCAGAAATTAACTGGCAGGAACTGGCCGCATTAATTGAACGTGCTGGCTTGAGCCAGCGTGACCCTGACGTGCTTAAACGCGCCTACCAGCATTCGCAATTTGTCTGGTTTGGTTATGTCGGGGGCAAACTGATGGCGACCGCTCATGCCATTAGCGACCTGACCTATGCTTCTTATCTCTCTGACGTGATTGTCGATGCCCCCTGGCAGGGGCAGGGCTATGGCGGGCAGCTTATGGATGCCATCATGAAAACGCTGGCACCCTGCGGTAAAGTGTTTATCTACTCTATGCCGGATAAGATCGGCTTTTATCAGCAGCTCGGTTACGCTTCACTGACCACGGGGATGATTTACGCTGAAGGGCAGGCGCTACTGAGATTGCAGGAAAAAGGATTTGTGAGCAGCTAAGCCTTGGGGGGCATTGCGCCCCCCGGAGGCATCCACTGTTACTTCAGCACAATCACTTTATCGTATCCGCCACTGTCACTGTCGATATGCGTTTTGGCATCCGGATGTTCCGCCAGCACTGCTTCCACAATGTGATTAAACTCATCACAGCGGCTGGTTTTCTTCCTGGCGATCACGATCATCGATTGAGTCTCTTCAACCGTATGGGCGGAAGACGCTTTTAAATAGTTCATATTGTCCCTCCTTATGCTAAGTCTCTGTCTGGATAATGAAATTCCGGCCTTCCCTGCTGCCTTGAAGGCGTATCCGTTGTAGACTAACCGCCTGAACCATATCGAATATAGTTGAAACCCCCAGAAAAAAGAAGGGAACGGGTCATGCTAACGATGTACGGCATTAAAAATTGCGACACCATTAAGAAAGCGCGAAAGTATCTGGAAGCGAACGGCGTGGCGTACCAGTTTCATGACTATCGTGCAGAGGGGCTGGATCGCGCAAGGCTGCAACAATTTATCGACACTCTGGGCTGGGAAGCCCTGCTGAACACGCGCGGAACGACCTGGCGCAAGCTCAGCGAAGAGCAGCGTAATGAGGTGAATAATGCTGCAACTGCGTTGGATCTGATGCTGGAACAGCCAGCAATGATTAAACGCCCGTTGCTCTGCAGCGCAGACGGCTCTATGCTGCTGGGGTTCAGTGAAACCACTTATCAGCCCTTTATTTCGGAGAAATCCTGATTATGTTTTGTCCGGTCATTGAGCTGACGCAGCAGCTTATTCGTCGCCCTTCCCTCAGCCCGGATGATGCCGGTTGTCAGGCTATTATGATCGAACGCCTGAAGGCGCTGGGCTTTACCATTGAGCCGATGCAGATTGGCGATACGCTGAATTTCTGGGCCTGGCGCGGTCAGGGAGAAACGCTGGCCTTTGCGGGACATACCGACGTAGTGCCCACCGGCGATGCCAGCCGCTGGATCAATCCTCCTTTCGAACCCACCATTCGCGACGGTATGCTGTATGGCCGTGGCGCTGCAGATATGAAAGGCTCGTTAGCGGCGATGATTGTGGCCGCAGAGCGTTTTGTCAGCACTCATCCTGGCCATAAAGGACGCCTGGCGTTTCTGATCACTTCCGATGAGGAAGCCAGCGCCACGCACGGCACGGTAAAAGTTGTGGAAGCGCTGATGGCGCGTAATGAACGGCTGGATTACTGCCTGGTGGGTGAACCTTCCAGTACCGAAATCGTCGGCGACGTGGTAAAAAATGGTCGCCGCGGCTCCATGACGGCTGAGCTGACAGTGCATGGCGTTCAGGGGCATGTTGCCTATCCGCATCTGGCTGATAATCCTGTGCATCGTGCCCTGCCCGCCCTCGATGAGCTGGTGGCGACCGAGTGGGATCGGGGTAACGAGTTCTTCCCGCCGACCAGCATGCAGATTGCCAACGTGCAGGCCGGAACTGGCAGTAATAACGTGATCCCTGGCGAATTCTTTGTGCAGTTTAACTTCCGCTTCAGCACCGAGCTGACTGACGAGATGATTAAACAGCAGGTGAAAGCGTTGCTGGATCGTCATCAGCTGCGCTACACGCTGGAATGGAAAGTGTCCGGCCAGCCGTTCCTGACTTCCCGCGGTAAACTGGTGGATGCGGTAGTGAATGCCGTTGAACACTATAATGAAATCAAACCGCAGTTGCTGACCACTGGCGGCACCTCAGACGGACGTTTTATCGCCAGAATGGGCGCGCAGGTGGTTGAACTGGGTCCGGTTAATGCCACCATTCATAAAATCAATGAGTGCGTGAAAGCCGCAGATCTGCAACTGCTGAGCCGCATGTACCAGCGGATTATGGAACAGCTAATCGCATAAGCGAATAAGGTAAGAAGATGGAATTCCTGAAAGAGTATTGGTGGCTGTTGGTGATTGTGCTGATGGTGGGCGTGCTGATGAATGTCTATAAAGATTTAAAGCGCATCGATCACAAGAAGTTTCTGGATAACAAACCAGAGTTACCGCCACACCGTGATTTTAACGACAAGTGGGATGACGAAGACGACTTTCCAAAAAAGAAATAAGCTTTCCGCAGGGGCTGCCGCCCCTGCTCTGTTTCCAGCGCTGCCTGCCCGCTCAATACGAACTTTCCCGGCCTCTTTTATCTGCAAAGCTTTACTCATTGCTTTATAAGAGACCTTTCACGCTCTCCTCTCTTTCTCATGCTGCTGCGAAGCTATCAACCTCATCTTGTTACTTCTGTACGCTTTCACTTTCCTTTTCGTGGTTCTCATGCAAAATCTGCATCCGGGCCTGCCAGCGTTCGCTCTCTTCCCTGTTCAGCGCGGCCAGTCCTCGCCGGGCTTCCTGCCGCCAGCCTGCCACCAGCGCTTTGCGGCCCGACAGGCCAAAAGAGTGGCTCAGTTGCGCAGCAGATAACTCCGCCACCAGCGCGCCCTGCAGCAAAGGCAGCGGCACGGTTTGCAGGCCGACAAGCCGCCCTAGTGCGCCGATGCTGGCTTCATAGGGGCGATATCCCCAGGCGAAACCGGCCAGCTCGCGCCAGTCCTCCTCATCCAGTTGGCGATCGCTGCTGACAGCAATCTCCACACTGATCTTTGTCAGCCGCTGTAACCATGGCCAGTCACGCTGTAAGCGCGTTGTCGCCTGTTGAGCCAGCTGTTCCGCCGCCTCGCTTAGCGGCAGCAGCGCCATGGCGGTATAGCAGCCGCTGCTGGCTTCCGGCTTGCTGCCAAAACGTGCCAGCCGGAAGCCACAGGACTGCCAGAACCGCCATAATTCATCGGTATAGCCAAAGCTTACCGAGAGGAAATCCAGCCCTTGTGCCTGCGCCCTGCTTTGCAGAACCATCTGAAGGCCGATGCCCTGCCGGCGACAGGAGGGCGCGACAGCGATACGGCTGATGCGTCTGGAGCGAAGCTGTGCGGCGGCTGGCCAGCCGCCATGTGCCGCCAGTGACTGCGCTACAAGGTTACCTCGCGGGCGCCGAAATCCTGCCCAGACCGCCTCAGCCAGCTCTGCTGAGAGGCCGCCTTCATCCACCAGCCACAGCGCGCCCTGAACCCTCTCCTTCTGCAGTGCAGCGACAAAGTGCATGCCCGGCGCATCCATCATCCGGCGAAGATCCAGCGGTGAGGTACGATAATGGGCGCTGGTCAGGAGTTGATACATTGCCGAAAGTTGCTCTGGTGCAGTCAGCCAGTCAGACTGTTCAGGAAAAGAGAAGCGGACCGGCTGTGTCTCAGGTTGCGGATCTGCTTCGGCAAACAGCAGCAGGTCGTTGATAAAGCGCTCCAGCGGATCGTGCTCCGCCCAGCGCAGGGGACGGTTCAGCTTTAACAGCGTCACCTGGGGTAGCGTGGCGCAGAATTTCAGCATAAAACCGCGCCCGGTTCCCTCATAGCCCTGAAGCGTAGAGGTTAACAAGACGCGGGGAAAACGTTTAACGAGCTGATGCAGGAGAGGAGTGGGGATCGCTGCCGCTTCATCCACCAGCAGCCACTCTACAGTCTCTGGCCGCAATTCCGCACCGGCAGCGAGGAGTCTGTCTGGCGCGATAAATTCAAAAGCTTGTCCGGCGAATTCAGCCAGCACATCGGTGGCAACCTTAGCTGGCGCGGTTATCAGGCAGCGTCCCGGCCAGCGCGCAGCCAGTAACCCGGCAAGCGCCGACTTTCCTCTTCCACGCGGCGCAATCAGTACCGAGATCCCCGGTTCGCTTAGCAGCAACGTTTCCAGCACAGCTTGTTGCTCAGAGATCTCGCCAGGCTGCCAGGCGGAATAAGCGGGCAGCGAGGGCAGAGTAAAAGGTTGATGCTGCAAGAGCAGAGCGATGGCGTCATCCTGCATAACTCGCCGCTGCAGATGCCTGATGAAATGAGGGGAAGCGATAGCAGAGGGTTGTTCGCTCCAGCGCAGCGAATCTCTGTCCGGCAGGGAAGCCCACTTTTGCCAGTCGGGCACCAGAATCAGCAGCCAGCTCCCCGCTTTTAGCGTCCCGGAGAGCGCGGCCAGTGCTTCAGCATGAAAACCGGTGCGCGCATCAAATACTGCATGGAGAAATTCACGGCCCAGCAGCGTTCTTGCCGCAGCGGGCGCGCAATGGAGCGGGCTTAGCGGTGCGTCGCCAAGCCACAGCCAGTCCCCCGGCAGCTGGGCCATCCACTCCTCTGCCTGCCTCAGGCACCATTCAGCTTCGCCGCTGACAAACAGGATTTGCCGGAACCCCTGCTGTTTAAGTTGTTCAGTGTGGCGAAGGGTGGCCTGCATATCCACCATAATCAGTGACTAAAGGTGTCGCACTGGCCAGGATTGCCGCTGTCAAAGCCGGTTTTAAACCAGGTATAACGCTGTTCAGAGGTGCCGTGGGTGAAGCTGTCTGGCACTACCCTTCCCTGCCCGCGCTGTTGCAGTCGGTCGTCGCCTATAGCCTCTGCGGCATTAAGCGCTTCCTGTAAATCCCCGGTCTCCAGCACGTTTTGTTTCTGCATATAGTAACCCCAGACGCCAGCAAAACAGTCTGCCTGAAGCTCCATTTTTACTGACAGCTTGTTGATCTCTGTCTGGCTTGCGCCCTGCTGCATTTGGCGGATTTTAGGTTCAATCCCCAGCAGTTTTTGCACGTGATGCCCCACTTCATGCGCAATCACATAGCCCTGAGCAAAGTCACCCTCGGCACCCAGCTTGTTTCTCATCTCATCATAAAAGGAGAGATCGATATAAACCGTGCTGTCAGCGGGACAATAAAACGGCCCCATAACCGACTGCCCCGTTCCGCATCCCGTACGCGTCGCGCCGCGGTACATCACCAGTTTGGGCGGCGTGTAAGTTTTACCCATCTTCTGGAAAAGTTGTTGCCAGGTATCTTCCGTGGTGGCGAGCATCACCGAGGTGAATTTCGCTGCTTCATCCTGCTGTGGATTGCTGCCCTGGCGTTGAGACGCTGGCTGGGTCACGGATGTGGACTCACCAGTCAGCAGGGGGCTGAGGTCATATCCATAATAACTGGCGACCACCACCACAATCAGCAGGATGATCCCCCCTTTGCCACGAGGTATGCGCATTCGTCCGCTGCCCATGGAGCCAGACTCACTACGGCGATCTTCCACATTGTCGCTATCACGGCGCCCTTGCCAACGCATAAACTACCTCTCGTTATTGTCACTTCACGGCTGTTGCATTGATTTTAGTCGGGTGTCACTCGTAACACCAGCCTTAAGGCGGTTAAGCGGCGAGTCAGCAGTCGGCGTTAAGGAGAAAGGAAATACAGGGGAGAGAGCTGCGACAGGGTGCCGCAGCCCGAAAACAGGTTACAGCTTAACGCCAAGACGATTAGCGACTTCTTCGTAAGCTTCGATCAGACCACCCAGACTCTGGCGGTAGCGATCTTTGTCCATTTTAGCTAAAGTCTCTTTGTCCCACAGACGGGCACCGTCTGGTGAGAATTCGTCACCCAGTACTACTTCGCCGTTAAACAGACCAAACTCCAGTTTGAAGTCCACCAGAATCAGTCCGGCGTCGGAGAAGAGTTTGCTCAGCACATCATTGGCCTGGTAAGTCAGCTCACGCATGCGCGCCAGGTTCTCTTTATTCACCCAGCCAAAGGTTTCGCAATAGGATTCGTTCACCATCGGGTCGTGTTGGGCGTCGTCTTTCAGGAACAGGTCAAACAGCGGCGGATTAAGGATCATGCCCTCTTCCACGCCCAGACGCTTCACCAGCGAGCCAGCAGCACGGTTGCGGATCACGCACTCCACCGGCACCATATCCAGCTTTTTCACCAGCGATTCGTTATCGGAGAGCAGCGCTTCCATCTGGGTAGGGATACCGGCTTCCTGCAGTTTGGTCATAATAAAATGATTGAACTTGTTGTTAATCATCCCTTTACGATCAAACTGTTCGATACGCTCACCGTCCAGTGCTGACGTATCATTGCGGAATTCGAGTACCAACAGATCCGGGTTTTCGGTGCTGTAAACGGTTTTCGCTTTGCCGCGATACAACTCAGCTTGCTTTTGCATCTTGTTAAACTCCAAAAATAGAACGGAAAAAATTATGCTGTCTCTAGTCTATTCTCTGCGGCGTAAAAATCGAAGCAATCGTTTACGTGGCAGGGAATAAAAAAGGCCGGAGGGGTCCGGCCTGAGGTGTTACTTGCTGAAAGCTGCCTGGAATACGGCGACCAGCGAGTCGTTTTGCGACTGGGTCAGCGTATGGCCTTTGGGATCCAGGAACTGCAGGCTGCTGCGGTTATCCAGATCGCCCACCTGGAGCTTATAGTCGCCGTTGGTCAGACCCGGATCTTTCGCGCCAATCTGGTCCCAGACATCGCTGTCCGGCGTCTTATAGGTCACGCTCATGCTTCCCTGAGAACGGTTTTTATCCGTTACGGTCATTCCTATGCGTTCCATTGCCGCTGGCAGACGCTCCCAGACGGTATTGAACGGCGCGCGAACGATCAGGTCAGGCAGGCCGGTATCATCAGCGCCGCTCTGCACATCGATCTGGGTCGCGCTGCGCTGGGCGGCGGTATTCTCACGGGTGGTTTCAATTTTATCCAGCCCGCTGCTCAGCTCGTTCAGCATCTGCGCGGTGTAACGCTGCAGCTGAACCGGCGAGTTCACATCTTTGTTTTCCTGCTGCAACTCCAGCAGTTTAACCGTGAGCGCCTGCTGATAACCCTGCTGCTGCACGCTGATCTGGTAGCGGCCACGGTACTGATGATCTTCATCCGCACGGTTCCACTGCACCCAGTCGGTTGAGAGGGTCTGGCTGGCATCGGTACGGCTGGCGATGGTGAAGTTTTTGGCCTGCACCACATCAACAACCTGTGGCCACAGCGAGCCAGCTTTGCCGTTATCCAGCAGCAGTACGCCAGAATTGCCGGCAAACTGCGTGCGGGTGCCATTCATCAGAGCCAGAGGCTGAGCCGGTGGACGGATATCCAGCTGCTTGCCGATGGCACCCGACGTGCTGGCGGAAGGAATATCATAATCACCGTTCTGCAGCGGCATCACCATCCCTGCCGGGGCATGCAGATCGCTGACATCAGCCGCTTTCAGATAAGATTCATCGCCGCTGACCTGGCGCTTGTAACGCTGATCGCTGGAACATGCTGCCAGCAGCATCACTAAAGAAAGCCCCACCACCGTTGCTACCGTGGACTTTTGACCTGAATAAGCCATTAATACTCCCTAAATTTACAGCAGACCTGCGCTTTTCAGTGCCTGCTCAACAACCGGACGACCGGCATCAGTCATCGGCGTCATCGGCAGACGCAGCGTGTCGGTTGCAATTAATCCTAACTGCTTAGCAGCCCATTTTACCGGGACAGGATTAGGCTCAATAAATAGCTTCTGATGCAGGTGCATCAGACGCTGATTAAGGCGTCGCGCTTCAGAAAAGTTGCCCTGTTTAGCCAGTTTGCACAATTCTGCCATTTCGCGCGCGGCAATATTTGCCGTCACAGAGATTACACCCTGTCCGCCAAGTTGCATAAAGTCGAGGGAAGTGGCGTCATCACCACTGACCAGAATGAAATCTTCATCAACCAGCTCTTGGATCTGACTAACCCGCGATAAGTTCCCGGTTGCCTCTTTGATTCCGATAATATTTTTTATTTTCGCCAGGCGACCCACCGTCTCGGGCAGCATATCGCAGCCGGTACGGGAAGGAACGTTATACAGCATCTGAGGCAGATCGGTGCTTTCCGCAATTGCTTTAAAGTGCTGGAAAAGACCTTCCTGAGTAGGACGGTTGTAGTACGGGGTCACGGTCAGACAGCCAACCACGCCACTGTTCTCAAAGCGTTTAGTCAGCGCAATGCCTTCTGCGGTTGCGTTAGCGCCGGTTCCGGCGATCACCGGAATGCGGCCGTCGGCCAGCTCCAGCGTCAGCATCACCACTTCACCATGCTCTTCATGACTTAGTGTGGCAGATTCACCGGTGGTCCCTACAGAGACAATTGCCGCCGTTCCGCTGGCAACATGATAATCAATCAGTTTTTTCAAACTCGCACGGCAGACATACCCTTTGTCATCCATCGGCGTAACGAGCGCAACAATACTTCCCGTGAACATTTGCCATCCCCTCCACAAACAAGTGCCTCATGGTACGGTTTACGGCACTCTAAAAGCAAGCAGACAACCCGCCAGGTCACTTGGCACAGGGTATTTTTTATGTTTACCTTAGCGTTATCACAATTGCTAATCACTGAGACGTACAGGAAGCATCATTTTGCCGCAGTCACAGCTTCATCATCTGGTTATTACCGCACTGGGAGTTGACCGTCCGGGGATTGTTAATAACATCACCCGCCACGTCAGCAGCTGCGGTTGCAACATTGAAGATAGCCGTCTGGCCATGCTGGGTGAGGAATTCAGTTTTATTATGCTGCTTTCCGGCAGTTGGAATGCGATCACGCTGATTGAGTCCACGCTGCCGCTGAAGGGCGCAGAGTTGGAGCTACTGATCGTGATGAAACGCACCTCGTTCCGCGAACGCCCGGCGATGCCCGCCTCAGTTTGGGTACAGGTCGAGGTTGCCGACTCCCCGCACATTATTGAGCGCTTCACCGATCTGTTTGATTCGCATCAGATGAATATCGCTGAACTGGTCTCCCGTACGCAGCCTGCGCAAGAAAATCAGCCGCCGTTACTCTATATTCAGATAACCGCCCACAGCCCGGCCAGCCAGGATGCTTCATTTATCGAACAGGCCTTTAACCGACTCTGTACAGAATTGCAGGCGCAAGGCACTATTAACGTCGTTCAGTATCCACAGCAAGATGAGAAAACGGAGAGTAGTGATGAATCCACTGAAAGCCGGTGATACCGCACCGAAATTTAGCTTGCCCGATCAGGATGGCGAACAAGTAAATTTAACCGACTTCCAGGGACAGCGCGTTCTGGTCTATTTTTACCCGAAGGCGATGACGCCAGGCTGCACCGTACAGGCGTGTGGACTGCGTGACAGCATGGACGAGCTGAAAAAATCCGGGGTTGAAGTGTTAGGCATCAGCACTGATAAGCCCGAAAAACTGTCGCGTTTTGTCGAGAAAGAGCTGCTGAACTTCACGCTGCTTTCCGATGAGAACCATCAGGTTTGCGAGCAGTTTGGTATCTGGGGCGAAAAGTCATTTATGGGAAAAACCTATGATGGCATCCATCGCATCAGCTTCCTGATTGGTACAGATGGCAAGGTCGAGAAGGTGTTTGATGACTTCAAAACCGCTAACCACCACGATATCGTGATGGACTACCTGAAGTCTGCCTGAAGATCCTGAGGGCGGAGGTTCTCCGCCCTTTTTGCTTTGCGCCCAAGCCTGGCGCTACTTAATCCTTTTATTATCCATGTGAAGTTCCTCCGGCCAGGCATGCACCACGGCCTTAATCAACGTCGCCAGCGGAATGGCAAAGAACACGCCCCAGAATCCCCACAGCCCGCCAAATATCACCACAGAGAGAATAATCACCAGCGGATGCAGGTTGACCGCTTCCGAAAACAGGACCGGCACCAGAATATTGCCATCCAGCCCCTGAATGATCAGATAAACAATAATCATCGTCCAGAAATCGCCCCCCAGTCCCCACTGCGCCAGCCCAACGCCTATCACCGGGAGGGTTACCGCCAGCGCGCCGACATAAGGAATAAGCACCGAAAAGCCGACCAGCACCGCCAGCAGCAGCGCGTAATTCATGCCGATCGCCAAAAAGCCGATCCAGGTGGCGATGCCCACCACCACCATCTCCAGCACTTTGCCACGAATGTAGTTGGAAACCTGCTGGTTCATCTCCAGCCAAACCTGCCCGGCCAGACCCCGATTGCGCGGCAACACGCGGCCGATAGCGGCCAGCATCTGCTCTTTATCTTTCAGCAGGAAGAACACCATCAGCGGCACCAGCACCAGATAGATAGCCAGCGTCATGATCCCTACCAGCGAGGCGAGCGAATATTTTACCAGCTGGTCGCCCATGCCGCTGAGGCGGCTGCGCAGGTTTTCCATCACGATATCTACAATGCCGACATCCATCAGCGTGGGAAATCGTTCAGGCAGGCGGGTAGCAAACTGGTAAAGTTTGTTGAGCATCGTGGGCATTTCATGCGCCAGATTGATCCCCTGCTGCCAGGCGACAGGCGCTACCACCAGCACTAATACCAGCAGCAGAGAGGCGAAAATAATCAGTACGATGGTGGTCGCCCAGGTGCGCGAACAGCCCAGACGTTCAAGCCGGACGGTAGGCCACTCCAGCAGATAGGCCACCACTAACGCAACCAGCAGCGGGGCCAGCAGGCCATTAAAGAAAAAGAGAATACAGAAGGCGGCGATCAGAATAGCCAGCAGCGCAATCGCCTGCGGGTCGCTGAAACGGCGGCGATACCACTGTATTAAGAGGTCCAGCATGAAAAACGTCCTTGCGTACTTAGGGGGGCACCAGTCTACCTGAAAGGATCAGGCGCTGTCGCGTGACGCGCTGGCGGATAGCCTGGGGTGCGGGCAGGAGAGGAGCCGGAACCTAACTTAAGTTCCGGCTCAAAATTAACCAGAATGTGTCAGCAACGCAGGTTCAAAAGAGAACCGGCAGAGGCCTTTTGAGTCAGGCCTGAAGGATTATCCGTTGTGGTGCTGAAGTTCACCCTCTTCAAGCGGTTCGGGCTGGCTGGTGACCACCCGGTTACGACCAGCATTTTTTGCCTGATAAAGCGCGTCATCGGCCTGTTTAAACACCTGCTCCATCGGCCGGTCATCGGCAGACCAGAACGCCACGCCTATAGAGATAGAGATGTGGCCCACTATCGGCAGCTCCAGCTCTTCAATCTTCTTACGCACGCGTTCGGCAATCGCAATGGCGATATCAGGGTCGGCACCCGGCATCACCATCAGGAACTCTTCGCCGCCGTTACGGCACACCACATCGGTCTGACGTGAGCTTTTGCCCAGCTGATCCGCCACGCTTTTGATCACGCTGTCGCCCACATCGTGTCCCCAGGTATCGTTAACCCGTTTAAAGTGGTCGATATCCAGCGCCAGCACGGCAAAAGGCTGACGGGTTGCAAGGAAATACTCCAGCACCGCATTGAGGCCACGGCGGTTAAGCAGCGCCGTCATCGGGTCAGTCTGCACCTCAAACTTCAGGCGGCCAATTTTATCCTGCAACAGACCGATACCCGCCAGCATGGCACGCTTGATTTGCAGGGCTTCATAATACCAGGAATGGATACCGTTTATCTCTTTAGAGACGCCGGGAGCATCCATCTGGCTGGCCTTACGCGCCAGCTGCCAGAGCGGTAACGCGATCAGGCGGGCGAGGATCCACGCGCAAATCAGCGTCAGCAGGGCAAAGGGCACGGAGTGTTGCAACACCTTAAACAGCAGGCTGTTAAGCGGTTCCAGCGTGGTCTGAGTCGGCTTCAGCGCCACAATCATCCAGCCAGGCGTCGGGACGCTGGCATAACCAGCCAGCATCGGCTCCCCGCTCTCTTTGGAGATCTGCTGATAACCGTTTCCGTTCTTCTGCTGCAGAGAACGGCTGATAAGCGGCGCTATTTTCTGCCCAATCAGCCTGCCATTCTGGTGATAGAGCACCCGGTTATCGTCATCCACCACGTACAGCGAGGAGCCGTCTCGGTAGAACTGCTCGCCCAGCAGCTCATTCAGAATGCTTTTTTTCTTCAGATATATCGTGCCGCCCACAAAGCCCAGATAGCTACCGGTCTTTGACCAAACGGGATAAGAGACAAACACCATCAAATTATTGGCAGCAGAAATACTCGGTTTACCAATCAGTGGCTTGCGCTCTGTCAGGGCCTGAGTAGTGGAGCTGGTGGTGAGGTGCATGCCTTTCAGCATCAGCGACTCCGGGGAGATCGCTTTTACCCAGCCGTTAGCATCCACAATTATTACAGAGTTGAAGCTGTTGGTCTGTTCGCGCAAACGGTCGACCTCACTCTGCAACGTCGTTTCGTCATCCATTCCCTCTGCCAGCACTTTCGCGCTGTAAGCCAACTGGGACTGAGCCAGCTGAAAAAACATCTCGGTGGTAGAAGCGAGTTTGGTGGCGTAGACGCGGTTTGATTCCAGCGTATTGGTAATCAGCACCTCGCGCTGTACGCGCCAGGTGGCGTAGAGCGAGTTGGCCAGTGTAATCACAATGCTGGCCACGGCTAATAATGTAATAAGCGTGCGCAAATCCGTCTTGGGGCGACTAAGCCTCAACATGGACTCACCTCGGTGAAGCGATTCATATGTAGCGCCTTATTATTTTATGTGCGCGTTTCGTTTAGTAACTGCGTGTTATGCCCTGGTGAAGCACACGCCGATTGTACACCTCTCGTTCATTTTGGGAATAATTCGACGGCTTTTGTGCCAATAAAAATTTGATTTAATCGATCAATCTGCCCTCAACACAGCAAGGCGCGGGGAGTTAAACTGCACATTGACGCACTGCCGGGTAATGACGCCCTGCTCTGGCGTCCAGCGATAAAGCTTAAACCCGGCAGATTCCGGGCGAAAATGCGCCAGACGCTGAGGATGCTCAGGCTTTTTTGCCGCTTACATCGGCATCAACGTATAACCTTTTTTCTCCAGGGTAGTAATAGTGGTCAGGTTAGAGAGCGCGTGGGTGACATTTTCATCCACCCAGTCAAACGCATAACGATGCCCGGCAACGGCCTGATCGCAAACGGAAACCACAACGCCCGCCTGACGAAGTCTGGCAATCAGCGGCAGATTGGGATTATCCACCCCAAACTCTTCGCGATAACGTTGGTTATTCAGTACCACCGGCGTGGCGGAGCCAGCTATGGCGACGACAAATTTCAGGCTCTCCAGCGGAACGCCGGAAGCCACATAAAGATTGACCGTGCGGGCCACTTTCTCCAGTTCGGCATTCACCGTTTTTTTCGGCTCGTGCCCATCCTGAACCTGGAAAACCACGTTGTACTGCTCGCCGCTTTGCGGGCGAAACGCACTGTCAGGTCGGTTATGGATTTTGCCATACCCTTTGATGGCTGGCGTCTGCCAGAATCCTTCAGGCTGGGTGGTATTGTCTGCATTCAGGCTGGATAATTTATCGATGATAACGGGGGCTTTGATAGCCGCCACGGTAGCAAGCGAGGCGATAACCGCAACAGCGGCGACATTGAGGGTCTGACGCATCAGCGCATTCTCCGGTTCTGGCGGGCCAGAGGCCCGCGTAATAACAGGGACAACAGAATTACATCGCGAGGAAGGCGTAGCCCTGATTTTCCAGGGTTGAAACCGTGGTCGGGCTGGAGAGCGCGTGCGTCACAGATTTATCAATCCAGTCATGCTGAAAATGGTGGAAGGCCACCGACTGATCGCAGACCGAGACATCCACTCCTTTCGCCCGCAGCTGACTAATCAGCTTCAGGTTTGGATTGTCCATACCAAACAATTTTTTATACTGTTCGTTATTCAGCATTGCCGGCGTACCGTCGCCCGTCACGGAAACCACAAATTTCAGTTGATCGGCAGGGACGCCGGAAGCGACATAGAGATTCACCACGCGCGCAACCCGCTCAAGACCGAGATTAGGATCGTTCGGCCCATTTTCTGCTTTGGTGATCTGAAAAACGATTTTATTGCTGGCGCCCGCGGCAGGTTTATAAGCGACATCTGACTCGTAATGAATTTTACCATATCCGTCGATAGCGGGAGTCGTCCAGAAACCTTCAGGGTCGCTGGCTTTATTGCCAAAACGCTCACTCAGTTTATCGACAATATCGGGGGCTTTAGAAAAACTGGCACCAACAAAACCGGCTACCACGGCAATTAATAAATAAGATACTACTGGACGCATAGAATGCTCTCCGCAACAGGGCAACGAGTCAGATGGCTCAAAATAGGTTACAAGCTGTCGCGGACTTCGGCGACCAGAGGATCTATACCATAGCCCGGAGGTGATGTTTCCCCTGCGAAAAGACAAGTCTCCATAAGTGCTTTCGGGATGAAATCATTGCACTTTTTTAATATGCAGTATTATTTTAATATCAGCAGAAGAACGGGATAAAATTCAGATCCGGTTAATATTAATATGATGACTTTAAAAAAGCATCGCGTAATAGTGAAATTTTCCAGGATATTAACACCAAAGATTTTTACCCTTAGAATTGGCAGACCCGTTTTATATTATAAATCGGGACTATTGCGGCGTGTGTGATTAAGGATTTATATCAATTAGATTAATAAGCAGGGTAAGCGCAGAGGGCTTTGCTCAGCCTCTTTTTCGGAGTAAACCTAATCAAAATACATGCCACCTTCAATTTAATTGAATAAATTTACCTAACTTTAATTAAAAAGGCTGTGTCAGGGCACAAAGCAACGGGCACAAAACAGGGGATGGCGCAGGGAATACCCTTTTTTCAGCGCTTCGTTAAGGTTCTTCCAGCCGTTAAGAAAAAACCGCTAATTTTGTGGCGGGTAAAGGACATTCAATTTTTTGCGGCATATTCTCCGGTTTTGCAGAAACTGACTCAGTATTCCCCCTGAACAGCGTTTCCTTCCCTGTAACTTGTGATTAAGATACCCTGCGAAAAGAGTTGTTCAGCAGGTGCAGACAGAACATTTTGTTTGCCCGTGGGTCAAAACAGGACGTCATCAGAATGGGATTCAGCATGATTAACCGATTGAAGAAATGTGCGCTGGCCTCGCTCATTGTTACGCTGACCACCGCTTCCCTGCCGCTCAGGGCGGACCTCAGCGATAACCTGCCCGATATTGGCACTACCGCAGGGAACACGCTTTCTATCAATCAGGAGCTGGCAATGGGCGACTTTTATGTCCGCCAGCTGCGGGCCAGCGCTCCGCTGATCAATGACCCTCTGCTGAATGATTACATTAATCAGCTCGGGCAGCGGCTGGTAACGCATGCCTGGTCGGTGAAAACTCCCTTCCACTTCTATCTGATAAGTAATGATGAGATCAACGCCTTCGCCTTTTTTGGTGGCAACGTGGTGCTGCACTCTGCCCTGTTTCGCTATACCGATAATGAGAGCCAGCTCGCCTCGGTTATGGCCCATGAAATCTCACACGTAACCCAACGTCACCTTGCGCGCGCGATGGAAGAGCAGCAGCGTAACGCCCCCTTAACCTGGGTGGGCGCGCTCGGCTCTATTTTACTGGCGATGGCTAACCCTCAGGCGGGTATGGCGGCGTTGAGCGGAACGCTGGCAGGCACTCAGCAGGGCATCATCAGCTTTACCCAGCAGAATGAACAGGAAGCAGACCGCATCGGCATTCAGGTGCTTCAGCGCGCAGGTTTCGACCCTGAGGCGATGCCCAACTTTCTGCAAAAGCTGGCCGATCAGTCGCGCTTCTCTTCAAAACCGCCAGAAATTTTGTTGACGCACCCGCTGCCAGACAGCCGTCTGTCGGATGCGCGCAACCGCGCCAATCAGATGAAGCCTGTGGTGGTACAGTCATCTCAGGACTACTACATGGCGAAAGTGCGGGCGCTGGGGATGTATGCCACCGGACAGAATCAGCTGACCGATGACATTCTGGCTACGCTGAGCAAAGGCAATACCCGCGAACAGGCGGCGGCGCAGTATGGAAAAGCGGTACAGTTTCTGCAGGCTAAAAGCTTTGCCAATGCGAAAAAGATTGTGGCGCCGATGCTGGCTAAAGAGCCTTCAAACGCCTGGTATCTCGATATCATGACCGACATCGACATCGGGCTTAAACAGCCGCAGCAGGCTGTCGCCATGCTGCTGGCGGCAAAAGGGGCGAGCAGCAGCCCGGTGGTGCAGCTGAACCTTGCTAATGCTTATGTGGAAGCGAAGCAGCCCGCCAGCGCCAGCAAAATTCTCTATCGTTACACCTGGGCGCATAAAGAGGACCCTAACGGCTGGGATCTGCTGGCCCAGGCCAGTGCAGATCAGGGGCTGAGCGATGAAGAGCAGGCGGCCCGTGCGGAAAGTCTGGCCCTCAACGGTCAGCTTGATCAGGCGATCAGAAGCCTGAGCAGCGCCAGCTCCGCCGTGCCGTTAGGCAGCCTGAAGCAGGCCCGTTACGATGCACGCATCGATCAGTTCCGCCAGCTACAGGAACGTTTCCGCAAATATCAGAAATCATAATTGGGTAGAAAACATGTCTGAAGTGCAGATTTATCATAATCCCCGCTGTGCCAAAAGTCGGGAAACGCTGTCGCTGCTCCAGGAAAAGGGCGTTGAGCCACAGATTATTCTTTATCTGGCATCTTCCCCGGATGTGGCAACGCTGCAGACGCTGGTGGCGATGCTCGGCTTCAGCTCGGCACGGGAGCTGATGAGGAAGAAAGAGGAGATTTATAAAACGCTGGCGCTCGGAGATCAAACGTTGAGCGAGGCGCAGCTGCTGCAGGCGATGGCGGAAAATCCAATACTGATTGAGCGGCCGATTGTGATCAATAAGGGTAAAGCGCGTTTAGGCCGCCCGCCTAAGCAGGTTCTGACGATCCTGTAAAAAGTCAGAGACCCAGCGCCTCCTTCACAAACGGAATGGTCAGCTTACGCTGGGCACTGATAGAGGCGCGATCCAGTTTATCCAGCGTCACAAACAGCGTACGCATCTCACGATCCAACCTTTTCAGCAGAAAACGGCCCACATCTTCCGGTAGCTCAAATCCACGTAATCTGGCCCGCAGCTGCAGCGCCTGCAGCTTGTCTTCATCAGATAACGGCTGAAGCCGGTATATCTGTCCCCAGTCGAGACGGGAAGCGAGATCGGCTAACTTAAGGTTCAGTTGTCGCGGAGGACGATCGGCCGTGATCAGTAAACGAGTTCTGCCCGTTTCGAGAATACGGTTATAGAGGTCGAAAATCGCCATTTCCCAGGGTTCATCCCCGGCAATACATTCGATATTGTCGATGCAGATCAGCGGCAGCTGCTCCATTCCGTCCAGCACTTCCGGCACGAACCAGGTACGCTTATCCAGCGGAACATAGCCCACGGCTTCGCCACGGGCGGAAAGCTCTGCACAGGCTGCATGCAGTAAATGGCTGCGACCGCTCCCTTCACGCGACCAGAAATAGAAGTAGCTGCCATGCTCCTGCTGCAACGCGCTTTGCAGTGCGGCGATCAGCGAGGGATTCTCTCCCGGCCAGAAACTGGCAAAGGTTTCATCATCGGGCAGATAGAGTGGCAAAGAGAGCTGTGCCGGTGTGTTCAGAAGCACCTCAGTAGTGATCGGGCAAAATCCGGCTGGAGTTTATCACAAGTTTCTTCCGTTAATAAACGCAGGCCGGATCTGCCGCTTTATGGACGATCCCGATCTTCAGGATCAAGCACCACTTCTTCCGGACGCACCAGGCTGATGAGCTTAAAGATCAGGCTCAGCAGAACGCCGACAATGGTCGCCAGCGCCATCCCTTTCAGCTCGGCCGCACCAATATGTACGGTAGCGCCGCTGACGCCAATAATCAGGATCACCGAGGTGAGGATCAGGTTCTGCGCCTTGTTATAATCCACTTTTGACTCGATCAACACGCGGATACCGGAAGCGCCAATCACACCGTACAGCAGCAGCGACACGCCGCCCATTACCGGCACCGGAATAGCCTGAATGGCTGCCGCCAGCTTACCCACGCAGGAGAGCAGGATGGCGAGGATAGCCGCACCGCCAATCACCCAGGTACTGTAGACGCGGGTAATTGCCATCACCCCGATGTTTTCGCCGTAGGTGGTATTAGGCGTGGAGCCGAAGAAGCCGGAGAACACGGTTGAGATGCCATTAGCAAACATCGAACGGTGCAGGCCAGGATCTTTCAGCAGATCTTTTTTCACGATGTTGGCGGTGACCACCAGATGCCCGATGTGCTCCGCAATCACCACCAGCGCTGCCGGCAGAATAGTCAGCATTGCCACCCATTCGAAACGGGGTTTATAGAAGGTTGGCAGCGCAAACCAGGGTGCAGCCTCTACCGCAGACCAGTTCACAATGCCCATTGCCGAAGAGAGCGCATAGCCCACCAGCACGCCGATCAGAATCGGGATAATCGCCATAAAGCCGCGGAACAGTACGGAACCAAATACCGTAACAGCAAGGGTGACCATCGAAATAATGATGGTTCTGCTCTCTACGGCAGCGCCGTTAGCAGGCAGCAGCCCCGCCATGTTTGCCGCCACGCCCGCCAGCTCCAGGCCAATCACCGCTACAATTGCGCCCATCGCGGCAGGAGGGAACATTACGTCCAGCCAGCCCGTTCCCGCCTTTTTAACAATCAGCGCCACCAGGCAGAACAGCACGCCACAAAGAATAAATCCGCCCAGCGCCACTTCATAGCCCAGCGGGAGCAGCAGTAATACTGGCGAGATAAAGGCAAAACTGGAACCGAGATAGGCGGGAATTTTTCCCTTACAGATAAAGAGGTAGAGCAGCGTGCCCAGCCCGTTAAACAGCAACACCGTGGCCGGGTTGATGTGAAACAGAATCGGCACCAGTACCGTGGCGCCAAACATGGCGAACAGATGCTGGAAGCTGAGCGGAATAGTTTGCAGCAGCGGCGGACGCTCGCTGACGCCAATTGCACGACGAGTCATAGTTTACCCTTAGTTTACCCCAATAAAAAGCCGACTCTGCGGTCGGCTTGATACTTAATAATTCATCTGTAACCCGTTAAGGCAGATCAGATGTTTCAGCCCAGCCGTTATCGTCGAAGTAAGTTTGGACCCAGCCCGCGCACAGGAACTGCAGCGTACACAAAGTACGTGAGGATTATTCGCGTTGCTCACCCTGTGGCCCCTCTTGCAGAGGTTCAAAATGGCAAGTAAGCCAGGCTGGATCATTCTCATTTGGTTCCGAAGATCTTATCGCCTGCGTCGCCCAGACCGGGGATGATATACCCCTTCTCATTCAGTCCCTGATCAACTGACGCGGTGTAAAGCTCAACGTCCGGGTGCGCTTTTTCCAGCGCGGCAATCCCTTCCGGTGCGGCGACCAGCACCAGCACTTTGATGCTGGTGCAGCCCGCCTTCTTCAGCAGGTCGATAGTGGCGATCATTGAGCCGCCGGTAGCCAGCATCGGATCAACCACCAGCGCCATACGCTCTTCAATGTTTGACACCAGCTTCTGGAAGTAGGGCACCGGCTCCAGCGTCTCTTCATCACGGTAAACGCCCACTACGCTGATGCGGGCGCTGGGAACGTGCTCCAGCACGCCTTCCATCATGCCAAGCCCGGCACGCAGGATCGGCACCACGGTAATTTTCTTGCCTTTGATCTGCTCAATCTCTACCGGACCGTTCCAGCCTTCAATGGTCACCGTTTCGGTTGCCAGGTCGGAGGTGGCTTCATAAGTCAGCAGACTTCCCACTTCTGAGGCGAGTTCACGAAAACGCTTGGTGCTTACGTCATGTTCACGCATCAGGCCCAGTTTATGTTTGACCAGCGGGTGTTTGACTTCCACGATCTTCATTGTTGTACTCCCGGAGTGTTAAGCTGCAAAAAAAAATCGCGAGATTATAGCGCCATTTACGCCTGACGCCATATGACTTAGTGCAACTTCTGTTAATTCCTCCTCTCCCCCCTAAAGAATTGGCTAAAATTCAGTTATCCGCAACGCGTCATAAGATGGCACTCGCAAACGTTTGCCTGCGCTGTTAGAATTGCCGCGCTTTATTTTCCATACCACCAACCGCAAACCGCGTGGGGATCCGCAGTGACCGACAAAACCTCTCTCAGCTATAAAGACGCCGGCGTAGACATCGACGCGGGTAATGCTTTAGTCGATCGTATTAAAGGCGTAGTGAAAAAGACTCGTCGCCCGGAAGTAATGGGTGGACTGGGCGGTTTCGGTGCCCTTTGTGCGCTGCCGCAAAAATACCGCGAGCCGGTTCTGGTTTCCGGCACTGACGGCGTTGGCACCAAGCTGCGTCTGGCGATGGACCTTAAACGCCACGATACCATCGGTATCGACCTGGTCGCGATGTGCGTGAACGATTTGGTGGTACAGGGCGCCGAGCCGCTGTTCTTCCTGGATTATTATGCCACCGGCAAACTGGATGTGGAGACCGCAGCCAGCGTGATCACCGGCATCGCTGAAGGCTGTTCACAGTCTGGCTGTGCGCTGGTAGGTGGCGAAACGGCTGAAATGCCGGGCATGTATCATGGCGAAGATTATGACGTCGCAGGCTTCTGCGTTGGCGTAGTAGAAAAGTCAGAAATCATCGACGGCAGCAAGGTGCAGGATGGCGACGTGCTGATTGCGCTGGGTTCCAGCGGCCCGCACTCTAACGGTTATTCGCTGGTGCGTAAAATTCTGGAAGTCAGTAAAACCGACCCGGAAGCGACTCAGCTGGAAGGCAAAACGCTGGCTGACCACCTGCTGGAGCCAACCCGTATCTATGTTAAAAACCTGCTGAGCCTGATTGAACAGGTAGAGGTGCATGCCATCTGTCACCTGACCGGCGGCGGCTTCTGGGAAAATATCCCTCGCGTCCTGCCAGACAACACCCAGGCGGTGATCGAAGAGTCAAGCTGGCAGTGGCCTGCGGTATTTGGCTGGATGCAGGAAGCGGGCAACGTCAGCCGTCACGAGATGTATCGCACCTTTAACTGTGGCGTGGGCATGCTGATCGCCCTCAGTGCAGAGGAAGCGGACAAAGCGGTTCAGCTGATGACCGACGCGGGCGAAAAAGCCTGGAAAATTGGCGTGATCAAAGCGTCTGATTCTGATGAGCGTGTGGTCATTAACGCATGAAACGGCTGGTGGTGTTGATTTCCGGGCAGGGAAGCAACCTTCAGGCAATCCTGAATGCGTGTGAGCAGGGCCAGATCCACGGCAGCGTCGCTGCCGTGTTCAGCAATAAATCAGAGGCGTTTGGCCTGACGCGAGCGCGTGAAGCGGGCGTGCCTGCCCATGCGCTGGCCGCTTCCCAGTTTGCGGACCGCGAGGCGTTCGACAACCAGCTGATGCTGGAGATTGATGCTTATGCGCCCGATCTGGTGGTGCTGGCTGGTTATATGCGTATTCTCAGCCCGGCTTTCGTGCAGCACTATGCCGGACGCATGCTTAACATCCACCCTTCCCTGCTGCCGAAATATCCCGGCCTGCACACCCATCGCCAGGCTATGGAAAATGGCGATGAAGAGCACGGCACCTCGGTGCATTTTGTGACCGAGCAGCTGGATGGCGGCCCGGTGATCCTGCAGGCAAAAGTTCCGGTCTTTGCGGAAGACAGCGAAGAGGATGTGACCGCGCGCGTGCAGCATCAGGAGCACGCTATCTACCCGCTGGTAGTAAGCTGGTTTGTGGATGGCAGAGTGGAGATGCGGGACAACGCGGCCTGGCTGGATGGCGAAAAGCTGCCTGAAGAGGGGCACGCCTTCGACTGACCGCTGAGGCCGATCCGCCGATTATGATCAAACCAACACCCGGTGAACTTCATCGGGTGTTTTGTTTTATGCGGCTGGCGTTTTATCAGCCGTAGCGCCCGGTAATGTAATCTTCGGTACGGCGCTGGCGCGGCGTAGTAAAGAGTTCGTCCGTCTCGCCAAACTCCACCACGCTGCCCTGATGCATAAAGGCAGTGAAATCGGATACCCGCGCCGCCTGCTGCATATTATGGGTGACAAGGATCAGCGTGAAGTGCTGCTTAAGCGTGCTCATCAGTTCCTCTATCACCAGCGTGGAGATGGGGTCCAGCGCCGACGTTGGTTCATCCAGCAGCAAAATTTCAGGTTCGATCGCAATAGCTCGCGCAATCACCAGCCGCTGCTGCTGCCCGCTGGAGAGCGTCAGGGCGTTCTGCCAGAGATTATCTTTCACTTCGGCCCATAACGCCGCAGCGCGTAAGGCCCGCTCTACCGCCTCATCCAGTACCCGCCGGTCGCGCACGCCCTGCAATCGCAGGCCATAGACCACGTTTTCGTAAATAGTTTTCGGAAACGGATTCGGACGCTGAAACACCATCCCCACCCTTCTGCGTAGCGCGGCCAGATCCTGAGTTGCAGACATAATCGACTGCTGATGCAGACGAATATCCCCTTCCGTCCGGCAGCCATCAATCAGCTCGTTCATCCGGTTCAGGCTGCGTAATAACGTCGACTTACCGCAGCCTGAAGGGCCAATCAGTGCGGTAATCCGGTTTTCTGGGAAGCGCTGCGAGATGCTTTTTAACGCCTGCTTTTCGCCATACCACAGGGAAAAATTCTCCAGCTCCAGCGTGCACGCCAGCTCTTCAGGGATCGCCATATTTCTCACTCAGTTCATTAATGCGCGATAACGTTCACGCAGACGATGGCGCAACGCCATCGCCAGCACATTCAGCGCCAGAATAATTGTCACCAGCAGCAGCGCGGTAGCGAATACCAGCGGCCTGTCTGCCTGCGCGTTAGGGCTCTGAAACGCCAGGTCATAAATTTGAAAGCCAAGATGCATAAATTTGCGGTCAAGGTGCAGATAGGGAAAGACCGCATCCACAGGCAGCTCGGGCACCATCTTCACCACGCCCACCAGCATCAGCGGCGCCGTTTCCCCCGCTGCACGCGCCACCGCCAGGATAAGCCCGGTCAGCATCGCCGGAACCGCCAGCGGCAGCGTGACGTGCCACAACGTTTCCGCCTGCGTGGCCCCCAGCGCCAGCGAACCCTGGCGTAAGGAGTTGGGAATGCGCGACAGCCCCTCTTCGGTCGCCACAATCACCACCGGCAGTGTCAGTAGTGCTAACGTCAGTGAGGCCCACAGCAGGCCGGGCGTACCGAACGTCGGGTTGGGCAGAGCATCCGCGAAAAAGAGCCTGTCCAGGCTTCCGCCTGCCAGCCAGACAAAGAAGCCCAGGCCAAAGACGCCATACACAATAGAGGGCACGCCAGCCAGATTCACTACGGCAATCCGTACCAGCCGGGTCATCAGCCCGTTTCCGGCATACTCATGCAGCCAGATAGCCGCAACGACGCCTAGCGGCATGACCACCACGGACATCAGCAGCACCATCAGCACCGTGCCAAATATAGCCGGAAAAACACCGCCCTCGCCCACGCTTTCACCCGATGTGCCGCTGATGAAGTGCCATATCTGCCAGGCAAAGTGCAGCCCCTTCTCGCCATAGCTCATCGCGTTGGGGTACCAGGCCGATAAAATCTGATTAAGAGGAATAAAGTGTTGCTGGCCCTGCGCATCGCGCAGGATCAGGACCGTACTGCTGCTTTCGCTGGTGAGATCGTTAAGCTGCCGCGCTTTCAGCGCGAACTGACGCTGCAGCTCTGTGCTGTCCGCCTGATGGATCGACTGCGCCTGGGCAGTGTACTGATTTTCCTGCTGGAGCCGGTGCTGACGCTGCGCCAGCTGATTCAGTTCATTATTAAGCCTGGCCATGCTGATACGGCGGATCTTCTCCGCCTGCGACAGATGCTGCTGAGACTGTTTGATGCGCAGCTGCAGGGCGCGCATCATATTGCGGGCGACCAGCGGCTGCCCGTTCTCCAGCAGCCCGTCAAACCAGCCATACGCCATTCCGCCCGATCGCCGCTGAAGCGCAATCACCCCGGTTGGCTGTTCCTGAGCCACAATCTGATAACTCAGCAGGCTCTGGAAATCGGTGGCGGCAAAATCGCGATTTCCGGTTTTGATCAGGTAGCGCGTCAGTTCTTGCGGTAAACCTGCCGGCAGCACCCGGCCACTGGCCTGAAGCTGTTGGCGGGATACCCTCTCTTTTTGAACAATTTCGCCCAGCATCTGTGAGGTGCCGACGGTTTGCTGCACAGTATAGAGCGTCACTGTCTGAGGCCAGAAATAGCGAAAGCCCTGCCAGGCCAGCAGCGCAATCAGCAAAACAAAGGCCAGCAGGCTCACCGCGACCGCCCCGCCCGTTAACCAGCGCCAGCGGTGGTTGTTTGTCACGGCGCTCATGGCTGCCCCTCCTGTTGCCCATATTGCTGACGCAGCCGCTGACGAATAAGCTCTGCCAGGGTATTCACAATCAGCGTAAAGATCAGCAGCACCAGGGCGCTTAAGAACAGGATGCGGTAATGTGCGCTGCCTGCGGCCGCTTCCGGCATCTCAATGGCTACGTTGGCAGCCAGAGTGCGTACCCCCTGCAACACGCCGCCTTCCGTCACCGGCGTGTTTCCTGTTGCCATCAGCACGATCATTGTTTCTCCCAGCGCCCGGCCAAAGCCGATCATCAACGCGGCAAAAATGCCGGATGAAGCTCCCGGAACCACCACGCGGATCAGGGTTTGCCACGGCGTGGCACCCAGCGCCAGCGACCCCTGTCCCAGCGAGGCAGGCACGCTGAAGATAGCATCTTCCGCCAGCGTGAAAATCAGCGGCACCAGCGCAAAGCCCATAGCGACGCCTGCAATCAATAAATTGCGCTGCTGGTAGTTCTGGCTGAAGCGTTCCGCCAGGCCATTTTCAAACAGCTGCTGCTCAAGCAAAGGGATCAGCCACAGGCAGAGTACGCCCGTCAGCATCATCAGCGGTAACAGGACCCAGATTTCCCGGCCTTCCCTGCAAAGACGGCGACGCCATGCGGGCGATAATCGCTGTGATCCCCAGCTGCAGAGCAGCAGAACGCCAGCCAGCAGCAGCGGTAGCAGCAGCACGCCCAGCAATCTGTCAGCCAGCTGGGGAGCCAGCCACAGCCCGGCAATCAGACCGATCACCACGCTGGGTAAAGCCCCCATCATCTCTATTGCCGGTTTGACCCAGCGCCGGAGGCCAGGCGCCATAAACCACGCGGTGTACATCGCCGCCGCCAGCGCCAGCGGCGTGGCAAACAGCATCGCCAGACCTGCGGCTTTCAGGGTACCCACTACCATGGGCACAAGACTGTATTTGCCCTGATATTCATCGTTAGCAGAGGTGGATTGCCAGACATAATCCGCAGTAGGATAGTGCTCATACCAGACTTTCTGCCAGAGGTTCCGCCAGCTGATATCTGGCCAGGGATTGGTAAGCCGGTAGTGTCTCCAGACGCCTTTATGCTCCAGCAGCAAACCATCGCCGCGTGGGGCAAAGGTAGCGAGTCCGGCCCCGCCGTGAAGCTGAGTGGATAAGATGGCGCCCTGCTGTTTGCTGGCATAGAGCCTGAGTGCACCAGCCGGGCTTAGCGTGGCAAAGACGCGGCGATGTGCTTCAGTCATCAGCACATTCTCCTCTTCAGCCCTGGCAAACTGGCGGATGTACTGCAACTGCGGCCCGGATTCGCCGGCGATATCGAACCACTGTGAGATGCCACGGTTATCTGCTATCAGCAGTGAGCTTCCTCCGCTCATCAGGGCAATGCGCGCGGGCACGCTATTCAGCGTATGCGTATCGCGCAGCTCCAGGCCTTGCGGCGTTATTTTCCAGACGCGTAAAATGGTGCCTGAAACGGTGAATAAGCGTTGCCCATCGGGCGAAAGCAGCAGTTGCGTCACGCCAGGCGTGTTTACCGTAAAGATCTCAGCTGCGGTATTAATCTGGTATTTGATCAGGGTGATCTGCTGTGCGCTGGCCTGAGCCACCAGCCAGCTCTGCTCGTCCGGCTGGGCCAGCGTGATGAGGGTGGCATCAGGATCGCTGCCTGCCAGCGGTTTGTCGCCTAAGGGAAATCGCCAGAGCGGTTCGTTGGTCACCGTGCTGAACTGAGGCTGCACCAGCACCAGCCCGCTTTCACTCTGTAATAAAATGCTGTGATCATCAGGGGTAGAGACAGCTGAAACAGTGCCACGGCTCAGAGGATAAGGTGCGGAGGCGGCCTGACTGCTCAGAGGAATAAAAAAGCCCTGCCCTTGCTTATCAATACGCCAGCCCCACCGCTGCCCCGCATCCATTCCCATTGCCACAGAAGGTGGAGAAGGCGGCAGCGCAATCTGCTGTTCGTCGCTCAGTGAGGGCGCGGCAAACAGCGGCACAACGACCCACAGCAGCCAGACGAAGAGTAAAAACATCACCAACAGAATAGCCAGCCCACAAATCCTTACGACGCGGCGAGTCAGCCGGTCGATAAACCGACGGCGGCGGCCGTTGAACTGGGCAGGAATAGGGGTCGAACTCATGCGTTAAGGGCTTTCCAGTGCGCGTAGAAGTCGCTATGTTGCCCTTATAAGATTAATAAGACAATCAACAATGTCCGTTGGACTTTGCTGCCATACTCTCGCCATAATGAAAGCAGACAATGGCCGATCAAAACAGGATCTGCAGACGGAGTAAAAATGGGTCAGGAAAAGCTGTATATAGAAAAAGAGTTGAGTTGGTTATCCTTTAACGAACGCGTGCTTCAGGAAGCGGCGGATAAGACCAATCCCCTCATTGAGCGTATGCGTTTTCTGGGTATCTATTCCAATAACCTTGAAGAGTTCTATAAGGTTCGCTTTGCCGACCTGAAACGCCGCATTTTGATTGGCGAAGAGCAAGGTTCTCCCTCTACCCCGCGCCATCTGTTAAAAAAAATTCAGGCCCGCGTTCTGAAAGCGGATCAGGAATTTGACAGCCTTTATAACGATCTGTTGCTGGAGATGGCGCGCAACCAGATCTTCCTGATCAATGAACGCCAGCTCTCGCCCAATCAGCAAAGCTGGTTGCGCCACTACTTTAAACACCATCTGCGTCAGCACATTACGCCCATTCTGGTGAATCACGATACCGATCTGATCGAATTTCTCAAGGATGATTACACCTACCTGGCAGTAGAAATTATCCGCGGCGAGGAGATCAGCTATGCCCTGCTGGAGATTCCCTCCGACAAGGTGCCCCGCTTTGTGAATCTGCCGCCGGAGACGCCTCGCCGCCGCAAACCAATGATTTTGCTGGATAACATCCTGCGCTACTGTCTCGGCGATATTTTCCGCGGTTTCTTCGACTACGATGCGCTCAATGCCTATTCGATGAAAATGACGCGCGATGCGGAATATGACCTGGTCACCGAGATGGAGTCCAGCCTGCTGGAATTAATGTCCTCCAGCCTCAAGCAGCGTTTAACCGCTGAGCCGGTGCGTTTTGTTTATCAACGCGATATGCCGGATACGATGGTGGAGATGCTGAGCAAAAAGCTGAACATCACCAACTACGACTCTATCGTGCCGGGCGGTCGTTATCATAACTTTAAAGATTTCATCACTTTCCCAAACGTTGGCAAAGCAAACCTGGTGAACAAGCCGCTGCCTCAGCTGCGACACATCTGGTTTGACCGCTTCCGGAACGGCTTCGACGCCATCCGTAACCGCGATGTACTGCTTTACTATCCCTACCACACTTTCGAGCATGTGCTGGAGCTGCTGCGCCAGGCTTCCTTTGACCCTGCCGTGCTGGCTATCAAAATCAATATTTACCGGGTAGCCAAGAACTCACGCATTATTGATGCGATGATCCACGCGGCTTACAACGGCAAGAAGGTTACCGTGGTGGTGGAGCTTCAGGCGCGCTTTGATGAAGAAGCCAATATTCACTGGGCGAAGCGGCTGACGGAAGCGGGTGTGCACGTAATTTTCTCTGCTCCTGGCCTGAAAATTCACGCCAAACTGTTTTTGATCTCCCGCCGTGAAAACGGTGAGATAGCCCGCTATGCGCATATTGGCACCGGCAATTTCAACGAAAAAACGGCCCGCATCTATACCGATTATTCGCTGTTAACCGCTGATGCACGGATCACCAACGAGGTACGCCGGGTGTTTAACTTTATTGAAAACCCCTATCGCCCGGTGACGTTTGAACATCTGATGGTCTCGCCGCAGAACTCCCGGCAGATGCTCTACCAGCTGATTGACAACGAAATTGCCAATGCCCAGCAAGGGACGCCAGCGGGCATTACGCTCAAGGTGAATAACCTGGTAGATAAAGGCCTGGTGGACCGGCTTTATACCGCTTCCAGCGTCGGCGTGAAGGTGAACCTGCTGATCCGCGGCATGTGCTCGTTGATACCAAATCTGGAAGGCATTAGCGAAAACATACGCGTGATCAGTATTGTGGATCGCTATCTGGAGCACGATCGCGTCTACATTTTTGATAACGGCGGGGATAAAAAAGTCTATCTCTCCTCCGCTGACTGGATGACCCGCAATATCGATTACCGTATTGAAGTCGCCGTCGCCATTCTTGACCCTATTCTGAAACAGCGTGTGCTGGATATTATTGGCATACTGTTGAGTGATACGCTTAAGGCGCGCTTCGTAGATAAAGAACTCAGTAACCGGTATGTTCCACGCGGCAATCGCCGTAAGGTACGCGCCCAGCTTGCTATCTACGATTACATTAAATCTCTGGAACAACCTGACTAACTCACTATGCCAATATCCCAGAAAAATACGCCTAAACCGCAGGAATTTGCCGCCATCGACCTGGGCTCAAACAGTTTTCACATGGTGATTGCCCGCGTGGTAGATGGCGCCATGCAGGTGCTCGGCAGGTTGAAGCAGCGCGTCCAACTCGCCGACGGGCTGGATCATAACAATGTGCTGAGTGAAGCCGCTATCCAGCGCGGGTTGACCTGCCTTGCTCTGTTTGCAGAACGCCTGCAGGGCTTCAGCCCTGCTAACGTGACTATTGTGGGTACGCATACCCTGCGTGAAGCGGTCAATGCTGAAGACTTTTTGCGGCGGGCAGCGGATGTCATTCCCTATCCGATTGAAGTGATCTCCGGCAATGAAGAGGCCCGTCTGATTTTTATGGGCGTTGAGCACACGCAGCCGGAGAAAGGCCGCAAGCTGGTTATCGATATCGGTGGCGGCTCTACTGAGATGGTGATAGGCGAAGATTTCGAGCCAAAGCTGGTTGAGAGCCGCCGTATGGGCTGCGTCAGTTTTGCCAATCTCTATTTCCCAGGCGGGGTGATCAGCAAAGAGAACTTCCGCCGCGCCCGCCTTGCCGCCGCACAGAAGCTTGAAACCATGGCCTGGCAGTACCGCCTGACGGGCTGGCAGTATGCGCTTGGCGCTTCTGGCAGCATCAAAGCAGCTTGCGAAGTGCTGCTGGCGATGGGTGAAAAAGAGAAAATCATCACGCCGGAGCGGCTGGAGATGCTCTATGACGAGGTGATCAAACATAAATCCTTTGAGGCGCTGAGTCTGCCAGGCCTTTCTGAAGAGCGTAAAGCGGTCTTTGTTCCCGGCCTGGCCATTCTTTGTGGCGTTTTTGATGCGCTGGCTATCCGCGAGCTGCGGCTTTCTGACGGTGCGCTGCGTGAAGGCGTGCTGTATGAGATGGAAGGCCGTTTTCGCCATCAGGATATCCGCAGCAGAACGGCGCAGAGTCTGGCAAACCACTACGCTATTGACAGCGATCAGGCAAAGCGGGTGCTGGAAACTACCGAGAAGCTCTATCTGCAGTGGCGCGATCAGAATTCCAAGCTGGCTAATCCGCAGCTTTCAGCTCTGCTTAAATGGGCGGCGATGCTGCACGAGGTGGGGCTAACCATCAACCACAGCGGGATGCAGCGTCACTCATCCTATATTCTGCAAAACACCAATATGCCGGGCTTCAATCAGGATCAGCAAACCTTGCTGGCAACGCTGGTTCGCTTCCACCGCAAGGCGGTAAAAGTGGATGAGATGCCGCGGCTGACGCTGTTCAAGAAAAAACAGTTCCTGCCGCTGGTGTTTTTACTGCGCCTGGGTGCCCTGCTTAACAATCAGCGCCAGGCTACCTCCACCCCAGAATTGCTGAAGCTGGAGACCAATGACGGCCACTGGACGTTAACCTTCCCGGCAGATTACTTCAGCCAGAACAACCTGGTGCAACTCGATCTGGAGCGCGAACAGAGTTACTGGAAAGATGTTACGGGCTGGCAGCTGATGATTCAGGAGGAGACAGCATCATGATCCTTCGCCCCGATAACTACTACACCGAGAAATATCAGCTTTCCCCTACCCATTCTGAGGTGCTGGAAGCGCTGGAGCGTATTCCCCGTGGCCGCGCTTTAGATGTGGGATGTGGCAACGGCAGGAATGCCCTCTGGCTTAACCTGAAGGGTTTTGAGGTGACCGGCTGGGATAACAATCCGGCCAGCCTGTCACGTCTGAACCAGATTATTGCCGAGGAGAACCTGCAGGGGATTGTCACCGCGCAGAAAGATCTGAATAACTGGCGCTTCAATGGCGCCTGGGATTTTGTCTTCTCTACCGTGGTAATGATGTTCCTGCAGCCTGAGACTATCCCTCAGCTGATAGCAGATATGCAGGCCAGCACGGTTAAGGGTGGCTATAACCTGATTGTGGCCGCAATGGATACTGAAGATTATCCCTGCGACCAGGGCTTCCCGTTTGCGTTTAAGTCAGGCGAGCTTAGCGATTACTACCGTAAGTGGCACATCGTTAAATATAACGAGCATGTTGGTCAGCTTCACCGCACCGATGAGCATGGCAACCGTATTCCCCTGCGCTTTGCCACGCTGCTGGCGCAAAAAGAGATGATCAAAGAGTAAAGCGGCACGGGCGAAATCAAATCGCCCGTGTTACCCCAATCAATTCCCTTAAAGACCGCTCTCCGCCGATACTTTCTCCCTGCAGATAGTCCACGCCCAGCCGACGCAGTTCTTCCTCCACTTCCTGTGAACTTACTCCCCCTGCTATCACCTGCATTTTCCTGGATTTGGCTAATACGCAGAGAGCCTGAATCACCTGATAATCCAGGCTGCTTTGCAGCATATTCTCTACAAAACGGGCATCAATCTTCAGCAAATCCCCCTCCAGCTCCGGTAAGCTGGCATAACTGGCAAATTTGCTGCCAAATTCTGTAATCGCCACCGCACAACCCAACAGGCGAAGCTGCGCAATTGCGCTGCATCCCCAACTGGCGTGGCTGAGCAACGGAGAGTCCGGCACCTGAACAATCAGTTGCCAGGGTTCCAGCCGGTATGCATCCAGATAATGCGCAATCTCTTTTGCCAGTCGGGGCCGACAAAGAGTGGAGATAAAGAGCGGGATGGCGAACCGGCTGCCCGGCAACGCCCGACGGTAACGATCAATAAAAGCGAGCGACTGCTCGATCATCCAGCGGTCCACATCCCAGGTTAAGCCAAATTCTTCCAACTGAGCTGGCAATATTGTCTTCCCCGCCCGATCGTGCATTCGCAGGGTGATAGCGTAGAAATCATCACCCCTGATCCCTTTGACGCGCTGCACCCACAGCGGATAGCCCTGCTGGCTTAGCGTGGTTTTGATCTCATTCAGCAAAGCCACTTTTTCGGCCACGCGGCGCTGTACAGGCAGGCTGTTATTCTGCAACAAATTCTCAGCCATACCGGTTTTCAGCGACTGTTCCGCCATAGCGCTCATCTCACCCAGCAGTTCATAGAGGTGCGTGACCGGACGCCGGACGCTGCAGTAACTGAATCCAATTTCAGGATGAATGGGCAGCCCCTCCCATTGCAGGTGATACGCCTTTATGCTGGTAGTGATCGTTTCGATACGGGCGTGATGGCCGCTGTAATTCAGCCTGATAACCAGGTCGAAGCCCGGCAGCTGGTAGACCTCCTCCCCTGACTGCAACGCCGCCCCCAGGTGCGCGGCCAGGCCACGTTTGTAGTTAATCCGCAGACGCAGCCCATAGATTCGGCTCAACCGATCAAGATCGGGCACGCTGAAAAAGCAGAGGATATTCAGGGGGTTCTTTGCCAGATCTGCGCTTAGCGCGCGCAAATTGGGAAGGTTAAAGACCGGATCTCGCAGCGCCGTCTGTTTCGCCTGAGCCAGCATCTGCCGCTGACGGGTGCTGATGGATGCCATTAGCAAAATAGTGAGGCTAAAGACCAGCAGGTTAGCGGACATCACGGCGAGATGGTACGGCTCCGTGCCGTAAGAAAGGAAGCGATCCCGGAGTTGATAGAGCAGTACCAGTAATACCGCCCAGCTTAGCGAGGTAAAAAGATAGCCAAAACGCATGGCTGACCAGAGCATTAATGGCAGTATTAATGGCAGACCGTAGTCGCTGGCCAGTAAATTTTGCTGATTTTTGTGAGCCATAAAAAGCATGACCAGCAGGAAAGCAACCAGCGCTGACCAGCAGAGTACCTCTTCTCTGCTCACGGTGGGAGCAGCCTGCTTACGAATTCGCAGGAAAATCACTTTAGCCAGCCTGGGCTTACGCAGGCAGCGGATAGCAAAATAATAGACCTGAATCATCGTCAGGCAGGAAAGCAATAAAGACTGAAAGTTTAATAAAATATGCAGCGTAAACAGTTCAGGACTGAACACAGTCCCGTTACGAGGGACAAATCCTGAATAAGCAACCGCCTGCATACAGAGGATAAACAATAACGGCGTCAGAAAAGCCAGCCACAGAAGGCGCACCTTCATCAGACTGGTCCCGCCATAATCCGCATTCCATCGCCGTCCGGCATGCAGCTTATAGCCTTTCCACCCCAGCGCCAGCGAGCCTATGTTTGCCAAAACGATCAGGGCTGCAGGCACCAGGCTGTAACGTTGAAAATAGTAAAGAGAGAGTACCAAAAGTAATCCCGGCATCGCTCGCCAGCCGAATACCAGCAGAAAAGCGATATGCATCGCCAGCGGAAGATAAATCAGATAGACATAGCCGCTTTCAATGCCCAGGCGGACAGAAAGTTGGGTGGAGAGCGGCATCAGGAGCAGAGGTAAAATTAACGGTAATCCTGACGAACTCTGACTAAAACGGGCGATCCAACTGCTGGTTCTCATTAGGCTCAATAGTTCTGTTATTTTGCTGATGATTTAAACAGAGCATTCCTGATGCAAAGGGGGTGATTTGGTCATAGTAGGATCGCTGGAGGGAAGGATTTTGATCTGCATCAAACCAGAGCTTTTTTACTCTGCCTGTTATGCCGCCGTTTAGCTTTCCTTCAAAATCCCGCAGGTAAAATTTTGTTGAAAATTTCATCATGAGCAGGGCGCATTACGTTGACCTGATACTGTAGCTGTGTCTAAATTATATCATCGCCTTCGGGCCTAACTGGAAACGCCGCGTGAACAGCGCCATATCATTCAGAAAACGTCAGAAAACCAGCCGTATGACCCGTATTGTCCTGCTGGTGAGTTTTATCATTTTAACCGGCCGGTTAATTTACCTCGTCCCGGCCGCTTTTGAGCATCATCAGCAGAAAAAACAGGAAGTTGCACAACCCATTGCGGTAACGAAATAAGTCGCTCTTCCTGCGCCCTTCCTGATGGAGTTGCCTGAAAAAAAGCGACTTCTCTCACTCTTTTGCCTGATTTAGGCAATACTTACCTTTTCGCTCCTCTTTTGCCAGACTCAAGGGAATTTTTATGTCTGTAGCTTTATCCCACAGTGAGCAGCTTGCTGAAATTCGCAGCCGTATTTTAACTCTGCTGCTTAACGATAACGATCTGGTCGATACGCTTCTCGAACGTCCCCTTAAGGAAACAGCTGCTGAAGCTGAATCGCATCGGGAAGAGGCGGAAGAGATCAGAAGCTATATTCCTCTGCTGCACGCCGCTGACCTTGCTGACCTGCTTGAAGCGCTGCCGGAAGATGAACGTCAGGCCTTGTGGCGTCTGATTGACACCGAGCGCCGCGGGATGGTGCTGGTGGAAGCCTCCGAAAGCGTGTGGGAAAGCCTGATTGAAGAGATGAGCGACCGCGATTTACTGCGGGCTATCGAACCGCTGGATATAGATGAACAGGTCTATCTGGCAAAATATCTCTCGCGCGATTTAACCGGACGTTTGCTGACCTCTCTGGATCCGGCACAGCGCTCCCGCGTGCTGGAGGTAATGGATTTTGACCGCGACCGAGTGGGAAGGATCACCGATTTCAAACTGATCACCATGCCAGCCGACGTGACGCTCGCCACGGTTCAACGCTATCTGCGGCGTAAAAAGTCGATCCCTGAAGGCACAGATAAACTGTTTATTACGGATGAAAACAACACCCTGCTGGGTGAACTTTCGCTGACCGATATTTTACTGAACAAACCCAAGCGAATGGTTTTTGAGGTGATGAACGACAAGCCCACAACCTTCCGTATTGATGACAAAGCAGAGGACGCAGCGGGTGCGTTTGAACGTTATAACCTGATTTCAGCTGCCGTTATTGATGCTAAAGGCAAATTAATGGGCCGCGTAACCGTTGAAGATGTGATCGATCTGGTTAACGAATCCAATGACAGCCATATCCGTAAAATGGGTGGCGTTAATCCTGATGAAGATGTGTTTGCGCCGGTCAGAAAAGCCGTGCGCACCCGCTGGACGTGGCTGGCGGTCAACCTCTGTACCGCTTTTGTGGCCTCCAGGGTCATCGGCCTTTTTGAAGGCACCATCTCACAGATTGTCGCGCTGGCCGCGCTGATGCCCATTGTTGCCGGTATCGGCGGCAATACGGGAAATCAGACCATTACGATGATTGTGCGTGCGTTAGCCCTGCATCAGGTTGAGCCGGGCAACTTCTCTTTCCTGATTGGCCGCGAGCTTGGCGTAGCGTTGATTAACGGCATCTGCTGGGGCGGCATCATGGGCGGCGTCACCTGGGCTATGTATGGCAATCCCGCACTTGGCGGCGTAATGATGCTGGCGATGGTGCTGAACCTGCTGCTGGCGGCATTGATGGGCGTGCTGATCCCTTTGTGCATGACTAAACTCAAACGCGATCCGGCGGTAGGCTCCAGCGTACTGATCACCGCCCTCACCGACACCGGCGGCTTCTTTATTTTCCTGGGTCTGGCTACCCTGTTTTTGCTGCATTAGGGCTGTCCAACTATCTGAACCTCACCGGCCAGGCCAGCGTTCGCGCTGGCTTTTAATAGCTGATGACTTATGACTGATTTCCAGTTCATACTCAGTGTTTCATGAGATCAATAAAACCAACATTCTTCCTGTTCTGTCGTTATTCGCCATGCTAAATTATACCCATATGGATATAATTTTCGCAGGGATAATGCGGATGAAAACACTCTATTGGGTTGCGAGCAGCAAGAAAGATTTTCAGTTATTGCCTGATGATGTACAGGATGTTTTCGGTTATGCCCTGCACCTTGCCCAGGCTGGCGGTAAACATACCCAAACCAAACCCTTGAAAGGGTTTAGCGGGGCTGGCGTACTCGAAGTGACAGAAGATTTCTTTGGTGATACGTATCGGGCAGTCTATACCGTTAAGTTTGGTGAAGCAGTCTATGTCTTGCATGTTTTTCAGAAAAAATCTTCATCAGGGATAGCTATGCCAAAACCCGATATGCACAAGATCCGCGAACGGCTTAAAGCGGCAGAAAATCATGCCAAAGGAGGAAAATATGAGCCATGAGATCGAGATTAGCAGCGGTAACGTTTATGCCGATATTGGCAAAGTTGATGCTGAAGAGATGCAGGTTAAAGCCCAACTTGCCACTACCATTGGTAATATCATTAAAAGCCGTCGTTTGACACAGGAGCAAGCCGCAAAGTTGCTGGGAATGACTCAACCCAAGCTCTCCAATATGTTACGAGGACAGTTCCGGGGCATTAGCGAAGCTAAAATGCTGGAATGCCTGACCCGCCTGGGGCGCGATGTGCAAATTGTGGTAGGAAAGCCGCGCCGCACGCCGGGCAGCCTGAAAGTGGTTTTTGCCTGATGTTATTGAAAACCATATAAAAAAACCGCCTTTATATTAAGGCGGTTTAGATTATTTTTGTCAGTATCAGAGGCTATTGACGGATCATTCCCACTCAATCGTCGCTGGCGGCTTACCGGAAATATCGTAAACCACGCGGGAGATGCCGTCGATTTCGTTGATAATGCGGTTAGAGACGCGGCCCAGGAACTCATAAGGCAGATGCGCCCAGTGAGCGGTCATAAAGTCGATGGTCTCTACTGCGCGCAGGGAGACAACCCAGTCATATTTACGGCCATCACCCATCACTCCCACTGAGCGAACCGGCAGGAACACGGTGAATGCCTGGCTCACCTTGTTATACAGGTCAGCTTTATGCAGCTCTTCGATAAAGATTGCATCGGCTCGACGCAGCAGGTCGCAATACTCTTTCTTTACTTCGCCCAGTACGCGTACGCCAAGACCTGGCCCAGGGAACGGATGGCGGTAAAGCATGTTGTAAGGCAAACCTAACTCCAGGCCAATCTTACGCACTTCATCTTTAAACAGCTCTTTCAGCGGCTCAACCAGACCCAGCTTCATCTCTTTCGGCAGGCCGCCCACGTTATGGTGCGACTTGATCACGTGAGCTTTACCGGTGGCCGAAGCCGCAGACTCAATGACATCCGGATAGATGGTGCCCTGAGCCAGCCACTTCACATCCCGTAGCGTGGTAGCCTGCTCGTCGAACACTTCCACAAATACGCGACCAATGGTTTTACGCTTGGCTTCTGGCTCATCAATACCGGCCAGCGCATCGAGGAAACGCGCTTCGGCTGGCACATGAATAATGTTCAGACCGAAATGGTCGCCAAACATATCCATCACCTGCTCAGCTTCATGCAGGCGCAACAGGCCATTGTCCACAAAGACGCAGGTCAGACGGTCACCTATCGCGCGGTGCAGCAGCATTGCCGTTACGGAGGAGTCTACGCCGCCTGACAGCCCCAGAATGACTTTGTCGTTACCGCACTGCTCGCGCAGGCGCTCAACGGTGTCTTCGATAATTTTCGCTGGCGTCCAGAGCGCTTCACACTCGCAGATGTCGCGTACAAAACGCTCCAGCAGACGCAGGCCCTGGCGGGTGTGGGTCACTTCCGGGTGGAACTGCACGCCGTAAAGACGTTTTTCTTCGTTGGCGATAATGGCAAACGGGCAGGTCTCAGTGCTGGCAACGGTCACGAAATCAGCCGGGATAGCGGAAACTTTGTCGCCGTGGCTCATCCAGACGTCCAGCAGCGGCTTGCCTTCAGCGCTCAGAGAGTCTTCGATGTCACGGGTCAGCGCGCTCTGTACGGCAACTTCAACCTGCGCATAGCCAAACTCACGCTCGTTAGAGCCTTTCACTTCGCCACCCAACTGCAGCGCCATGGTCTGCATGCCGTAGCAGACGCCCAGCACCGGTACGCCAGCATTAAAGACATACTCTGGCGCGCGCGGACTGGCGTGTTCAGTGGTGCTTTCCGGGCCACCGGACAGGATGATGCCGTTCGGGTTAAACCCGCGGATCTGCTCTTCGGTGACATCCCACGCCCACAGTTCACAGTAGACGCCCAGTTCACGCACCCGGCGTGCAACCAGCTGCGTATACTGCGAGCCGAAATCAAGGATCAGAATGCGATGTTTATGAATATTTTCCGTCGTCATTGGGCTATTCCAGGGCGATATAACAAATTCAGGGATTAGGATTAAAGCGCCCGGCTTAAGCCGGGCGTGAAGTCAGGGTTTTATGAACCCATACGGTAGTTCGGGGACTCTTTGGTGATGGTCACATCGTGAACGTGACTTTCCGAAATACCGGCGCCGCTGATGCGGACAAATTCCGCTTTGGTGCGCAGATCGTCGATAGTAGCACAGCCGGTCAGCCCCATACAGGAGCGCAGGCCGCCCATCTGCTGGTGAACGATCTCTTTCAGCAGGCCTTTGTAAGCCACGCGGCCTTCAATCCCTTCCGGCACCAGTTTGTCTGCTGCGTTATCGGTCTGGAAGTAGCGGTCTGAAGATCCTTTGGACATCGCGCCCAGAGAACCCATGCCGCGGTAGGATTTGAAAGAGCGACCCTGGTAGAGTTCGATTTCGCCAGGAGATTCATCGGTACCAGCCAGCATAGAACCGACCATCACAGCGGAAGCACCAGCCGCAATAGCTTTAGCGATGTCGCCAGAGAAGCGGATACCGCCATCAGCGATAACCGGGATACCGGTGCCTTCCAGCGCTTCTACTGCGTCAGAGACTGCGGTGATCTGGGGAACACCAACGCCAGTTACGATACGGGTAGTACAGATGGAGCCAGGGCCGATACCCACTTTCACTGCGCTCACGCCAGCTTCAACCAGTGCCAGAGCACCAGCGCCGGTCGCGACGTTGCCGCCTACGATTTGCAGATCAGGATATTTAGCGCGGGTTTCACGGATGCGTTGCAGAACGCCTTCAGAGTGGCCATGGGAAGAGTCGATCAGCAGCACGTCAACACCGGCGGCAACCAGCGCGTCTACACGCTCTTCGTTACCGGCGCCAGCGCCAACCGCAGCACCTACGCGCAGACGGCCATGCTCATCTTTACAGGCGTTAGGTTTACGCTCCGCTTTCTGGAAATCTTTAACGGTGATCATGCCGAGCAGATGGAAGCTGTCATCCACCACCAGCGCTTTTTCCACACGCTTTTCGTGCATTTTATGCAGCACGACTTCGCGGGCTTCGCCTTCGCGCACAGTCACCAGACGCTCTTTCGGCGTCATCACAGCCGAAACCGGCAGGCTCAGATCGGTCACGAAGCGTACGTCACGGCCGGTAATGATCCCCACCAGCTCGTTGTCGCCGTTCACCACCGGGTAACCGGCAAAGCCGTTACGTTCGGTAAGCAGCTTGACGTCGCTCAGGGCTGTGGTTGGCAGTACGGTTTGCGGATCGGTAACCACGCCGCTTTCATGTTTCTTCACCTTGCGCACTTCTTCCGCCTGGCGATCGATCGGCATGTTCTTATGGATAAAGCCCAGCCCACCTTCCTGCGCCAGTGCGATAGCCAGACCAGCTTCGGTCACGGTATCCATTGCAGCGGAAAGCATAGGGATGTTCAGGCGGATGGTTTTGGTAAGCTGGGTGCTGAGGTCAGCCGTGTTGGGTAAGACAGTCGAATGAGCGGGAACGAGCAGAACGTCGTCAAATGTCAGGGCTTCTTTAGCGATTCTTAGCATGGCAATATCTCAACCTCAGGGTGAATGAGAACTTGTAAAATATTGCCGCGGCATTATACAGGCCGTAATCGATTGCCTCCAGCATTATTTACGAAAAGTTCTTGATCCCGCTGACAAGGCCTGTAGTATCGGTTAATTAACCCCCTGATTTAAAGTTTGATCTTCATCACATGTCGCTACCGCCATCTGCCAATATATTTACCGTCAGCCGTCTCAATACCACGGTGAGAACGCTGCTGGAAAAGGAAATGGGCCAGGTCTGGCTGAGTGCTGAAATCTCCAACTTCTCTCAGCCCTCTTCCGGTCACTGGTACTTCACCCTGAAAGACGATGGGGCGCAGGTTCGCTGTGCGATGTTTCGCAACAGTAACCGGCGGGTCACCTTTCGGCCGCAAAATGGCCAGCAGATTCTGGTCAGAGCGACCATTACCCTGTATGAACCGCGTGGTGATTATCAGCTGATTGCGGAAAGCATGCAGCCAGCCGGTGAAGGTCTGTTGCAGCAGCAGTTCGAGCAGTTGAAGCAAAAGCTGCTCAGCGAGGGGCTTTTTGAACAGCATCATAAACAGCCGTTGCCGGACCCGGCTCGTCAGGTTGGAGTTATCACCTCCTCCACCGGCGCGGCGTTGCATGATGTGCTGCGCGTGCTGCACCGCCGCGACCCTTCTCTGCCGATAGTCATCTACCCCACTCCTGTTCAGGGCGTTGACGCACCAGCCAGCATTGTCCGCGCCATTGAGCTGGCGAATGCGCGTGCAGAGTGCGATGTGCTGATTGTGGGTCGTGGCGGCGGCTCGCTGGAAGATCTCTGGAGCTTTAACGATGAGCGCGTGGCGCGAGCTATCTTTGCCAGCCGCATTCCGATAGTCAGCGCCGTTGGTCATGAAACTGACGTGACGATTGCTGACTTCGTTGCTGACCTCCGCGCGCCAACCCCTTCCGCAGCGGCAGAGCTGGTCAGCCGCAATCAGATTGAGCTGCTGCGGCAGCTACAGTCTCAGCAAACCCGGCTGGAAATGGCGATGGATTACTACCTCGCTCAGAAGAACCGTATCTATACCCGTTTGCAGCATCGTCTTCAACAGCAGCATCCTCAGTTACGCCTGGCACGCCAGCAGACCTCACTGATGCGTCTGCAACGTCGTCTGGACGACGCAATGCAGTTAAGAGTGCGACAGGCTATCCGTTTGCAGGAACGCGCTGAGCAGCGGCTGAGCGCGTTTCAGCCGCAGGGGCGTATTCATCGTGGTCAGCAGCAGCTTCAGCACTGGCAGTACCGCCTGCAACAGGCGATGCAGCTTAAGCTGAACGGCGGCAAACAGCGCTTCTCAATACTCACCGCCCAGCTTGAAGGCGTCAGTCCGCTGGCAACGCTGGCGCGCGGTTTCAGCGTCACCACCGCCGCAGATGGTCAGGTGGTGAAAAAGAGCCGGCAGTTAACGCCCGGTGATACGCTTAAAACCCGGCTGGACGATGGCTGGGTAGAGAGCGAGGTTACCGCCATCACCCCGCTTAAGCCTGTACGCAAAAGCAAAAAATCTTCTGAATGAAGTGACTGTCGTCTGCATATCAGGCGACAGAGTTTATCTGTTTTCCGCTAAAGCAGACGTCACCTGTTAATGACCCGCTCTTTGCTAATCAGTGGTACTCTTTCTCCCCCTCCTCTTTGCTGCAAAATTCACCAGTGATGACTATACTTTCCTGACACACATCGTCGACCAGGGAGCACGGTATGCACTATGGCGTTATTCCTCCTTATATTCTGCGTAAAATCATTGATAACGGTTCCGGCATGCAGCAAAGCTGCGCGCGCAACACGCTGGCGCATGTCCAGACGCTGATGGCGGAAACCTGGATCAAGCCTGAAGGTGCCAGCACCGCCACGCCTGGCCAGGTCCAGCGGGAAATTTATGATTCAGAACAGACCCAGAACCTGCCCGGCAAACTGGTGCGTGCAGAGGGCCAGCCGGGTGGTACCGATATCGCCAGCAATGAAGCTTACGACTATCTGGGCGTCACCTACGATTTTTTCTGGCAGGCTTACAAACGTAATTCGCTGGATAACCAGGGGCTGACGCTGAAAGGCACCGTACATTACGGCAAGGCTTATCAGAACGCCTTCTGGAATGGACAGCAGATGGTATTTGGCGACGGCGACGGCGAAATTTTTAACCGTTTTACTATAGCGCTGGATGTGGTGGGTCATGAGCTGGCGCATGGTGTGACCGAGACGGAAGCGGGCCTGATCTATTTTGAACAGGCGGGCGCACTCAACGAGTCACTGTCTGACGTTTTCGGCTCGCTGGTTAAGCAGTTTCACCTCAAGCAAACTGCTGACAAGGCGGACTGGCTTATTGGCGAGGGGCTGCTGGCTGAAGGCATCAACGGCAAAGGGCTGCGCTCAATGTCTGCACCCGGCACGGCCTATGACGATCCGCTTTTGGGCAAAGATCCTCAACCTGCCGATATGCAGGGCTATATTCAGACCCGGGACGACAACGGCGGCGTGCATCTGAATTCCGGCATTCCTAATCGCGCTTTCTGTCTTGCGGCTAAAACGCTGGGCGGCTATGCCTGGGAGCTGGCGGGTTATGCCTGGTATGACACCGTTTGCGACAAGACGCTGCCGCAAAATGCCGACTTTAAAACCTTTGCCGATTTTACCGTTCGCCACGGCGAGAAACGGTTTAACAAGGCGGTGGGTCAGGCGATTGAAAATGCCTGGAAAGAGGTGGGTGTACTGGCATGAACAACCTGCCGGAACTGAGTGATGATGCTGTCATTGACGTAGCGCGTGAAGGCGGATTTGCTTATATCCCCAGGCTTGCTGGACCCAGACGAATCGCGCTGGGACAGCTCAGCCCGCCGCAGCGTGAGCACGTCTGTAACGTGTTGCGTCAGGTTATGCCGTTGGGCGAACCGCCGGGAGAGCAGAGCCGGGTGGGACGGGGCGATCAACGCTACTTTCGCATTGAGGTCAGCTATGCGACACCGCATCAGATGGGAAATATTGTGCTGCTAATCCCGGAAGATCAGGCGCCTCCGGCGCTGATTGAGCTCTGGAAAGAAGGGCAATAATTGGTAAAAAATACCTGTGGCACCCGTTTTTGCGATTCTGATGGTCATGTTGTGAATGACCCCAGCCGGACTGGGGTGCCGCTGCGCCACCCTCAGCCCGTGACGTTTTCACCTGCGTCATCGCTATGTTCAGCCCGTTGCACCCGTAAGCATCGTGTCGCGCTCGATGGCCGAGATTTTTAATTAAAAATGATATTGCGGCGGTGATATTGATATTGCGCTCCGCATGCGCAGCAGTTCTTACTGATAACATCACCAATCCAATAAACCTGCCTTGCATAAATCACCGGTCCAACTGTAGTCTTTACTAGCTGAAGGAGTGAGATCCTTAATAGTTATTATGCGATCGCCAACAATTATATCGTAATCATGATTTGGTTGAGGGATAAATCTTTCCGAATATTCATGTTCAAATGAACCATATGTATGATTTTCTTTATAATAGTGGGTTACTGTTAATTTCTGCCCGGGCTTAATACTGTATTCTTTTACCATCATTCCTTTTATATCATCAGATGGTTGCATGCCTGCTATTTTTTCTCACCTGATGTAGAGACACCAATAATAGATAATGCAGATGTTAGACGTTTTCGGCAGTTTTTTTAAAGCAATTACCCTCTTTATTATAGAAACGAATAACAGTATTACCAGAATCTTGTATTCTGATATGTGCCGCATCCGATCAGGTATACTCTTTTGGCGCTGACCTGAAACTTAAAGAACAACCTGTGATTAATGAGCTGACTATCAGTACAGCCATTAAATTTAATTTTGCACACATATAATCATCCTTAATTTATCGAAAAAAACCACAAAATATACCTTACTTATAGCACTGTTTTTTTGGAGCGAGTTCTTATCCCACTACCTCATCCGCGCTTACACGTGCGGCATCAGATCGTCTGGGGAAGAAATACGCGCCTTCAGGCGCGTAATGATGCAAATCAGAAACGCCAGCCGATACCCACATTGAAGCCATTGATGGATTTGTCACTTCCGTTAAGTTCGGTACGGGAGCCTTCATAACCAATATTGACTGACAGATTATCAACGGGGTTGATTGCCACACCCGCAGCCCAAGCCAGATTCGTTGAATGGGCAGAACCCTCAATGGTCAGATGCCCGTCCGCAGCATCGGCACCCACGCTATTACGCCATTCATAGCGACCGTCTGTTTTCGTATACGCCGTACCCAGCAAGCCATAAACGCTGACATAATCATTAATGCGGTAAGCTGGCCCGGCCAATAGCGAATAGTATTTCGTCTTAAAGCGCGTTTTATAGGAATCATTTGCGGCATCATGATATACATCGCTGTCATCACCTTTCATATAGCTGAAAGAGCCGATAATGCTCAGCAGAGAATTCCATTCATAGCGATACTGCAGATTCACGCCGTTCAGATTACCCATATCCTGAATCTTGCTATGGGCGTACCCCACGCTGACCGTCTGCCTGTCCGCCGTTGCCAGAGGACTCGTCATTACGCTACCAGCCAAAACAATCCCTACAATCATCTTCTTCATGGTGTATTCCTTACTCGTTTGTTGTGACAGGTCATTCCCTGTTTGTGGATAGAATCGTTATATACCTGCATTCGCAGTCAGAAGATCCAAGCTGGGCCGGTCTACAGGTAAAAGATCACGGCCAACGCCGAGATCTTGCTAAGAATTTTACTCAGGATCTGAGGTGGCTTGCGCCATGCTACCGCCCACAAGAGGCTGCATCGCCGCAGTGGCCGCCTGGATTGCCTGCTGCACCTTATCGCTCGTTCCCAACCTGCTTTCTTTTAACGCTAGGTAGTAGAACGTCTGACAAGCCTGACCGTTAATATCGTCAGACGTCGGCTCTTTGCCCGGATTCACCTTCCGCCAATCCACTTCTGCTGTTTTCAGCTGTTCAGGCGAAACGTTCTTCATCCGCTCGTTTGCGGCTTTTGTCGCAATTATCTGCTCTTCAGTCCTGGCAACGCCCATTGCGTGGCTGCCTATTTCTGCTATCAGTTGCGCCGCCTTCAGCCAGTTCTGCTCCTCCTCTTTATCAAAGTATGGGACTCAGCGTCTGGTTCGCACGCTCCACATCACGGCTCAGCCCTTATCTGGGGAAGTTAAAAGCCTTTCACTTTAAATAGGCGAAATAACACTATTCCAGCTCCCAATATAGCTCCTCCGACACCACCAATCTTTACTCCTCGTAAAACTTCATTCCATGTCAATCCAAACTCGTCGGTTAAAAACCACAAAATTGTGAAAAAAAAGAGTTTTACTAATAATCCAGTGATAATTACGGATAGTAAACAGGTAACAAATATGCAAAAACTTAGAATAATCTCTTTTTTTAAAACATCAGGCTGGAGGTTCATTTGCTAACCTTATCAATAATCTTCTGAGCCTCAGAACTGCCATATTCGGAACTTAAAGAACCGGTGACGTTTCCTATCGCTCCGGGAATCGTACTCGGCAACATCTCCTTAGAAATTCCCAAATGTCCCTTAATCTCAGTGTATTTCAGTAGATCAGGATTAAACTTGGGATCCCAGCCTCCGGTAATCAACTTACCTGCTGTATTTGCAATCGGCTTCACAATATAATTGCCAACCCCATATCCCACGCCTGCACCAACACCGTTTGTAATAGCGCCAGTCAGTGGATCATCGCCGTTGATCTGATTGGTTAAGGCACCTCCGGCAGCATTCCAGATAACGGTTCCGGCCAGACTATTACCGTTAGTGATGACATTTGCCCAGCCAGCTATCACTGAATTAATCGGGTTAACCTCACCCTTATCAATGTACTGCATTCCGGCATTAGCCCCGGCACCCAACGCCCACATCGCCTGGGCTGGAGCCGTTAAAGATGCCACCCCACCCGTTGCCAGCACGCCTGCAATCGCTTTATTGACTGCTTCGCCGCGCTGACAGCTGGCTGAAGATGGAGCGTCTACACAGGACAGCACTTCTTTACCGTGCTCCTGCACGAACTTCTCCTGTCCTGCTTCAGTTCCGCCAAATAAGTTATTGTTAACCGAGTTCTGGCCCGTCTGCGCCCCCGCTACCGCATCCGCCGTACTGTCTCCGGTGACGCCACCCGCCAGACCCGCCGCCAGCGTACCCAGTGCGCTGACGGTCTGTTTCTCCGTCTCTGTCAGTTCACTGACCGTTCTACCCGGATATAGCTGATTCATCACCAGCTGCGCCATCAGTTCGCCGCTCACCGCGCCCGCTGCGCCTGCCAGGGCGCTGTTACCGGCTGCATACGAGGTGGCCGCCCCGACTAACGCGTGGGCCATTGCCTGTGCTTCCGGATTGCCTTCGGTCAGCTTATGGATTTGTTCAGCCAGATACGGTGCCATCGCCGTGTTGTACGCCTGGTCGGCTATCTGCTTATCGGTCGGGTTCAGATTGCCTTTGCCCGCCAGCGTCTCTTTTGCCGCCGCAAGCGCCTGTGGAGCGCGCTTCACCTTCTCGCCTGCGATTTGACCCTGTGTTCTGGCTACGTCAGCAACCTGTATCCATATCTCCGCTATCAGTTACTATATCTTTCTATCTCTTTTTCTTACATTTCTGGTAATAAATACACCAACAACCTATTGCTCCAATAAGTCCTCCACCGATACTTCCTTTCAAAATTTTCACATAATTAATTGAAGATAAATCCAAAGGCAGATCATGAAAGAAAAAGTAAAACAGCTTTATTAAAAATTGAGTGGTCATAGCCGAAATAAATATACCAGTAGGTAGAGATACTATCAGGTAAATAAATATAAAAAACCATTTTGAGGATGAATTTTTCATTTCCCACCTTCCAAAATTTTCCCTGCTTGATCATTACCATATTCTGTTGTTACAGAACCAGCGATATTGCCTGCAACTCCAGGCAACGGTTCTATCGGTAAAGGTTTAGATATCCCCATTCCGACATCAGTCCAAATCCATTCTTTCCACGGTTTCATTGGGTTTAAGACTTTATCAAGAGGCATCTCAAATAATTTGCTACCAATTCCATATCCAATACCCGAAGCCACTCCACTAATCACACCACCTTTTAATGGATCATCGCCTTTCAGATAGCTGGATGTAGCTCCGCTGACCGCATTCACTCCCATTGTACCCCACAGCCCGGTTCCTGCCGTAAATGCTCCTGTCCAGTAACCAAGGATGACATCATTCGGATTCACTTCACCATTAATCAGTAAACCTACCCCGGCATTGGCTCCTGCACCTATCAGGCTTGTACTTGCTGCTATTTCCGGTAACAGAGGCCAGACTATAACGCTGCCAACAGCTGCCATTGCCGTTTCGCAGGATACCGGTGTTCCTCCGTTACAGGCTTCTTTAATAGCAGCCTGGGTCCCGGATTCGTAATTCGCTGTGGTGCCGGGCCTCTGTTTATTCGCTGCGGCCAGCACGCTCGCAAGATTATTGTTTTCCAGAGAGTTCTTACCCGCCTGCGCCCCCACAACAGCGTTTGCCGTGCTGTCTCCGGCAACCCCGCCCGCCAGCCCCGCAGCCAGCGTTCCCAGCGCACTGATGGTCTGCTTCTGCTCTTCATTCAGATTTTCGCGGTCAATGCCCGGATAGAGCTGCTGTGCAATAAATTCGCCCATCGCCGCGCCTGATGCACCCGCCAGCGCGCTGTTGCCCGCCGCGTATGACGTGACCGCGCCAACCACCGCATGCGCCATCAGGTTCGCTTCGCGATTCACCACCTCTTTGCCGTCCGGGCCTTTCGTGGTGGTCATATCGTGAATCACTTCCGCCAGATACGGTGCCGCCGCGCCGCTGATGGCCTGACCGATATTGCCGCCCACCAGACCCTGCATCGCCGCCGTGGCCGCCTGAATTGCCTGCTGCACCTTACCGCCCGTGCCCAACCCGCTCTCTTTAAACGCCTGGTTGTAGAACTTCTGATAAGCCTGACCGTTAATATTGTCAGACGTCGGCTCTTTGTCAGGATTCGCCTTCCGCCAGTCCGCTTCTGCTGTTTTCAGCTGTTCAGGCGAAACATCCTTCATCCGCTCGTTTGCGGCTTTTGTCGCAACTATCTGCCCTTCCGTCCTGGCAACGTCTATTGCCTGGCTGCCGATTTCCGCTATCAGCTGTAGTATCTTTAACTATACCTGCCGCTTTATCAGTAAGTACTTTACCGCCAACGCTACCCGCCACGCTACCAAATCCAGCCCCAATGACAGAGTTGGTAGGATCTTCCCCTTTGATTCCGCTACCTATAGCAGCCCCACCCATATTTATTCCGGCTGATGTACCGATACCTTTACCTGTCGTCGCCGCTGAGGTTATACCAGCCATAATAGCATCTACATAACTGAACGGATCTTTTCCGACCAGCTGGGATAGCGTATTAACGGTGGTTCCTATTGCGGCATTAATGGCAATAGTTTCCTTTATCGTACTACCGAGAATCGAGCCACTAAACGTTAGCGGTGCATCTCCAATACTTGCATTCGATTTATGATAACCCCAGGTATTCATTATCGACTGAGCTTTGCTCATCGCTTCTGAGTCAGGCGCACGTTTTATATAATCCTGCCCCGACAGCATGCCTTTAACCAGTTCCTGCGAGACTGCTGCGCCATATTCCTTCTCCATTTCAGCAGCATAAACCCGCAGATAACCCGCCAGTTCAGCGCGTTCCGTGCTGTTCATTTGTGAAGGATCTTTGGTGAATTTGGAGACCAGCGCATCACTGCGCTTATCGGCATTTTCCAGCTTCAGCAGTTCATTTGCGGCAGCCAGCGATTTATCGCCGTTCTTAATTTTCTCAATGGCTTTTTCGAGTTTGTCGGAAGATGTAGCTCCAAGGAAGTTATTCTCAACGACAACTCACTGATATTTAAATTGATAATTTTTTTAGCAAGTTGGCTATCCATAACATTAAACCTGCAAAGCTACCAATATATATACTTATTTTACTTAAAAATAAAAAAATCTTTGATGAAAAAGACATTGATATTCCTTTATAAAAAAAGAAAAAAAATTCTCCGCATACATATAAAACGATCCCTGTTAGAAAAATTGAAACCATGCTAAGTACAATAAAAAAAACCAGAGGAAGAATTAATTTTAGTACTTTCATTTACGATCTCCTTCCTGCTTCATTTTGTATTCTGTATACTTACCTCCAGCTTCTGAAGTGATACTACCACCAATGTCACCAATTGAACTTGGGACATTGCTTGGTTTCATTTCTTTTGAACTGTCTCAGGTCGGCATTAAATTTCGGATCCCAGCCACCTTTCCACCAGTTTGCCCCGGCATTAACTCCCCATGAGAGCCCTTTACCAATGCCATAGCCGATACCAGATCCAGCACCATTGATGAGCGCACCAGACAGTGGATCTTTGTCATCAATCCAGTTACCCAGCGCACCACCTGCGGCGTTCCAGCCCACGGTACCCGCCAGGCCATTACCCATGCTGATAACATTCACCCAACCCGCTATCGCTGCGTTTGCCGGATCTATCGTGCCATCCGCCAAATAACCGATACCTGCATTCGCGCCTGCACCCAGTCCCCACATTGCCTGAGCACCACCTGGTAGCAACGCTACACTTCCCGTTGCCAGTGCCAGCCCAACAGCATCTCGTTCATTCATCGCTTTCTGGCAGCTTGCAGAACCCGGCGCATCGGCACAACTTGCCATGTCTATTCCATGCTGGCGTATCCATGCAGCCTGAGCATCTTCACTACCGCCGAGTAAATTATTCTCAACCGCGTTCTGGCCCGCCTGCGCACCCGCCACCGCATCCGACGTGCTGTCACCGGTCACGCCGCCCGCCAGACCCGCCGCCAGCGTGCCCAGCGCGCTGATGGTCTGCTTCTCCGTTTCCGTCAGGTCGCTGACTTCCTTGCCCGGATACAGCTGCTTCATCACCAGCCCGGCCATCAGCTCCCCGCTGACCGCGCCCGCTGCGCCCGCCAGCGCTGAGTTGCCGGACGCGTAAGACGCTACCGCCCCGACAACCGCATGGGCCATCGCTTTTGCTTCCGGGTTGCCTTCCGTCAGGACGTGTATCTGCTCCGCCAGGTAGGGGCTTGCCGCACCGCTGATGGCCTGGCCGATGTTTCCGCCCGCCAGGCCCTGTATCGCCGCCGTCGCCGCGCTGATTCCCTGTTGCAGTGCACTTCCCGTGCCGAACGAGGCCATTGCGTTGTTGTACGCCTGCTTCGCCACGTCCGCGTCCGTGAACGGCTTGCCGGAAGCGGCGAGTTGTTCTCTGGCGGCCTGAAGCGCTGCCGGGTCACGCTTCGCTTTTTCTCCGGCTATCTGTCCCTCGGCTCTGGCGATATCGCCAACCTGAGAACCTATCTCCGCTATCAGCTGCGCCGCCTTCAGCCGGTTCTGCTCCTTCTCTTTATCAAAGATCTCATCCAGACCCGGATTGGCATTTTCCACGTCGCGGCTCAGCCCTGCAACATCCTGCGTCTGCTTTGCCGGGTCACGGATAACTATCGTTCCTGCGCTCACCGCCGCTCTGGTCACCGAGTCCGCGTTGTCCGAACCGTTCAGCCCCGACAGCACGCCGTTCGCCATATTGCCCGCAAACTGGTCGCCGATGCTGCCGCCGGTGCTGATACCTGCACCAGCGTGCTCAACGTCATATGCCGCGTGGTTATGAATATCGCTGAAACCCAGCGTTCCGGTGTCGAGTGTGTTTTTATCTGCGCTGGCGGTTGAACCGATAACCGCACCGTCAAGCTGCGTGTGTCCGCCCACCGTGACATCAAAACCGCCCGCGCCCGCAAAAATACCCGTCTGCTCAGTCACCGACTTCCAGTCGCTGTGCATTTTATCGCGTGAAGCGCTGATGCTTGCCGATGCCGTTCCCGCACCGAAGGTGTAGCCCGCCCCCGCGCTGGTGCTCTGCTGCTTCGAATCGTAGGTCTCGCGGTCCTGCTCGCTGGCGAGCGTCAGGTTGCGGCCCACGTCCGCTATAACTTTCTCTCCGCTCACCTGCGCCCCCGCCAGCAGCGTGTCGCGACCGGACGTAATGGTCACCTGATTACCCGCCTTCACCTGCGTCTCTGCATGACTCACGCTGTCGGCGTTCTCATGGCCTTTGCCTTTGTTCACGCTGGCCGAGACATTCAGTCCCGCACCGCCCGAACCGGCGGTGAGGCCCACGCCCACGCTGCCGCCCCGGCTGCTGTTGCTGCTCCGCGTGCTGCTGCTCTCCTCTGCTGAAACCAAGTTCACGTCGCGGTTCGCCGACAGCTGCATATCCCTGCCCGCCTGTAGCTGGCTGCCCTGAACGGTGATGTCGCCGCTTTCTCCCTTCACGCCGCTGCCAGTCGCGCGGATGCTGAGGTTGTTCCCTGCGGTCAGCGTGCTGCCCTGCTGCGTTTTCTCTGTCAGCGTGCTCTGAGATTTCGACGACTGGCTGCCGTAAGAGAGACTCACCCCGACAGTGTTATTGTTTGCCGCATCGTTACCCTTAGCCCCGTCCAGCCGCGCCGCCTGAGTGGCGCTCACGCCGTTCAGCGCTGCCTGTATGCCCTTCAGTGCGGCCAGCCGCCCGTCACTCTCATCCCCTGCTGATTTCGCCTGTGTCACCGCCGTATTCAGCGCGCTGCCCGCAGCACCCGACAGCGCCAGCGTCAGACCGCTCTGCTTCTGCTCCACTTTATGCGTCTGCGTGCTCTGGTTCTCCGCCGCAAGAATATTCACCTCCTTCCCGCTGAGCGCCATATCCTGCCCTGCTACCAGGTCTGAACCCTTCACCGTCAGCGTATTACCCGCACTCAGCGACACACTGCCGTCCACCGAACCGACGGTGCTGCCCTGCTGTGTCACATCCTGCGCGGTATCCGTCACTTTCAACTGCTGCGTGCCGTACGTCACCCCGATACCGCCGGTTCCCGACAGGCCCGATTTTTTCTCCTGACGCTGATGACTTTCTTCGTTGTGCTCGTCCGCAGTGGTGATGGTCAGGTTGTTCCCCGCCGCCAGCCGCACGTCGTTATCGCCCGCCACGCTGCTGCCCTGAATCAGCAGATTATTACCGGCCTGCATCGTCACCGAATCACCGCTGAGCGCCGAGCCCTGCGCTGTTTCCCTGTTCACCATATCGTGGGTAATGGCAGTGGTTTTTGAGAACGTTCCGTTGCCGCCGGTGGATTTGTGATGCGATTCAAAGTCACTGTCCGCCGTCGCGGTGGTGAGGCCGATATCGCGCCCCGCCTTCACGCCCAAGCCGTCGCCTGCGCTGACCGTGGCGGCCTGGGCCTTCACATCCCGCCCGGCGGCCAGCAGCACCGAGCCCGCTCCGGTAACTTCGCTGCCCATATACTGTGTGACCGATTGCTTCAGCCAGTTATCTTTGTCCCACGTCAGGCTGTCGCTGGCAGAGGTCATCACTGCGTTAAGGCTGAGGTCACGCCCGGTATTGAGCATAGTCTGGCTCTGGCTGCCGCTGTTGACCACCTGTCCCCCGCTCAGGGTGATATCCCGTCCGGCGCTGAGGGACAGCCTGCCTTCTTCGTCCTGCACGTAAATCCCGCCCACCCGGTCAAGCGTGGTGCGCGCAAAATGGTTCTCTCCGGCGCTGCTCTGCGCGCTGCGGATCGTAGACATAATATTGATATCGCGACCAGCTGCCGCCAGCACCGAGTTATTCCCCGCTATCACGCCCGCAATATTATTGATATCCGTGCGCGCCAGCATGCTCACGTCTGTCCCCTGGATCGTGCCCGCCCGGTTGGTGATATTCTCTGCGGTGAGCTGCACCGCCTCCCGCCCGCTTATCGTGCCGCTGTTGAGCAGGTCGCTGTTCAGGTTCATCACCACGCTCTGCCCGCCCAGCAGCGCGCCCGAGCCGTCGATATCCCCCGCCTTCACCCGCGCATAGACCTGCGGCACCATCACCGTCTGCCGCGTACCGTCAGCCAGCGTCACGTCGCTGTTCACCAGCCACACCATATCTTCCGTCAGCAGGCTCATCTGCTCCGCACTCAGCGCCACGCCCGGTATCAGGTTATATTCCTTACCGAAGGCAATACCCGCGTCCATCAGCCCTTTAAACTGTGCCTCGTCGTCGCGGTAATCTGTCAGATAGCGCCCTCCGGTCAGGGTGATAACCTGCTCGCGCACCAGACGCTGCTCGTAATAGCCGTCACCGAGACGTTTATGCAGGTTGTCCCCGCTCAGCGAGAAGGCGTCCTGCATATAATCACTACCCAGCCACTGTTTGTTGTTGGTGAAGCGCGGGTCGGTTTCCACCAGATATCCCGCCTCCGGTTCCGGGTGTGTGCTAAACAGGCTGGCATCCGGCAGACGGGTATCCGGCCCGCTGACGCGTACCACCATCGCCCCATTGCTGACCGGCACCTCATACTGCTGCCCCGGTCTCAGCACGCTACCCGCCGTCAGGTCTCCGGTCGCAGGAACCTCCGCCCCGTCAATGTTCTGCAATCCGGGAAGGATATCGCTCCCCGTCACCGCCGCCGACACGCTGCCGATGACGCCTGTAGTGGCGTCCGTTCCCTGCGGCTCTGCTGCCGCAATCTTCAGACCGCTGCCCTGCGGCTGGCTGTTACTCTCCAATCTGCCCGGTTTCAGGGTAATGGACTGGATCACCACCGGCGGCACATACTCCGAAGTGCTTTCCCCCTGGTCGTCTCCCCCCTTGTGCGTTTTGCGTGAGTAGTGGGTGACCGAGCCTTCATCTGTTATCCGGCGGCTGCCTTCCGGCATCACGTTATCCACGCTCTGTGCCACTATCCCCAGCGTGCCGCCCGCCACAATCTGACTTTTATCGTTCAGCACCCGATCTGCGAGAATTGAGAGGTTACCACCCGAGAGGATTTTCCCCGGATCGCTCTTCTTGATCACCTCTTCTTCCGTGGTACGGGTGTAGTCGTATTGATAGAAGTTGTCGTTGTTACTGCCGGTATCTTCCGGCGTATTCAGGTTCAGCAGGTTATCCGCCGAGTTGCGGTCGATAAACACGCCTTCCTCGTCCGCCGACCAGCGGGTTGACGAGCCGCTGTGCTGATATTCGGTTATCTGTTCGCTGGAAACCTGCACCACTTCGGTGGTAAAATGATCGTTGATATTGTTAAGCTGCCCCACCGAGAGCGCCATATCTGCAGCGGATTCTATCGTCGAACTGTGATTGTTCAGTACCCCAGCCTGCCCTGTTGCTATGCCGTTCTCATTAAGAGCACCGCCCAGTGCCAGCTCACCGCCGCTGTAGATAAGCGCATGGTCGAGGTTATTAACCGTTCCCGCGCCGATATCCACGCGCTCGCGTCCGGCAATCGTCGCCGCCACGCCGTCCTCCGCGAGGTTATTCAGCGTGCCGGCCTGGATTCCCAAATAGTCGCCGTAAATCCGGCCAGTGCCGCTGTTGGTTAGTATGCCAGCCACCAGCCGCGTTTCGCTGCCGTCAATCAGGCCCTGATTAGTCAGCGTGTCGGCCATCGTCAGCCAGGTGGATCCGGCGGCGATTTCGCCCGTTGTAGCGTTAAGCAGGTTGCCCGAGGTCAGATCGAGTTTTGCACCCGCCAGCAGCTTACCGCCGTTGGTGACCGCCCCCGGTGTGGTCAGGCTGAAACTGCCATTGGCAATCATTTCACCGCTGTTACTGATGTCGCTGTGGCTGCTCAGTGTCATATCACCAAGCGAAAGCAGCTGGCCGTCGCCGCCCAGACGGTCTGCCTGCACGGTCATCTGCTGGCCAGCTTTGACTACCCCGGCTCGGTTCATCAGCTCCAGAACCGTACCGCTAAGCGACAACATATTACCCGCCGCCAGTTCGCCGCCCGTGTTATCAAGCGTTCCATAATTGATAACGGAGAGATCCTGCCCGGCCAGCACGCTGCCAGTGCTGTTATCCAGCTCAGCGCTGTTGATAATGATATCCCGGCCTTCAATGCCCTTTTCGGCGCTCAAGGTATCGCGGTTAATCAGCGACGCGGCGGCAAGCGTCGTGGTGGCTCCGCTTCGTATCAACCCCAGCGTATTATCAATCACGCCCTGTGCGGCACTGACCAGCAGGCTGCCGACAATCTGTATCTGCCCGCCGTTGTTAAGCAACTGCGCCAGGGTGAGAACGGCGCTGCTCTCGCCTACTACGCGTCCACCCTCGCCGTTATCCAGCCGGTCTGCCTGTAAACTGAAGTCACCCTTCGCGCCCAGCGTACCGCTCTGGTTGTTCACCCCGCCGCTCGCCAGCTGCATGGCAGCCAGACTGCTGACCGTGCCTTCCCGGTTATCCAGCAGATGACCACGGGTATCCAGTACAATACCCTTGCCCTGGATCAGCCCCTGGCGGTTATCCGTGTCGCTCTGCACGCTCAGCCTCAGGGTATTCAGCGCCACCAGGGTACCGGCAATATTGCTGAACGTGGAGGCATCAAGTACCGTTTGTTTCCCGGCGATCAGCACGCCGTTGTCGTTATTCAGCGCAGAGGCATCGATCTGCATATCGCCCTGGCTGATGATACCGCCGGTGTCACCGCTGTTCTGGTTGCTGATTTGTCCGGCGGTCAGAGTCATCGCCTTACCGCTCTGTACCAGACCGCCGTCGTTATTCAGCGTTTCAGTATGCAGGGTGAAATTGCCCTGCGCGGCCAGCTGTCCCTGGCGGTTATTGATGGTCTGCATGACGTTCAGCAATGCATCGCCTCCGGCCACCACCACACCCTGAGCATTTTCAAGCTGCCCGACATCAGCATTCAGGTTACCCCTGGAACTGATCTTACCCGCGCTGTTATCCAGCATCCCGGCAAGCGTCAGCGCCATCTCTAGCCCGGAACTAAGCGCTCCCCTCTGATTATTCAGCGACTGCGCGTTCAGTTGCAGGCCCGATTCAGAGGCCAACATGCCCCGGCTGTTATCTACGTCCGTCGCCTGAACACGCGTTGCCCCGGCCCCGGCCAGCATCCCGTTCTGGTTGCTGACAGCACCGGCGGTCACGTTCAGATCGCCGAAGCTGATAATGCCGCCGCTGTCTTGGGTATTGTGGTTGCTGAACGCGTAGCCATGAGTGTCAATCTGCATCCCCGCCCCGGACTGCATAAGGCCCGAACTGTTGTTCAGCTCGCCACTGCTGACGGTGAGCACATTCTGCGCCGCAAGCACGCCATTCTGGTTATTCAGGACCATTTCGCCCAGCGCCAGGAAAAGGTTATCTCCCGCGATCTGTCCCTGGCTGGAGTCCAGGCCAGTTGCCGTGATCTGCACGTCTTTTGCGGCAGTAATCTGTCCGGCCACGTTCGACAACTGGCGGGTGCTGATTACTCGTGCCGCGCCCTGCTGCACGCTAATCTGCCCCTTGTCATTGTTAAGCTGCCCCGTGGTAAGGGTCAGCCCGTCATTCGCCGTCAGCATGCCATTATGATTATCTGTCTGTCCGGAAGCTGCTACCGTCAGGCTACCGTTTTCCGCAGCCAGAACCTGGCCGCCGCTGTTTGCAAGGTTAGTGGTAGTCAGCGTTACCGCGCCGTTGGCCGCGATCAGCCCGCCCTGGTTATCGGTATTTTTCCGGACGTTCAGCGTCATTGTGTCCAGCCCGCTCTGCACCAGCTTTCCGTCGCGGTTCGACAGATTTCCGGCATCAATGTGGATACGGTTTGCCGAGGTGGTGGTGCCATCCAGCACCAGGTTTTCACTGCTCAGGGCCAGCGTACCTGAGGAGTCCATGCTGCCGTTATCTCCCTGGAAGGTGACGGCGTCGACCTTCAGGGTACCGCTACCGGCGTGGATGATTTCCCCATTGCGGTTATCCAGCGAAGCGGTTTTAAGGGTGATATCGGCGGCGTTGGTGGCTATCTTCCCGCCCCGGTTATTAATGCCATCCTGATGGTTCAGCGTGAGTGACTGCGTGCCGCTCTGGATGAGTTGACCCTGCTGGTTATTCAGGCTACTGGCGGTAAGAGAAAGTTTATCGGCAGCTATCTTCCCGGCCGCGTTGTCCAGCGTCCCGGCGGCGGTAGCAGTCAGCGTACCGTCGACAATCACCTGCGCAGAGGCGGTAGTGAGATTCCCCTGCCTGGCGTCCAGGGTGATATTTTTCGCCTGTGTCTGGCTTCCCGAGGCATCCACTCCCTGACCGGCAACGCGAAGGGTGCCGCCAGCCAGGTTTATGCCGTTGATCTTAAGCTGACCTGAAGCGCTCAGCGTCAGATCGCCGCTGCTGCCGATGCGCCCATCAGGCTGTTTGCCCGCCGCCAGGGTGCCTGTACTACTGCTGGTCAGGGTTGAACCGGACAGTGTCACGTTGTTGCTGGCGGTAATCAAGCCGCTGTTCTGCAATGCTCCCGAAGCCGCCAGCGTGGCATCAGTCGATGACCAGACAATTCCACTGTTGCTGATATTCCCTGAAGTATTCACTCCCAGTCCCTGCTGGCTGAGCAGTTTACCGCTGTTGGTGATCCCGGAGGCGGAACTTAGTTGCAGGGCATCCTGGCTGCTGAGTTCGCCACTGTTCTCTATACGCCCGTCGGCAGTGACCGTCACCAGCCCCGCCTCACTGCCGATAGTGCCCGCATTGCGCACCCCAACGCCCTTCTCCGTTGCGCGCAGGCGAATTTTCCCGGCATACATGCCGCCAACCTGAGAGACATCCAGCGCCAGCTGCGGTCTGGCCGAACCGTCATCCACTTGCGCCGTCGTCGTCTCATGCGCCGCATCTACCCGGTTGCGCCCGGCGGTCACTCTCAAATCCTTAGCATAAATCGCGGCGTTTACCTTTACCGCCCGGGCGATGATGTCAGTGTAATCCTGGCGCGAGGCGTCCAGTCCTTTCCCCTCGACCACCACCTCACCGCGATCTACCAGATAACCGGTCAGATTGCCGTTCTGCATCTGCGCTGTACCAGTGGTCAGCATCGCACGTCCGGCATTAATAAAGCCGCAGCCGTTGCAGGTAATACCGGACGGGCTGGCGATGATCACCTGCGCCTTCTGGCCTGCAACTTCGATGTAACCATTCAGGCGGCTCGGATCGCGGGCGTTCACCTCGTTGAGAATAATTTTGGCCTCGCCTTTCGCCAGCCATGGGTTAGCGCTGACCATCCCCCCCAGTTGGGTAGAGGCATTCTTACGGGCGTTATTCAGGATCGCGCCGTTCTTATCAACATCGAAACGGCTATAGATGTTGCGTGAGACGCCGCTGGCGGAAGGAGACTGAATATTGACTTGCGGCGTCCCGTTGGCGCTGGCGACGATCGTCGGTTGCTGTTTACCCGGCGCGGATTTATCGGCCACAATAGTGGCCTGCGCCATCTGCACGGCCCCGGTCGACAGCCACAGGCTGAAGCTTACGACGGTGAGACGGCAGATAAGCCGGAGGTGGTTATGGCCGATGCCCGAAGCTGGGGATCCTCCCGAACAGGCGCGCGCGATATCTGCCACGACCATCAGCATGCCACGGACTTTGTTGAACACAACGCGGTACAAAAGCCTGTTCATCGGTGAATTCCTTTTCTCTCTCAATCCATTAAATCAGCCCGGTATCCGTCAGGTACGGATAGTCAATTTTGCATTCATGCAACGGTCAGCGGATGTGCATGTTTCCATTGCAGCAGCTCATCTCCGGTAACACGGCTGCCATAAAACGTTTGAATACGCCTGCCTTTGTCCCCGCCCCGATGCCAGAGCGATCGGGCAATAGGGTGGGGAAATATCTCTTCACGCAGCAGGCGGAACATCTGCGGTGCGTGACCAAACGGGGCAATAAAGTCCCGAAACCACATCCGTTCGCCACAGCACCAGTCCTCTTCCGGCAGAGTGATCACTTGCCCGTTCAGGTAACGCTGCTCTGCACTTTCATCCATCCACGCCCAGCTCAGAAAAAACACCGGGCGGTCGCCTTCCTGAACCAGTACATACTGACGACGCTTGATGACCGGCAGCAATACTACCGGCAGCACATGCAGCGGTGCATCCTGATGCATAGCCGAATGCATCCAGAGCCAGACGGCGGCACCCAGTATTTCGGCCTCGCCATCCTCTCCGCCCAGCAGCAGCGGTGCATGTACCGTAAATCCCTTATAACGCATGGTCAGATATCCATATTCAGGCTGAAACCAAAGGTGGCCGGACTGGTTTTGAATCCTTCCGGACGGGAGAAGGGAACGCCAGCAAACAGGTCATAGCTGACTTTCCAGATTTTGCCGCGCAGCCCTGCCGCACCGCCGGCCAGATGATTACCCACCAGCATTTCCGTGCCTTTACCGGCCACTTCGCCGTAATCCGCGGCCAGGTAAAACTCGCTTACCGGCAGCGGTAACTGCCAGGATAAATCGTTGCGCACCGTCCAGCCGCGATCGGCGTTGAGGGTTCGCTCACCATCAAAGCCTCGTACCGTCCAGCGGCCACCAATTGAAAACTGATCCTGGGTGGTTAACGGCGTAGTACTGGTCTGACGCTGCCAGGCCACGTCATAGCGAAAATTTTCTCCGGCCAGCGCAAACGATAGGCTCAGGCGGGCGTCGGTACGCAGAATACGGCTGAGCGCCGTGCCTTCATCAAACAGCTCTTCCGGCGCAGGTTGCGCGCCAAACCATCGGGTACCGCGCTGATAGCTGATCCCCGCATCCAGCGTCGCCGGGCCGATATAGTGCCGGTGCTGAAGCCTCGCCTTCCATGAGGAGACGTGACGACGCTGCACTTCCACTTCAGTGTCGTTGATATAGTTGCGGGTGGTGCGGGTCTGCACGTCATAGTTCAGGGTAGTTTTTTGCGCGCTGCTACGGTGCAGCACACGACTGAACTGGGCGCCCAGATTCTGGCTTTTGCCCGCATAGCGGTAATCTTCCGTCAGGCCAGCGACCGTCTGATGATAGTGATAGTCGCTGCCGGTTAAAGAGAGCGACCACCAGCCCACCGGGACAGACCACCAGGCGCTGAGGTTCTGGTTGCTTTTCTCCCCTCCGGGCTGTAAATCGTGGGTGAGTGAAAACCAGAACAGATCGCTGAGCGCCAGTGGATTATCAAGAGAGAGCGTCAGCCCGCCCTGATAGCGTCCGGTAGCGACGGTGCCGGAATCATCCAGCGACAAACCAAGCCGCCAGAACTTACTCTGCTGGCGGGAAATAATAATATCGCTCTCGCCCGGCTGCTCAGCCGGAACAATTTCCATCTGCGCCTGAACGGTTGGCAGGCGCTGCAGGTTTTCCAGCCCCTGTTCAATATCACGCAAATCAAGCAAATTGCCGTCATGAGGGGGAAAAGCGCTGTAGGGCCAGAACCATCGGCTGCTATCCGGCGTCATGACCACATAGCGAATTTTGCCGGGTAGTATGGCCAATTGCAGATAACCGCTTTTCAAATCCTGCGCGGGAGCGAGTACACGAGTTGTGGTCCAGCCATGATAAATAATCCGGTTCTGCAGCGAGCTCATCAGCAAGTTAATCCCCCGACTGCCGAGGCATTTTCCAACCGCCTGATCAGCCAGTTTTTGCAACGGCAACCAGTACGGCAGCGCATCCTGGCCTTTCAGCGTCACATTATTAATCCTGAAACAGGGCGTTTCGGCGGGAAAGGTAATCTTACCGTAAGCCGTCATGGGCACAGATAAGCGTACATCGGGCACGGGCGGAGTCAGTTGCTCTTCCAGCGCCTGCTGGCGCTGCTGCTGCAGAAGGAATTGCTCATCGCCGGGGGCGGCACAGACAGGCGGCAAAGCGGCAAAAAAACCCAAAACCGAAAATAAAAACAGCAGAAAATAGTTATTACTGCGGGATACTAAGTTGAATTTCATTCTTGACGTCATCCGTGACAGACAATAATAGTTCTAAAAAAACCAACAAATCCTGTATATACCAGGGAATTATTAATATATAGCCCTGTAAAAACAAGTAGAAAAAACCTAAATTGTCTTAGAAAGCAGCATTAGGTAATAACTATTCCGCTGCCGCCCCAATAATTTAAAAAAAATAAAAATCAATATTGACCTTATTTTCATAATAAATCACCTGGCCGTATAAAATACATGGAGATTCGAGCGCAGCTCAAAAAAATCAATAACTTATTATAAATTCAGGGTATTAAAGGATAATGCGGGTATGGAAAAAATAAATAATATAAATTTATCTTATCGAAATTGCTAAAGCTTTCCTAAGGCAAACAGACTGACAGTCTTTGCGCGGCATACGCGCAGAGATTCCTTTTATATTAATCCTTTACGCAGTAATTTTGAGGAGAATTTTTCTGTCTAAAGGTTACTACGTCAATAGTGTAGCGACTACTATCGCTTCACTATAAAAAACTGCACCTTATTCAGTTGGGAACCCAACTTTTGGGGTGCAGTTCAACTCATGAAAGCATTTTGTGTTTCAATAAAGTGCTTTTACGCGCTTACTTATCCAGTGCGTAGGCGATCACATAATCACCGCGATCTGGCGACTGACGCGCACCGCCAGCAGAGATCAGGATGTACTGCTTACCTGTTTTCGGCGACTTATAGCTGACTGGTCCGCCCTGGCTACCGACTGGCAGACGGGCTTTCCATACCTCTTTACCGGTTGCGGTATCGAATGCACGCAGATAGTAGTCCTGCGTACCCGCGATAAACACCAGCCCACCCTGCGTTGCCAGTGAACCACCCAGTGATGGCATACCAACTGGCATTTGCGCGTGCATCTTAATACCAAACGGACCGGTATCCTGCACGGTGCCCAGCGGAACCTGCCACACCAGCTTCTGCGTTTTCAGGTTAATTGCTGAAAGCGTTCCAAATGGCGGTTTCTGGCAGGGAATGCCCAGCGGGGACATAAAGCGGTTTTTGTTCACGGCATAAGGCGTCCCTTTCAACGGCACAGCGCCCATACCGGTATTGATTGCTTCACCGCCGTTGCTGCCACGAGCGATAGCACCCGTGTTCGCCGGGATCATCTGTACCCAGAGGCCCAGACGCATATCGTTCACAAAGATCAGATTGTTGTTAGGGTCAGTAGAGAGGCTGCCCCAGTTCATCCCACCCAGTGAACCCGGGAAGCTCAGCGATTTATCTGTGCCCGGCACGGTGTACAGCCCGTCATAACGCATTGATTTGAACGCGATGCGACACACCAGCTGATCAAATGGCGTTGCGCCCCACATATCAGACTCTTTCAGCGTTTCCGCGCCAATCTGCGGCATGCCCACGGATTTAGGCTGAGTGGCAGGATACTCTTCGCCCGGGATAGTCCCTTTTTTAACAGGAACTTCTTTGACTTCCGTCAGCGGCTTGCCGGTCATACGATCCAGTACATAGATCTGACCCGCTTTGGTGCCAAAGACCACGGCAGGTTTAGTGCTGCCATCTTTTTGTGGGAAATCGATCAGGCTTGGCTGCATCGGGATATCAAAATCCCACAGATCGTTATGAACGGTCTGATAAACCCATTTCTCTTTACCTGTTGTGGCATCAAGAGCAAGGATAGAAGCACCATATTTGTGATCTAACGGTGTCCGGTTAGCTCCCCACAGGTCTACTGATGAGCTACCCATTGGCATGAATACCGTATTCATTGCCGCGTCATAGGACATTGGAGCCCAGGAGTTTGGCGTACTGCGGACGTAATGCTCACCTGCTTTCAACTTGTAGTTGGGATCTTCATTACCGGCATCGAATGCCCAGCGCACCTCTCCGGTGATGACATCGAAACCACGCAGCACCCCGCCCGGCATATCAGTCTGAACGTTATCTGCAACACGGCCTCCTACCACAACGGTAGTTCCCGCTAAGGTTGGGGCAGAGGTCAGCTGATATTTAGGATCCTGAGCATCACCCAGACCCGCTTTCAGATCGACCACGCCTTTGTTGCCAAAGCTCTGACACAGTTCGCCATTATCTGCGTTAACGGCGATCAGACGCGCATCAATGGTATTCATCAACAGGCGACGCTGACAGGTTTCACCTGCAGGCAGTGACACTGCGGTCACTGGCGTTGAATCAGGCGCGGTAGGCTGCGTCAGCGGTTTCGTTGCGTCGAAATAAGCCAGTCCCCGGCAGCGGTTCCACACTTCTGCCTGGGCATTTATTTCACGTTTCCAGATCTCTTTACCGGTATCGGCATTGACCGCTATGACATTGTTATGCGGTGTACAAAGGTAAAGCACATCTCCGATTTGCAACGGCGTCTGCTGATCTTCAGCACCATTGCCGGTAGGGCTTTCCGGGATATCGCCAGTATGGAAAGTCCAGGCTACTTTCAGATCTTTTACGTTGTCGCGGGTAATTTGATCCAGGGCGACAAAACGGCTGCCGCCAGGAGTATTACCGTAGTTGTCCCAGTTTTTCTGCTCAGAGGCTTTATCAACCGGCTTCAGCGGCAGCTCCTCGCCGTTAGCCACCACAGGATGCGGCTGGAACATGCCCACCAGGGTGGCGACCATGCCCACAGCTAATGCGGCAGAAATTGCCCAGGCTGGTTTAGCCGCAGAGGGCTTGCCTTCGCGCTTACGCAGCGCAGGCAGCGTGATCAGCGCCAGCAGCAGCAGGCCGGCAAGCGTCATCAGACGCGATACCAGCGGCCAGAAATCCATTCCGACCTCCTGCACCGCCCAGATCGCCGAGCCAATAAACACCAAGGCAAAAATCAGTACGGCTGAGGATTTACGGCGGAAGAACTGAATAGCGGAAAGCACGGTGAAGAGACCGGCAATAACGAAATACCAGCTGCCGCCCAGTGAAACCAGTTTTCCACCAGCAATCACAAAGAAAAGGCCGGTTGCCAGTAAGACTAACCCCAGCACGACGCACCAGAGGCTCAACCCTTTCGAGGGTCGGGCATTCATTTGAGACATGGTAAAAATACTCCTGACTGAATAGGGCTTCAGCACAATCTTCGCTCTGGATCTCTACCAATTTTGCCAGGGTTGACCGGAAACGGAGGGAGAGGAAAATTATCTTTAGACGCTAAATTCATTAACAATTCGCTACGGGCTCACCCCGTCCATTGTCAACCAAAGCCACGGTTGCCGCGCCATGCGGCGGTTTAATAGCTCTGGTTAACCAAAAAATTGTACCACGTGGTTCATAAATAAATAAACAGAAAGTTAACAACTCTTATTCTTTCGCCATGTTTTGCCAAAACCGTTCAGCGCTATAAAAACGATAAGAAATCATTACTTAAGAAAATTATTTATTTTTATTAATAGAGAGAAGCCAATAACGGCAAAGAGTGCAGGGTTTTATTTATAGTGAAAAAGCGGACTTTCCAGTAGAAATAAGACAATTAAACAGGAGGTAACTTAATAAGAATAGTGCCGGGCAGCTAAAAAGAAAGAGACGATGGAAGATTAATTGCTGGCGAGGAAATATCAGCACTCATAACGTTTCAGATAACGGCACAAATTCTATTCGTTTTTTTGAAATCAGGCCATGACCCGCAGGACAAAAATAGTCCACGGCTCCGCAGGCTTTGAGGATCTGAACCGGCTGCCTGCAGTCGGGACATATGGCCTGCTTCGCAAAATCGTGATTGCACTCTGCACAATGGAAATGCGTAGCCATCGACGTCAGGGGCTGGTGGCACAAGGGACAGGGTTGGCTCATTTTATTCTCCAGGGTTGAAATCCTGAAACAAAGGGGGCCTGAAGGCCCCCTTACGGATTAACGTTTGTTTTTCTTTAAATGACTCATCAAACGCTTACGTTTGCGCTGCTGGTTTGGTGTCAGCAGGTTACGCTTGCCTTCATAAGGGTTATCCCCTTCTTTGAACTGAATGCGAATTGGCGTTCCCATTACTTCCAGCGAGCGGCGGAAGTAGTTCATCAGGTAGCGCTTGTAGGAATCCGCCAGATCTTTCACCTGGTTACCGTGAATAACCACTATCGGTGGGTTATAGCCACCCGCGTGAGCATATTTCAGCTTCACGCGGCGGCCACGCACCAGCGGTGGCTGGTGATCATCGGCTGCCATGTTCATGATACGGGTCAGCAGAGAGGTGCTGACGCGGCGCGTGGAACAGTCATAGGCTTCCGTGACTGACTCAAACAGGTTGCCCACGCCGCTGCCATGCAGGGCAGAGATAAAGTGAATACGGGCAAAGTCGATAAAGCCCAGACGGAAGTCCAGCGTCTCTTTCACTTCGTCACGCACTTCCTGTGACAGGCCATCCCATTTGTTGACCACGATCACCAGCGAACGTCCGCTGTTAAGGATAAAACCAAGCAGGGAGAGATCCTGATCGGAAATCCCTTCATGGGCATCGATAACCAACATCACCACATTAGCGTCTTCTATCGCCTGTAGCGTCTTGATAACCGAGAATTTTTCTACCGTTTCCGTGATTTTTCCGCGCTTACGCACGCCAGCAGTATCGATAAGGATATATTCGCGACCATCGCGCTCCATCGGGATATAGATACTGTCACGCGTGGTGCCGGGCATGTCATACACCACCACCCGCTCTTCACCAAGGATTCGGTTGGTCAGCGTTGATTTACCGACGTTTGGCCGGCCTACTATTGCCAGCTTGATCGGCAGATCCAGCGGGTTAAAATCATCTTCCGCTTCGGCGGCTTCCTGCTCGCCCTTCTCTGCGGCTTCCAGATCGGCCCAGTAAGCGGCGTTCTCTTCTTCTTCCGTCAGCGGCGCGGCTTCAACAACCTTATCCATATAGGGGAGCAGCACCGTTTCCAGCAGGCTGGTTACGCCACGGCCGTGAGAGGCCGCGATGGCATGGATATCGCCTAACCCTAATGAATAGAAATCGGCAACGGCAGAGTCAGGATCCATGCCATCGGTTTTATTGGCGACAAGGAAGGTGGGTTTCTGACGCGAACGCAGGTGCTGTGCAATTGCTTTATCGGCTGGCATCAGACCTGCACGGGCATCAACCATAAACAGCACCACGTCAGCTTCTTCAATCGCCAACAGAGACTGCTCGGCCATGCGCGTTTCCACGCCCTCTTCGTTACCATCGATACCGCCGGTATCGATGCAGATAAACTCCTGCCCTTCCACTTCAGCACGACCATACTTACGGTCGCGCGTTAGTCCGGGAAAATCCGCCACCAGCGCATCTCGCGTGTGCGTTAAACGGTTAAACAGGGTGGATTTTCCCACATTGGGACGCCCGACCAGCGCGACCACAGGTACCATATTGAAGCCTCATTACAAAATTAAGCGCCTGATGTGCACAGGCAAAAACGCGATGCACACACTGGCTGAAGGCGTAAGAATACCACGCCCGGAGAAAAACGAAACGGCCCCTGACGAATCAGGAGCCGTTGCAGATAAGTTCAGACTGGAAAAAGTTAGCGTGTGAACGCGTAAACTTCGCCGCCTTTAGCCTGAATTAACAACTTATCACTGGCCACAACAGGCTCAGTCTGGAAGCCGGAACTGTCCACTTCCTGCTGGGCAACAAAGCGTCCGTCGTCTGTGTTGAGCCAGTGCAGATAACCTTCGCCATCACCCACGACCAGGTAGCCATTATAGAGCACTGGCGAAGTCAGATTGCGGTGCAGCAGATCGCTCTGACGCCACACTGTTACGCCGCCCTCGGTGCTCAGCGCTATCACACGGTCATCCTGATCAATCAGGTAGATGCGACCACCGTCAACAATCATGTCATGGACGGAGCCGATTTCACGCTTCCACATAATCTGGCCTGAACGCAGATCCATCGCCGTCAGGTTGCCGTTATAGGCCAGAGCGTAGACCACTCCGTTGACCACAACTGGCGTGGTATCCACATCGGACAGACGATCGATTTCTGTTGCGCCGCTCGGCTGAGAAATACGCTGCTGCCAGATAATCTGACCCTGATTCATCATTACCGCGCTTACGCGTCCGTTGTCACCACCCACAATAGCCGCGCCGAAAGCAGCGGTAGGGGCAGATTCACCACGCAGAGAGAGCGCCGGCACGTCCAGGTTAACGGACCACTTCACTGCACCGCTGGTTTGATCCAGACCCTGCAGCATGCCGTTGCTGGTATGAACCAGCACCAGGCCGTCGCTGACTACCGGACGGGAAAGCACTTCTCCGGCCGCTTTGGTCTGCCAGGCAATGGAACCGTCGCTGCTATTCAGCGCATAAACCTGCGCACGTTCGCTGCCCAGGTAAACATGCCCACCATCAACGGTTACGCCGCCAGAAATCAGCGCCGGACGGTTGCTGGAGAAGAAGCCGGTTTTTTCCGAAAGGTCGACTTTCCACTGCTCTTTACCGTCGCCCGCATTCAGCGCTTTCACGATACCATGGCGATCGGCCGCATAGACGGTATTCTCTGCCCAGGCCGGATGCAGGTTGGAGTAGTAATCACCTACGCCATCCCCTACTGAAGTGCTCCAGACTTTTTCCGGGGTAAACTGATTTTCAACTTTTGGTAACGGCGACATTTTGACCACGTCTTCTTCACCGCTGAACCATGAACATCCGCTGAGTAGTGTGACTGAAATCAGTCCCGGCAGAAGTATCTTACGCAATTCCATGAAATCCCTCTTGAGCCTGTTGAGGCAAATTTATACCGCGGGGTGCTTAACCGGGTAAATTATTCATTTTCATCTGCAGCATCTCTTTCAGCGCCGGAGACGCGTCAGAGGCAATGCCTTTACTCCAGGCATCACGCGCGCCTTTCGCATCACCCTTGCTGAGCAGGGCTTCACCGCGTACGTCGGCAACGATCGCCGTCCAGCCGTCACCTTTGATCTGGTCGAGCGTTTTTACCGCGTCATCCGGTTTCTTCTGCTCAAGCTGAATACGCGCCAGACGCAAATTTAATACCGCCTGCAGATTCGCGTCCTGAGTAGCTTTCAGACCGCTTTGCAGCTGGCTGGCGGCTTTATCCAACTGGTTGCCATCAACATAGCGTTTAGCCAGATCCAGAGAGGCAAGCGCACCGTAAGTATTGCTGTTTTCGCTGGCAAATTTGGCGGCGGCATCCAGCGTTTCAGGCTTGCTGGTATCAAGTGCGCTGGAGATCTGCTGATAGGTCGCAGAGGCCTGACGGCTGCTGCCATCTTCATGGCTGCTCCAGTAGCGCCAGCCAGCCAGAGCACCAATGCCGATAATCACGCCTATAACTAATGCCTTACCGTTTTGGGCAAAAAAGCCGCGTAACGCATCTACCTGTTCGTTTTCATTGCTATAAACTTCCACGCAAACCTTCTCCTTTAAAACGCGACTGGCCTACTTCAGCATTGCTGCAAGCGTTGCGGCAGCATCACGCTGTGCCAGCGTTTGTTGCTCGCCATTACGTAAATCTTTAATCGTCACTTCGCCTTTAGCCACTTCATCTTCACCCAGCATCAGGGCCACACGGGCGCCCCATTTATCTGCACGGGCAAACTGCTTCTTGAAGTTGCCGCCGCCAAAGTTGCTCATCAGCTTCAGTGACGGATCCGCATCACGAATTTGCTCAGCCAGCAGCATGGCGGCAGACTGCACGCCCTGCCCTGAAGCGATAACATAGACATCGACAATGCGCGTCGGTTCAAATTCCGGATTAACGGCCTGAACCAGCAGCACCAGGCGTTCAAGCCCCATCGCAAAACCAACCGCTGGCGTGGCACGCCCGCCAAGCTGTTCTACCAGACCGTCATAACGACCACCGCCACACACGGTTCCCTGGGAACCCAGACTGGAGGTGACCCATTCAAAGACAGTGCGGTTGTAGTAATCCAGGCCGCGCACCAGACGCTGATTTACGGTGTAGGCAATTCCTGCCGCATCCAGCAGCTGGCAAAGGCCAGCAAAGTGTTCACGCGATTCCTCATCAAGGTAATCGCTTAATTCAGGCGCTGAGTTAAGCAGCGTCTGAATATCGGGGTTTTTACTGTCAAGTACCCGCAGTGGGTTGGTGTACATGCGCCGTTTGCAGTCCTCATCCAGCACATCCTGATGCTGCTCCAGGAAAGCGATCAGCGCCTCACGGTACGCTGCACGTGCTTCCAGCGATCCAATAGAGTTCAGTTCCAGATTAACGTGCTCTGCAATGCCCAACGCTTTCCACCAGCGAGCCGTCATCATGATCAGCTCTGCATCAACGTCCGGCCCCTGCAAGCCAAAGACCTCCACGCCCATCTGGTGAAACTGGCGATAGCGCCCTTTTTGTGGACGCTCATAGCGGAACATGGGGCCAACATACCAGAGACGCTGTTCCTGATTGTACAGCAGACCGTGTTCGATACCCGCACGCACGCAGCCAGCGGTGCCTTCCGGACGCAGCGTCAGGCTTTCGCCGTTGCGGTCCTCAAAGGTATACATCTCTTTCTCAACCACGTCAGTGACTTCACCGATAGCGCGTTTGAATAACGGGGTCTGCTCTACAATCGGCAGGCGGATTTCGCTGTAACCGTAGCCGGCCAGCACCTGCTTGAGGATCTGCTCAATGCGTTGCCACACAACGGTTTCCGCAGGAAGGTAATCATTCATGCCGCGGATAGCCTGGATATTTTTAGCCACTTTATTCTCTTCTTAACTCAGGGGCGGGATAAGTGAGGAAACGGGCAACATAAATTCCGTCACCCTGCTTGCTACATCCGCCCAAAATAGCGATTTATTTTTCTAAATGCTGGATAGCAATGCGGCGGCTTTCGTCCATCATCGCGGCTTTCGCACGGATTCGGGCTTCCAGCTGGTCGATCATGTCGTCGTTATCCAGACGTTCACGCAGACGGACACCATCTTCATAGAATCCACTTTTCTTGTTGCTGCCGGTAACACCCAGTGTGGAAACCAGCGCTTCGCCCGGCCCATTCACCACGCAGCCAATGATGGAGATATCCATTGGCGTAACAATGTCTTCGAGCCGCTGCTCAAGCGCATTCACCGTACCGATGACGTCAAACTCCTGGCGCGAACAGGTTGGGCAGGCAATAAAGTTGATACCGCGTGAACGGATACGCAGCGATTTAAGAATATCGAAACCAACCTTAACCTCTTCTACCGGATCTGCCGCCAGCGAGATGCGCAGCGTATCGCCGATCCCTTCAGAAAGCAGCAGCCCCAGGCCGATCGCGGATTTTACCGATCCCGCACGTGCGCCGCCGGCTTCGGTGATACCCAGGTGCAGAGGTTGATCGATCTCTTTAGCCAGCAGACGATAAGACTCTACGGCAAGGAAAACGTCGGAGGCTTTAACGCTGACCTTAAACTGATCGAAGTTAAGACGATCGAGATGATCGACATGACGCATCGCGGATTCAAGCAGAGCCTGCGGCGTAGGTTCGCCAAATTTCTCCTGCAGATCTTTTTCCAGCGATCCGGCATTCACGCCGATACGGATAGGAATGTTGTAATGCCTTGCGCAATCCACCACCTGGCGAATACGCTCTTCATTGCCGATGTTACCGGGGTTGATGCGCAGGCAGTCAACGCCATATTCGGCCACTTTCAGGGCAATGCGGTAGTCAAAATGGATATCGGCCACCAGCGGGACGTTAACCTGCTGTTTAATGAGACGAAAAGCCTCTGCGGCGTCCATAGTAGGAACGGACACGCGAACGATATCGACACCGACACGCTCAAGCGCTTTGATTTGATTGACCGTCGCCGCAACATCAGTAGTGCGCGTGTTGGTCATTGACTGAACGGCGATCGGGGCTCCGTCGCCTACCGGCACCTTGCCGACGTAAATACGGGTAGATTTGCGACGGGTAATGGGGGCCTGGTTATGCATATTCTCTCTCCACAATTCTTCGCGACCAGAAAGAGGCGTTATTGCGCACCGACTGACAGGCGAGCTACCTGATTAGTCCGGATGAAACGACTCAGATCAACCGGCTGTCCCTGATACTGGATATGGACGGCACCCGGAGCACCAATTTTCAGGCGATAAGGGGCGGTACCAGCCAGGCTGAGTTTACCACCACTACGCTGCATTCCGCTGAACAGTTTTTTGCCGGTGGCATCGCTGACTTCCAGCCAGCAATCTTTATCAAAGTTCATCACCAGCGCGTTAGCATCGGCCGCAGGCGCACTCACGCCTGCTGACCCGGTTGGCATCTGACTGTTAGCCATATTGTCTACCGGTGCCTGAGAAGGCGAAACGGCAACGGGCTGAGCGTTGGTTGCAGCGTTACTGGCTGGAGCCTGCGGCGCAGCGGATGCGGATGGAGCCGCAGTTTCAACAGGCGTCTGGGCTGAGGTATCAGCAGGCGCGCTTTGTGCGGCCGTGTTATCGGCCGACATAGCATCATTGCTGCTGTTATCCCCCAGCGGGATCGACTGGCTGTTATCGCCGCTGCTTGCCGAATTTTGATCGGCCATTGATACCAGATCGTCCTGCGCGGCCTTATGATTCTGCCACCACCAGGCGCCAGTCAACCCAACCACCACAAACAGGACCAGCCAGGTGAAAATCATTAGCCAGCCATCGCGCTTTTTACGGCGTTTGCCCAGTGAAAAGCTCTGCATCGGTGCCACTTTCGCGGCACGAACAGGGGCCTGCTTCTCCATCATCGGCAGCAGTTCCTCTTCAGGAACATGAACCAGACGGGCATAAGAACGGATATAACCCCGCAGGAAAGTCGATGCCAGATCGGCTGGTGACTTGTCCTCTTCAATATCGCGGACGGTGGAAAGTTTCAGGCAGAGGCGTTCAGCAACGTTCTGCTGTGTCAGTCCCATTTGCTCACGGGCACCGCGCAGGCGCTCGCCTGTTGAATTTATTGCTGATTTATCTTGAGTGGCTTCAGTATTCATTAGCTAAATAGTGCAGGTGCTGTATCGATTGTGGAAAATTTCGCGCCAGTTGCTCTCCCGCAAGCTTTACGCCTTCGGGATGCTGCGCCAGCGCGGCGAAGCGAATCTCTAACCACAAACTTTCTGCCGAAGCAGCAAAGTTGTGTTGATAAGTATCTAGCAGAAGACGCGCTATCTCCTGCTCATGCTTTCCAAATCGCCTTTCGGCTTCTGCCAGCAGTGCTCTGCCCCTGGCCTCAGCGTGTTGTGTCGCTTCGACCAGCGCGGCCCGTGCCTTATCCTGTTCTCCGGCCAGCAGATAACAGTATCCGGCATTTTCCCTTGCGTCAGCGCGAGCGCCGATTTCAGGCAATTCAGCCGCTTTGCTGAACTGCTGCTGAGCCGCATCATACTGCCCTAAACGACAGAGAAACGCACCGTAATTATTGAATACATCACGGTTTTGTCCCGCCAGCCGCAGTGCTTTTTGATAACGTCCGCCTGCTTCAGTCCAGTCTCCCGAACGCTGGTAATAACGTGCCATCGCCAGCTGTACCCGATAATCTTTTGGTGCCAGCTCCTCCGCCTGCTGCAAATTACGCTGGGCGGCGGGTAGGTTATCAAGTAACAGATAATCAAGCCCCAGCTGAAGCCGGGTCTGAACCCGTTCATTACGTTGCGGCACTGTCACGCAGCCTGCCAGCACAACAACGGCCAGCCAGCATGGGAATCCTTTACCCATATTACCTCCTGATAAGTACTCAGCGTTATGGTACGCCTTTCACATCAGGGCTGACAGCGCCAGTGATAGCAGAAGCTCAGGTTTCAGAGCGCTTTCACAGAAATGGCTTCACCCGCCATCTTTTTGCGCAGCGTACGCTTGGTACGGTCAATAACCTCACCGGCAAGCTGTCCGCAGGCGGCATCGATGTCATCACCACGCGTCTTACGCACAATAGTGGTAAAACCGTAATCCATCAACACTTTAGAAAAACGATCGATGCGGCTGTTGGAACTGCGGCCATAAGGTGCGCCCGGGAAGGGGTTCCAGGGGATCAGGTTGATTTTACATGGCGTGTTTTTAAGCAGCGCAGCTAACTCATGGGCATTATCCGTGCTGTCGTTAACGTGATCGAGCATGACATACTCAATAGTTACACGGCCCTGATTAGCGTTAGATTTGGCAATATAACGGCTCACTGCCGCTAAAAAGGTCTCAATATTGTATTTCTTATTGATCGGCACGATTTCGTCACGAATGGCGTCATTGGGCGCATGCAGAGAGATGGCCAGCGCGACATCAATCATATCACCGAGTTTATCCAGCGCAGGCACCACGCCTGAAGTGGAAAGCGTCACGCGTCGTTTTGATAAACCAAAGCCGAAATCATCCAGCATGATTTCCATCGCTGGCACCACGTTATTCAGGTTGAGCAGAGGTTCACCCATACCCATCATTACCACATTGGTAATGGGACGCTGGCCGGTGATTTTAGAGGCGCCAATGATTTTAGCCGCACGCCAGACCTGCCCGATAATTTCGGAAACACGTAGGTTACGGTTAAAGCCCTGCTGTGCGGTGGAGCAGAATTTGCACTCCAGTGCGCAGCCCACCTGGGAGGAAACGCACAGGGTGGCACGATCTTTTTCGGGAATGTAGACCGTTTCAACCTGCTGCCCGCCTACGGTGATCGCCCATTTGATGGTGCCATCGGCAGAACGCTGCTCTTCTGCAACTTCGGGAGCACGGATTTCGGCCAGCTCTTTCAGCTTGCCACGGAAAACTTTGTTGATGTCCGTCATTTCATCAAAATCATCACAGCAGTAATGATAGATCCACTTCATCACCTGATCGGCACGGAACGGCTTCTCGCCCAGGCTGGCGAAAAATTCGCGCATTTGCTGGCGGTTCAGATCAAGCAGGTTGATTTTTTCTTTTTTTGGCGTGGCAACAACAACGGATGCGGACGACGGACTCACAATAGATTCAGACATAATTTTCTCTGGCCTCGTTATTACACGTTATGGCTCTGGGGAATGGGAAGTAGATAAAACGCCCCTGCTGAGCAAGCTCAGGTCAGGGGCGCATTATCATACAAGCGTGTGGCTACAGGTTAAAGTGCGTCACGGAAATAAATTGTAAACGCCCTGCGCTTCACGTCAGGCAATTATTCTCTTAGCGAGTGCGTGGGCACACTTCGCCTTCGCCGAAGAAATAGGCGATTTCGCGCGCAGCGGACTCAGCAGAGTCAGAACCGTGGGTTGCGTTTTCAGTGAAGCTGTCTGCGTAATCTGCACGCAGAGTGCCTGCCAGAGCGTTAGCTGGGTTAGTTGCACCCATCAGGTCACGGTGACGCTGAACGGCGTTTTCGCCTTCCAGCACAGAGACCACAACCGGGCCAGAAGTCATGAACTCTACCAGACCGTCGAAGAACGGTTTGCCCTGGTGTTCAGCGTAGAAACCTTCAGCCTGTTCTTTGCTCAGGTGCAGCATTTTGCTGCCGACGATTTTGAAGCCAGCGCTTTCAAAACGGTTGAAGATGGCACCAATAACGTTTTTTGCCACCGCGTTCGGTTTTACGATAGAAAAAGTACGTTCGATAGTCATATGGACCCCTGTTTGATGTCGAGTTTGACCGGTGAAAAGGCTCTCCGGCCTGGAAAATGGCGCCGATTATAGGGGGCATCGCCGCCCTTGCCTACCGGATATTCAACAATTTAGTAAAAAACGCGATCTTAAAATCCACAATATTGCAGTGGCTTATTAAATTCTTACCTGTTACTGCAACCCACCATTGGATTCAAGCCGAAAGATTACCTGGCCCGCAGCCCCGCGGATAGCCCGTCAAGTGATCTTTCAGAACTGTGCCGTAATATTATGCTGTTTTGCGGTGTATTTGCGCTGATATTTGCGTAGTGCGTTCAACTTCATAAGGAATATCAACCGGCCAATCCGGAACACCTTGTGATGGCGCATAAGATGGTTAACACTGACGTTCATCTCTTTTCATTCCTTCAAGCGAGGCCGTTATGTCATCCTCCTTCTTTGTCACCGTCGGGTGGCTTGCTGAACACCTTACTGACCCGGATCTGCAAATTTTAGATGCGCGCATGCTGCCGCCGGGACAGGAAAGCGTGAGAAATATTCAGGCTGAATATCTGGCTAAACATCTGCCGGGCGCGCCGTTCTTTGATATTGAAGCGCTGTCGGATCACACCAGCCTTTATCCCCATATGTTACCCAGAGCCGAAACCTTTGCCGTAGCAATGCGGGAGCTGGGCGTAAACAGTGACAAACACCTTGTGGTTTACGATGAGGGAAATCTGTTTTCGGCCCCCCGAGCCTGGTGGATGCTGCGCGAGTTTGGCGTGGCTAAGGTTTCGATTCTGGCGGGCGGCCTTAAAGGTTGGGAAGAGGCAGGACTCACGCTGGATAGCGGTGCTGTTGAGCTTCCGGAAGGGGAATTTGAAGCCCGCTTTGATCAGAGAGTGGTGAAGCGGTTGACGGACGTACTGTTGATCAGCCATGAGGGCGGTGCGCAGATTGTGGATGCCAGAGCGGCAAACCGCTTCCGGGGTGAAGTGGATGAGCCTCGTCCGGGTCTGCATCGTGGCCGCATTCCCGGGAGTCTTAATGTCCCCTGGAATACGCTGGTAGAAAACGGAGAGCTTAAGCCTGCCTCGGCTCTCAGAGAGATTTTCAGCCAGCAAGGCGTTGACCTGACGCAGCCGATTGTCACCAGTTGCGGTTCGGGCGTCACGGCCGTTGTGGTGATCCTGGCGCTGACCACACTGGGTGTTGAAAACGTCAAGCTGTATGACGGCTCCTGGGGGGAGTGGGGAAGCCGTGATGACCTGCCCATCGCCACAGGCTGAGCAAACAGCAAAGAAAAAGGCGTCTCCTTGCAGGATACGCCTTGCTGAGTACGGCTGCGATTCGCATTTCCCGGATTAACGCTACTTCCGGCCAGCTCACTTTTCACTGGCTGCCACTCAGTTACTCAGTTACTCAGTTACTCAGTTACTCAGTTACTCAGTTACTCAGTTACTCAGTTACTCAGGAAAAGAGTGTGTCAGCACTGATGGGCTACGAAGGGATATTTTTTACCTTGAATTCCCGCAGGAAACTTCCCCATTTACGCTCATAAAACGGCGTAATGTGTGCGGTAAAAAAGTGGCTGATGCCTTTCTCATTCTCTACCACTTCGCAAATATCAACCGGCTCATCTTCTAACAGCGTATCCGTTGCCACGCTGCCTGCCGCCTGAATAATCGTCTCTATATTACTCTCGGCCTCAATGCCGATCAGCAGGTTCGGCTTCTCTTCAGAAGACTCTTTAATATGGGCAACATAGGCTCTGCGCACCTGCTTGTATTTGGCAAACAGCTGGGTCAGGGAGTCGATCATCTGTGCTGGCGGTTCAGCAATTTCTGACAACAGCAGTGAGGTTCCGCCTTCCAGCACAGTTTGCTGGCTCAGGGCATTAGCGCCTTCCCCTAACAGACTGGTGATTTCCCGTGGAGAGAACTCTTTGCCGGCGGGCAATTTCGGGTTGAGAAACAACGTTTCTCCCATCGTCATTTCAAACAGCGTGCGTACCGGCATCACCAGAAACGACTGTTCCTCTGTCACCGCCTGTTCCAGCGCCTCTACAGAGGTGAAAAAGGGAATGATGCTGGTGCCGTCATCTTTTTCCCAGTGCTGCAGGTCAACCGGAGTCTCTGCTGTCACCTGCGCCTGCTCCGGGCTTTCACCCGGCACCCAGACGCTGGCATCCATGAGCAGAGTGAAAAACTCAGGGCGGTGGGCGGGTTCAGTTGCCGCCAGTTTAAGCACCTCTTCAAGGCGCTGGTTGGATTGGTTCATTTATTCGTTCCGCTCATCACGCGGGCGGGAATGCCCCGCCTCATAAGGTAGCTCAGCGCTGCCTCAAATTGTTTGCTGCGATTTTGAGAGCAGCCATAAGCTGCTCGTCTGTTTTCTGCCGCTCAAGCCGTCAGAGCGACCTCTATTTCAGCAGCAGATCCGCAACGGTACGCACGCCCAGCCCCGTTGCGCCAGCTGACCACTGGTCAACGGCGCCTTTACGATAGGTCGCTGAACAGTCGATATGCAGCCAACCTTTCTGATAATTTTTCACAAAATGTGACAAAAAGGCTGCCGCTGAGCTGGCACCAGCCGTATGGGAAGGTGCAGCAATATTATTCAGATCGGCAAAGTTAGAAGGCAGATAGCTGCGATGGAATTCTGCCAGCGGCAGGCGCCAGAATGGCTCATTTTCACTCTCGGCACTGCTCAGCAACGACCGGGCAAGCTCATCATCAAAGCTGAACAGCGCGTGATAGTCATTGCCCAGCGCCGTTTTAGCCGCACCGGTCAGGGTCGCAGCATCGATCAGCAGTTCAGGATTTTGTTCACTGGCATCAATCAGGCCGTCGGCCAGCACCAGTCGCCCTTCTGCATCGGTGTTCATCACTTCAACGGTTTTACCATTGCGATAGCTGATGATATCCCCCAGGCGGAACGCATTGCCGCTGACCATGTTGTCGGCACAGCAAAGGTATAACTTGACGCGTTTGGTTAAACCACGGTTGATAGCTAACGCCAGCGAGCCTGCCAGAGTAGCAGCGCCACCCATATCAGACTTCATGGAATCCATTGAACCACTGGGCTTCAGGCTGTAGCCGCCAGTATCAAAAGTAATGCCCTTCCCTACCAAACAGGCAAAAACGGGCGCATTTTCATCCCCTGTCGGGTTGAAATCGAGCGCCAGCAGCGCCGGGCTACGGGTTGATCCCCGGCCTACGGTGTGCAGTCCCATATAGCCTTGTTGACGCAGGTCATCCCCTTTGGTGATGCGATAGCTCACCGCCTCACCACCTGCCTCACTGAGCAAATCTACGGCTCTCTGCGCCAATTGCGAAGGGCTGAGATCTTCCGCTGGCAGATTGATGGTATCGCGCACCCAGTTGATGATTTTCATCCGGCGGTCAAATTCTGCGCGATCGCTCTCATTCAGTGTGGCCCACTCAACGGTACGCTCCCCTTTCGGGCTGCGATAGCCTTGCCAGAAAGCCCAGCTTTTTTCTAAATCCCACTCTCCGTCGAGCGCAACGTGGCGAATGCCCTGGGCATCAATTTTGCGTGCTGCACGCTGAATGGTAATGAGGGGATCGCTGCCGGTGAGATGAATAGTCATTCCGTTGTCGTTACTGGTCAGGGTCGCTTTTTCGCCCCAGCGTGCGTCTGCCGCTGCCGTTGACAGTGTTATTTTCATTGGTGTGGTTGTCATCGCATGGCTCCTTACAGGGTTCAATGATTATCCGTCCTTAAAACGGTCGGTCACTACAATAAACCTTTATTGGCGTTCGTCTAACTCAGACTTTCAGAAAACAGGGAAAAACGGGCTGAATCAACATTCAGCCCGCAGGAGGTTTCGTTTACAAAGTATTAAAATCAGGCGTGAACAGCAAGATTATGGCTGTCTCGTCCGGAGGATTTGAACGCCAGCCACTCGGGAGAAAGCGCCCGCAGGCGGCCTATCGATTTCTGCAGCAGCTGAATGGCATAGTCGATCTCCTCTTCCGTGGTGAATCGTCCCAGCGAGAAACGCAGCGAGCTGTGGGCCAGTTCGTCGTTGATACCCAAAGCGCGTAACACGTAAGAAGGCTCCAGGCTGGCTGAGGTACAGGCAGATCCTGAAGAGAGCGCCAGATCCTTAAGGGTCATGATTAGCGATTCGCCGTCCACAAAACTAAAGCTGACGTTGAGAATATTTGGCGCGCCAGCAGCCAGATCGCCATTGAGACTGACTTCCTCTATAGCTGAGAGACCCTGCCAGAGTTTGAGGCGAAGTTCACCCAGACGGGCCATTTCACTCTGCATCTCTTCTTTCGCAATACGAAAAGCTTCGCCCATCCCTACAATCTGATGCACAGGCAGCGTGCCGGATCGCATTCCGCGCTCGTGTCCGCCACCGTGGATCTGCGCTTCCAGCCGGATACGTGGCTTACGCCGCACGTATAATCCGCCGATCCCTTTTGGGCCATAGAGCTTATGCGCGGAGAAAGAGAGGAGATCGACCGGGATCGTGCTGACATCCAGCGGCAATTTACCGACGCTTTGGGTAGCATCAGAGTGAAAAAGGACTCCCCGCGACTGGCAAAGTTCAGCGATTCTGGCCAGATCCTGCACCACGCCGGTTTCATTATTCACCTGCATAATGGAGACCAGAATGGTCTCTTCACGTATCGCGGCCTGTAGCTTTTGCAGATCAATCACGCCGTTGCTTTCCGGCGCAAGATAAGTTACTTCAAATCCTTCGCGCTCAAGCTGAATGCAGGTGTCCAGCACCGCTTTATGCTCGGTCTGGCTGGTGATGATGTGGTTGCCTTTCTCTCGCAGGTTGTGCGCTACCCCTTTGATAGCAAGGTTATCCGATTCAGTTGCGCCAGAGGTAAAGACAATTTCACGTGGATCGGCACCAATCAGATCGGCGACCTGATTACGGGCAACATCCACCGCCTCTTCAGCCTGCCAGCCAAAACGGTGAGAACGCGAAGCGGGATTTCCGAAGGTGCCGTCCAGGGTCAGGCACGCCATCATTTTGGTGGCAACACGAGGATCGACAGGGGTTGTGGCGGCATAATCGAGGTAAATCGGTACTTTCATTGCGCTTGAACTCCATACATCAGGGCAAAATGTAAGTCATTCACTGCGTACCGATTATAAAGTTATTCCGCCGCCACGGGCGGTGACTGTCACCTGAGTCCGCAGGCTACAGGTGACAGGTTCGCCTCAGGCGACAATCAGGCACGCAGATTGACGTTAATGGTTTCATGTACGCGGCCAGTAGAGACGCGCGCTTTTTCAGTGTTGTTCTGACGATCGGCCACATCCAGAATATCCTGGTTGTTGACCAGCTCGGCAAGGGTGATATTGTTAAGGAAGTCGCTAATGCGCTCGCTCAGGTCACGCCAGAGCACGTGAGTCAGGCAACGTTCGCCACCCTGACATCCCTCTTTACCCTGACATTTGGTCGCATCAACGGATTCATCAACGGCAGTGATCACCGCGCCAACAGCAATGGCATCCGATGCTTTACCCAACAGATAACCACCGCCCGGACCACGAACGCTGGCTACCAGGCCGTTTTTACGCAAACGAGAGAAGAGCTGCTCCAGATAAGAGAGGGAGATGCCCTGACGCTCTGAAATATCAGCTAATGGCACAGGCCCCTGGTGAGAGTGAAGTGCAACATCAAGCATAGCAGTAACGGCATAACGGCCTTTGGATGTCAGTCTCATGGCGTAAACGACCTCAGTTGTACCCTGGTGGGGTGTTAACAAAATATGGAGGCAAGTCTGACATTCCCGAGTAAATTGGTCAAGTATTTAACCTGGTAAAACACTCAAGTATTTAACCAAGTGTTTTACTCAACTATTCACTCACTTTTAGCTGGCCGTTGAAGGCGTTACTTATTGCTTCCAGGCTTTTCCAGAGAAGAAAGCATGCCCCGGAGGATATTCAACTCATCCCGCTCCGGGCGCGCCCGGGTATAGAGACGGCGCATTTTGCTCATCACCTGGCCCGGACTGCCTTCACGAATAAAGCCGCTGTTGATCATCATTTTTTCCATGTGCTGATAGAAACGTTCAAGATCGTCCACCAGCGGATAGGGTGACTCTTCATACTCGGGCTGCGCGGTTTCCTGCGACTGCAGAAACGCCATCCGTACCTCATAGGCGATGATCTGCACGGCCATAGCCAGATTCAGCGAACTGTATTCCGGGTTAGCGGCAATAGCCACATGATAATGGCACTTCTGCAGCTCCTCGTTGGTCAGGCCAACACGCTCGCGGCCAAACACCAGCGCAACAGGCGCCTGCTGCCCTTCCTCTACACTCTTGATACCGCATTCACGCGGATCGAGCATGGGCCAGGGTAGCGAACGGGAACGGGCACTGGTCCCTACTACCAGACTACAGCCGCTCAGGGCTTCGTCGAGCGTGTCCACGATATGCGCTTCGCCAATCACATCACTGGCGCCAGCAGCCAGCGCTATTGCCTGAGAGTCAGGCTTCACAAGCGGGTTAACCAGATAAAGGTTGGTCAGGCCCATGGTTTTCATCGCGCGTGCGACGGAGCCCATGTTGCCGGTGTGAGAAGTTTCCACCAGCACAATACGAATGTTCTGCAGCATAGGAGTTCATGTCTGTGAGATAATTTGAAGATGCTATCATATTTTCAGGACATTTTACGATCTCCCTGCTATAATCCGCGCCGTTTTCCCGTTCTTTAACATCCAGTGAGAGATAACGATGCATCCAATGCTCAACATTGCCGTGCGCGCTGCGCGCAAGGCCGGAAATTTAATTGCCAAGAATTATGAAACCCCGGACGCTGTCGAAGCGAGCCAGAAAGGCACCAACGACTTCGTTACCAATGTTGACCGCGACGCCGAGCGCCAGATTATTGAGGTGATTCGCAAGTCCTATCCGAAACACACCATTATTACTGAAGAGAGTGGTGAGTTAGCCGGTGAAGACCCGGATGTACAATGGGTTATCGATCCACTGGATGGCACCACCAACTTCATCAAACGTCTTCCTCACTTCTCCGTCTCTATCGCCGTGCGCATTAAAGGCCGCACTGAAGTCGCCGTGGTTTACGATCCAATGCGCAATGAGCTGTTCAGCGCGGTTCGTGGCCAGGGCACACAGCTTAACGGTTATCGCCTGCGCGGCAGCACCGCACGCGATCTGGACGGCACCATTCTGGCGACCGGTTTCCCGTTCAAACTGAAGCAGCACGCCACGCCTTACATCAACATCGTAGGTAAGCTGTTTACGCAATGTGCAGATTTCCGCCGTACCGGGTCAGCCGCGCTGGATCTGGCTTACGTAGCGGCAGGCCGCGTTGATGGCTATTTTGAAATTGGCCTGAAGCCGTGGGATTTTGCTGCTGGCGAACTGCTGGTTCGTGAAGCTGGCGGTCTGGTGACGGACTTTGTCGGTGCCCACGGTTACCTGACCTCTGGCAACATCGTTGCCGGTAACCCACGCGTGGTTAAAGCGATGCTGGCAACCATGCGTGAAGAGTTGAGCGAAGCGCTGAAGCGCTAAGCCTCACCTGCGGCCGAAGCGATTCGGAGTGCGCAGCAGAGTCTGCGCACTGGAGAGGGGCTGTTATCTGCTGGACGAAGCGATTCGTCCGTTGCTCTCCACATGGCTGCACTATTTTACCGGGAGCGGTGTTATTCGCTCCGGTTACTCCCTTCCTGTCACCGCCCTGCCTTTCTGCTACCTCTGTTTCCAATAAAACCTGTTATAAGAACATCGGTCTGATACCACCGGAGATCGCCGGTTGCGCACTCAGCCATAGCATTATGCCAGCCGCCACCAGCATTACGCCTCCAGCCAGAGATAATCCTGACCAGCACACTTTTTGCCAGCCCGCAGGCGGCGTCCCCCGGCTCAGCTTCAGCGCCAGCGCTCTGGAAACCTGAACTACCAACGCCATAGCCGATACGGTCAGCGCCGTGCCGGTAGCCATCGCCAGCGCCGACAGAATGCCCCAGCCGTAGACGCCAATCACCTTTGAAAACAACAGCATCATGATTGCGCCTGAACAGGGGCGAAGCCCCATCGACAGCACCACCATGGCTTTGGTTTTTGCCGTAACCGCTTTATCCAGCATCTGACTGTCGGGCACATGCTGATGCCCACAGCCACAGCTTTCGCTGTGCTGATGGGTCGGTATGATGCGCTGGAACCTGACTGGCGGTGAGGGGCGCAGCGCCTGCCAGATAGTGCGTAAGGCGCGCCAGCAAAGCCACAAACCCAGCCCCACTACCAGCAAATAGCTCGCTTTTTCCAGCCAGAAACTGCTGAGATGTAGCTGACGGGATGAAAGCCCCAGTACAACCAGCATCACGGTGACCAGCAGAATAGCCACCAACCCCTGAACCAGCGCGGCCGCGAGCGTTAGTTGCAGACTGGTTTTTACTTTTGTCGGATGCGTGGCCAGAAAGGTCGCTATCACCACTTTCCCATGCCCTGGTCCCAGCGCGTGCAATATGCCGTAAACCAGGCTGAAGCCCATCAGCGTCAGCCCCGCCTGCTGTGGATGGCTGGCTACCTGCTGAAGTAGGGCCGTCATTTGTTGATGCAGCGTTTTCTGCCACAGCACGCTCTGCAACAGGATCTGTGGCCAGTGCTGCCAGACGGCAAAACCCGCCGAACTAAACGCCAGCACTAATACAAACAGCGGCCAGGCCTGCAGCCAGCTTCGTCTGGCGCGAGAGGGAGAAAAGTTTACCGACATGTCAGGGTTACCGTCTGCGCGAACTGCCTTCCCAGATCCATCTCCTCTGGCGGCGCGTCAGCCTTATCCAACGAGAGCGCATACGCCTGCATGGAGGAATCAGGCTTCGGCGTGTTTAAAGTGAACTGGCAGCGGTTAGCCAGTTCTGGCGGCATATGCAAAGATTTTTCAGAGTCGTAATACATATCAACAAAGTAGGTTGGGTCAAAAGTCGAAAACGTATAGCGCTTTCCCGTCAGGGGCTGCGGCTCGGCCAGCGGCAGGATAAAGTCCAGCACCGCCTGATGTCCCTGGCGTGAAAGGTGATATTCCGGCGGCAAATTATCAAATTTCACCGGTTTCCCCTGATGCCAGAACTCGCTGAAATAATGCTGTCCCAGCACGTTGGCCATCACTTCCGCAGCCAGCTTTTTCCATATCACGGAATCAGGCTTTGCCTGACCAGCGTCATAAAGTAGATCGGCAGAAGTTATCTCATCCATCACCCAGTGCATTTTCAGGCCGGTGAGGCGATCTTCCTTATGCACCGGCGTCACTTGCATATCAATAAAGCTGTGCGGATGCCCCCAGGCGAAGGGCACCAGCCCCAGCGACAATAGCGCTGTCGCCAGCTTAATGGAAAGGTTATAACGTAACAATTTAACTTCCTTCTCCTGCTAAGGCAAAAATTCTGTGATCTGGCTGGAAAGCTATAAAAAAAACTGGCTGCTTTTCTCTGACAGCCGGTCAGGCAGGCTATGCTAAGCGATGTCACTTTTACTGGGATTGCAGATGATGAGCTTACCCTCACCCGAGCCTTCTGCCCTTTCCAGTCCGCAACGTCATTGCCATTTGCTTTTACTGCTTTATCTCCCTGAGCTCACCGTAACCCTGGAGTCAATCTCAGAGATTAATCGGGTCGATCGGTCAGTCACCCGGCAAGATATAGCGGAGGTGGAAGCAGAAATCCAGCGCTATCACCGGCTTGCCCTGCAACAGGAAGCTGGAGGAGCTTACCGGATAAGCGGTGCGGAACTGGATCAGCGGCTGTGTCTGTTTCACTGGCTACGCCGGGCGCTGCGGCTTGCCCCTGAATTTGTGCAGGCGCATTTTGCCCCGCAGGTAAAGCTTCAGCTCAGAAAAAAGCAGATAGAAAAAGTGCTTTACGACGAGCATAACCTGCTGGCGCTGGTGCAACACTGCTCGCAGCGGCTTTCACGCAAATTTACCGAACGGGATTGCTATTTCCTGCAGCTTTTTATGCAGCATTCGCTCTGCCGTCAGACCAGCACCACATTCAGTGAAGCTCAGCTTGCCTGGCTCTCCGCCCGTATTGAGCATCAGGTTGCCGAAGAAGTTGTGCATCACTGGCAAAAGCGCGGTAAAACGGCTCCGCACAGCAGCGAGATTGGCCTGTTCGCCCTGCTGTTCAGCCAGATGCATGTACCCAGCGCCAGCGATGTCCGCCATGAGTATGAGCATCAGCTTTTAGAAGCTGTCCGCCAGATGATTGAGCGCTTTCAGGCGCTTTCCGGCATGCACTTCAGCGACGATCGGGGGCTGAGCGATCAGCTTTATACTCATCTTTCTCAGGCGCTTGAACGGGCGCTGTTTGGCGTGGGGATCGATCAAAGCCTGACTGAAGAAGTCACCCGCCTCTATCCCCGGCTGTTGCGAACAACCCAGGCTGCGGTAGCAGGGTTTGAACAACAGTACGCGCTCACTTTCTCTCAGGAGGAGATGGGGCTAATCGCCATCATTTTTGGTGCCTGGCTGATGCAGGAGAGCGCTTTGCAGGAGAAGCAGGTGCTGCTGTTAACCGGCAAAGACCCTGAGCTGGAGCGGGAAGTTGAACAGCAGCTCAGGGAGCTGACGTTGCTGCCGCTGAACATCAAATATCTGGACGTAACGGAATTTCAGCGCAACAGTGCGCCAAAAGGGACTGCGCTGGTGATCACCCCTTATGCTACGCCCCTGCCGCTTTATTCCCCGCCGTTGATCCATGCAGAACTTCCGCTACAGGCACATCAACAGCAGCGCATCCGGCAGCTGCTGGAGTCCTGATCCGATCAGGCCGCTTTGGGCCGCATAAACAAGGCTGGCAGCACTATCAGTGCCATCACCCAAAATACATTCCCTTGCAGATGCTGGAACAACACGCCAACGACCATGGTCATCACGGCTATTCCGCCCCCCATCGCCAGCGCGGAGTAGACCGCCTGCAGGCGGATCACTTCGCCCCCTTCACGGGCTGCGATAAAGCGCATGGCCGCCAGATGGCAAACGGTGAAGCTGCCGCAGTGCAGGATCTGCGCCACAATCAGCCAGGGTAAGGCGGTGGTAGAAGCCATCAGGCTCCAGCGTACCAGGGCGCACACGCCTGAAAGCAGCAGCAGATCCCGTGCCCCCCAGCGGCGGAAAAGGCGGTTGCTGGAGGCGAATACCACGATTTCCGCCACCACGCCCAGTGACCAGAGATAACCGACCACGCTGGCCGAATAGCCCGCCTCCTGCCAGTAGATGGCACTGAAGCCATAATAGGCCGCATGCGCGCCCTGCATCAGCGTCACGCAGAGCAGGAACCGCCAGACCGTATTCTCTTGCAGCATTCGTTGCCAGTCTGCCCAGCCCGCCCGCTCAGTCTGTTTGACACTCCCCAGCGGCATCACCGAAGGCCGTAACAGCATGCCACCCGTCATGGCGACGATGCCGGCACACAGCATCACCAGAATAGCCTGCGTGGAGAAAGCGCTGACCAGGACGCCCGTTAACGCCGAGCTGATGACAAAGGCCAGCGAACCCCACAGCCGCACCGGTCCGTAGGGCATTCCTATCTGTTGTTGCCAGGTTGCGGCCAGCGCATCGCTCAGGGGAACCAGAGGAGAGAAGAAGAGGTTAAAGCCGACCATCACCAGCAGCAGCCAGACCCAGAAGGCGCTTATCCAGAAGCTGAGCGCAAAAAATAGCGCCAGCATCGCCAGCAGGCGCAGCGCGGTGATCAGTTGGGCAGGATGGGTAACGCGGGAGGCAATCAGCAGGCTGCCAAGGAAACGGGCAATCATGCCACAGCCCAGCAGCAGACCAATTTTTTCCGGCTCAAGGCCGCTGCCTTTCAGCCAGACGCCCCAGAAAGGGAGCCAGACACCGTAAGCAAAAAAATAGGTAAAGTAGCCCAGACCGAGCCAGTATGCTGAACGAATCGCCATGTTCCCTCCGGTTTTGAGCGCTACTTTCTCAGAGGTCAGGCTTAAGATCAATTAACGGGGCCTCAGGCCCCGTTAATGTCGCTTACAACTGCCGGAACGTTACGCGTTGTTATGCGTAGACCGGGAAGCGAGCACAGATTTCCAGAACCTGCTTCTTAACCCGTTCCTGTGTGCCTTCATCGCCGATATTGTCAAGAATGTCGCTGATCCAGCCAGCTAATTCACGGACTTCTGCTTCCTTGAAGCCACGACGGGTCACGGCAGGCGAACCAATACGGATACCTGAAGTCACAAACGGGCTTTTGGGATCGTTTGGCACGCTGTTTTTGTTCACAGTAATGTTAGCGCGACCCAGAGCGGCATCCGCCTCTTTACCGGTCAGGTTTTTATCCACCAGATCCAGCAGGAAAAGGTGGTTATGGGTGCCGCCAGAAACCACGTTGTAGCCGCGCTCCAGGAACACTTCCACCATCGCTTTAGCGTTTTTCGCCACCTGTTGCTGATAAACCTTGAATTCAGGCTCCATCGCTTCTTTCAGCGCTACCGCTTTACCGGCAATCACGTGCATCAGTGGGCCGCCCTGGCCGCCAGGGAACACGGCAGAGTTCAGCTTCTTATAGAGATCTTCATCGCCGCCTTTTGCCAGGATCAGGCCGCCACGCGGACCCGCCAGGGTTTTATGGGTAGTGGTGGTCACGATATGGGCATGAGGAACCGGGTTTGGATAGACGTCAGCGGCGATAAGGCCAGCCACGTGCGCCATATCCACAAACAGCCAGGCTCCGATGCTGTCTGCGATTTCACGCATTTTTGCCCAGTCACAGATGCCGGAGTAGGCAGAGAAACCACCAATAATCATTTTAGGCTTGTGTTTCTGAGCCTGTGCAGCGAGATCTTCGTAATCAATTTTGCCGGTTTCGTCGATGCCGTAAGGCACCACGTTATAGAGCTTGCCGGAGAGGTTTACCGGAGAGCCGTGGGTCAGGTGACCACCGTGTGCCAGGTTCATCCCCAGAATGGTGTCGCCCGGCTGCAGCAGCGCGGTGTAAACAGCGAAGTTAGCCTGAGAGCCGGAGTGCGGCTGGACGTTAGCGTAATCAGCGCCAAACAGCTCTTTTGCACGGTCAATCGCCAATTGCTCAACGATATCGACATACTCACAGCCGCCGTAGTAGCGCTTGCCCGGATAGCCTTCGGCATATTTGTTGGTCAGTTGAGAACCCTGCGCCTGCATGACACGTGGACTGGTGTAGTTTTCTGAAGCAATCAGTTCAATGTGCTCTTCCTGACGCACTTTTTCCTGCTCCATTGCCTGCCATAACTCGGCATCATAGTCGGCAATATTCATATCACGCTTTAGCATCCGCATCTCCTGACTGGCTAACAAAATATTCGGTATTGAACGGCCCGTGTGGGCGAAGGCCAACAGTGTAAACTGTTTTACCTGCTGAAGGGTAGCCACAAAGCGTGTTTTATACGCAAACGATTGGCCTGCCGTCTGGCAAGGGTTTTATACGGTTTTTGCAACCTTTTACAGCGGGAATTTTCATCATCTCCAACCTGTGGATTTTTCATCTTTGCGGCTCCGATCGCAGCGTTAAATGTCCCTGGGGATTAAAGGTGCATTTACAATGCATATTAAAGAGCTATAAGATGCATTTAAAATGCAACTTTAGATAACCCGCAGGGAGTCACCTATGTTAGATGCTAAAACTATCGCCATCGTTAAATCCACAATTCCGGCGCTGCTGGCAACGGGTCCCAGCCTTACGGCACACTTTTACGATCGCATGTTCAGCCATAACCCGGAGCTGAAAGATATTTTTAATATGAGCAACCAGCGTAACGGCAACCAGCGTGAAGCGCTGTTTAATGCCATCTGTGCCTATGCCAGCAATATTGAAAATCTTGCGGTTCTTTTACCGGCAGTGGAGAAAATAGCGCAAAAGCACACCAGCTTTGCCATTCAGCCTGACCAGTATCAGATAGTCGGCAGGCATCTGCTGGCCACGCTGGATGAGATGTTAAGCCCGGGGGAAGAGGTACTGAATGCCTGGGGCGAGGCGTATGGCGTGCTGGCAAACGTGTTTATCCAGCGCGAAGCGCAGCTTTATCAGCAAGCGGAGAACCAAAAAGGGGGCTGGCGGACACCACGCACGTTTCGCATCAGCGAAATCACCGTGGAGAGTGAAGTCATCAAAAGCTTTATCCTCAGCCCGGCAGATGGCGAACCGGTAGCGGATTATCAGCCAGGCCAGTATCTCGGCGTATGGCTGCGCAACAAAACGTTTGCCAATCAGGAGATTCGCCAGTATTCCCTGACCCGCGCACCGAATGGTCGTGACTACCGTATTGCCGTACGTCATGAACCGGGAGGCACCGTTTCTGGCTGGCTGCATCAGCATGCACAACCGGGTGATGAACTTCAGCTGGCGGTGCCTGCAGGAGATTTCTTTATGGATATCGCCCCAGAGACGCCGGTCACGCTGATTTCTGCTGGTGTTGGCCAGACGCCGATGCTGGCAATGCTGGATGTGCTGGCTTCCCGCCAGCACCCTTCCCTGGTGCAGTGGTTCCATGCGGCCGATAACGGCAAGCGGCACGCGTTCCGGGATGAAGTAGCCAACACGTCGCAACGGCTACCGCAATTTTCACAGCATATCTGGTATCGCGCGCCCCTTGAGCAGGATAGCGGCAAGTATGACAGTGAAGGCATCATGGATTTACTGCCGATAGAGAGCCAGCTGAGCGATACGGCCTGTCACTACTATCTCTGCGGGCCAGTGGCCTTTATGCAGCATATTGCGCAGCAGCTGATTACGCTGGGTATTGATTCTTCTCGCATCCACTATGAAGTTTTTGGTCCCCACAAAGTTCTGTAAAGCCCAAAAATGACATCGCCGCCCTGAAAAGGACGGCGATGGCTGACATTAAGCAGAAGAGGCGAAGATCAGATTGCCTCTTCGTCTTCCTCACCGGTACGAATACGCACCACGCGCGCCACATCAAAGACGAAGATTTTGCCGTCGCCGATTTTACCGGTCTGCGCGGTTCTCATAATGGCTTCCACGCAGGTATCCACGATATCGTCAGCAATCACCAGCTCAATCTTCACCTTCGGCAAAAAATCGACCATATACTCAGCGCCGCGATAGAGTTCGGTATGGCCTTTCTGACGGCCAAAACCTTTCACTTCGGTCACGGTCATTCCGGTGATCCCGACTTCAGCCAGCGCTTCACGCACGTCGTCGAGTTTGAATGGTTTGATAATTGCATCAATTTTTTTCATGGCAGACCCTTTTCATTCCCTCCGCGGCCGGAGAGTAATCTAATCAGTATACGTTCAGCGGACAGCTACCGCTGCGCGGTCTGTCTCTTTTTCAGCGTGTTAAGCTAACATATCTCAGCCGTGATGCGGCACAGAAAAAACTACTCTTTGAAATCAGAGGCATCCAGCTCGTGTCGTGACAGCAGCTTATAGAACTCCGTGCGGTTACGCCCGGCAAGGCGTGCGGCGTGCGTCACGTTGCCTTTGGTCATCTGCAGCAGCTTTCTTAAATAGTTGAGTTCAAACTGATTTCTGGCCTCGGCAAAGGTCGGCAACGCCGTACTTTCCCCGACCAGCGCCTGCTCTACCAGCGCCTCGCCAATTACCGGGGCTGAGGTCAGCGCGACGCACTGCTCAATCACGTTAACCAGCTGACGAACGTTGCCCGGCCAGCTGGCAGCCACCAGCCTCTTCATGGCGTCGGTGGAAAAACTGCGTACAAAAGGCTTATGGCGTTCTGCCGCCTGCTTCAGCAGATGATTTGCCAACAGAGGAATATCCTCTGCCCGCTCATGCAGTGCCGGGATTTTCAGATTCACAACGTTGAGGCGGTAAAAGAGATCTTCGCGGAACTCTTTCTTCTCCATTGCTTTTGGCAGATCGCGATGCGTGGCTGACAGTATACGCACGTTGATATCCTGATCGTGGTTGCTGCCCAGCGGCCGAACTTTACGCTCCTGAAGAACCCGCAACAGTTTTACCTGCAGCGCCTGAGGCATATCGCCGATTTCGTCAAGAAACAGGGTGCCCCCTTCCGCCGCCTGGAACAGTCCTTCACGGCTGCTCACGGCACCGGTGAAGGCCCCTTTGGCATGGCCGAAAAGTTCTGACTCAAGCAGCTGCTCCGGCAGCGCCCCACAGTTAATGGCGATAAAGGCGTGGCCAGCGCGCGGGCTGGCGGCGTGAATAGCCTGCGCGAGAATTTCCTTGCCGGTGCCGCTCTGCCCGTTGATCAGGACACTGACATCCGACTGCGCCACCATTCTTGCCTGTTCCAGTAAACGCAGCATCACCGGACTGCGGGTGACAATATTCTCCCGCCAGGCATCATCACTGGCTGGCGCACGGTGCGCCAGCGCCTGATCGATAGCGCTGTAGAGCGCATCGCGGTCAACAGGTTTGGTCAGGAAGCTGAAAACGCCCTGCTGGGTAGCGGATACCGCTTCCGGAATGGAACCGTGTGCGGTGAGAATGATCACCGGCATACCGGGCTGCTGTTTCTGCACTTCACCGAAGAGGGCCAGACCGTTCATCTCATCCATGCGCAGATCGCTGATCACCAGATCGATTTTTTCACGCTGTAACAGACGCAGCGCTTCAGGCCCACTGGCTGCCGTCTGAACCGTGAAGCCTTCACTGGTCAGACGCATGCCCAGCAGTTTCAACAGGCTGGGATCGTCGTCTACCAGCAGTAAATTGGCTGACTTTTTGATCATGGCTGGGCCGCATCCTCTGAGGTTGATGCCGGGGGCGCGGTTTCTGTCCCGTCGCTTTTCTCCGTATGGCTGTTATCGGAGCTATCGGGTGACCGTCTGGAAGAGAGCTGTCGTTCGATATCGGTTAAAGATTCCAGCTTACGCCGGGTTACATTGAGTTCAGCATTCAGTTTGACCTGCTGCTGCCGCAGAGCGTCCAGCTCTGCATCACTGGTTTGTTGCAGATGATGATAACGGGTTCGCTCTTCAGAAAGTTGCAGCAGCCCCATCTGGTCTTCACGCCAGAGCTGGATCAGCGGTCTGACGGAGGAAGGAAAACTGGCGCTAAACTCATCCAGACGCAGCATAAATTGCCTTCTTTCAACCGGCGTAACGTTGCCATTGGCTAATAACACCCCCTGCTTAAAGGCGCTTTGCCAATTGTCGGCAGGCCAGCGGCGCGCTTCTGCACGCGCTTCCGTAGGGGAAAGGCGCACGGCGCAGTCCATGCTCCGCAGCCAGTAAAGCGAGTTGGAGATCGCTCTGCTTGTGTCGATCTCCCAGATACGTTCACAATCAACCAGCTGGAAATCGACAATTTTGATTTCGGGCTCCGCCAGCGGCTTTCCGTTAACGGTCAGGGCCGATTCGGGAGGTTTGCTGCTACAGGCTGCCAGCAACAGCGCCAGCAAGGTAACGGCTGCGGAAAAGGCGCGCTTTCTCATTATTATGCATTCCCGACAATGGCGTTGAGTTCGATACGAAAACAGACATCAGCCTGGTCAGTCGTTATCAGCTGTAAATCACCCTGCAGACGATGAATACAGTCTCTGGCGATACTGAGGCCCAGCCCACTGCCCTTCACCGCCCCTTTGCGCTGCTGATTCCCCTGGAAAAAAGGCTCAAAAATCATTTTCTTTTCACTTTCCGGGATCGGGCTGCCGGTATTTGCGACTTCAATCAATACCTTCCGGCCCTGCTGCTGAGTGCGGATCCAGATAGTACCGGAATCCCCGCCGTAGTGTATCGCATTCGAATAAAGATTATCGATGGCGCGGGTCAGCAGCGTGGCGTCAGCCCGGCAGGCCGTTACCGGCAGCGTAACCTCGGTTTGCATCATTTTGGCCCTGGCCGTCAGGCTGTGTGAGCTGACGATGCTGCTGATAAGTGGCTCCAGCTGTACCTCGCCCATCGCTACGGGCGCTTCAGAGAGTTTACGGTTGTAGTCCAGCAGCTGTTCAATCAGCCGCTGCAGATGGCGGCTGCTCTGATCCAGAATGGTGACTACCTCCAGCTGATCGGGCGTCAGGGCGCCGACCACCTCATCCGCCAGCAGCGCTGTGCCTTCACGCATACTGGCGAGCGGGGTTTTCAGTTCATGAGAAATGTGCCGCAAAAATTCATGCCGCTGCGACTCCAGCCAGGCCAGCCGTTCACTGAGCCAGAGGATCCGCTGTCCCAGCGAACGCAGTTCGCGCGGGCCTTTAGAGGCGAGATTATGACTGAGCGGCCTGCCCTCACCCAGACGGTTGATCATCCTCTCTACGGCTTTAACCGGGCCAATGATCATGCGGGTGAAAAGCAGTACCAATCCCAGGCTGAGCAGAAAAAGGATCAGCGCCTGCCAGCCAAAATACTGGCCGCGTTCAGCAATTTCCCGCTGCAACTGCAAACCACGGGAGAACACCACTTCACGCGTTGACTGAACCAGTTGAGCATTCGCTTCAGAGAAGGTTTCCAGAGCTGTAGCAGAAGCTTTAACCGGATTACTGTTATCGCAGCTGATTTTACCCAGCAGGTTCAGCGAGCGATGCAGGGTATCGGAAATCCGGCTGTCGGGCAGGACCGATGCCTGCGCATCCAGCATCTGAGCATATTTTGTGCGTTGGGTTTGATAGAGGTTGGCGAGCATCGGATCGTCCAGCACGCAATATTGCCGGTAGCTGCGCTCCAGCTCCAGCGCTGTTCTCGCCATCGCCTCGCTGCGGCGGACGTCAGTCAGGGTGGTACGGTTGGTATCCGCCGCCCTTTCACTCAGCGCCGAAAGGCTTTCCCAGGCCTGCCAGGCCAGTACCAGCAGAGGCAGCAAAACCAGCAGGAACGCCATCAATACCAGCTGACGCAGGGAACGGGGGAACAAGCGCCATTTTTTCACAGGTGTCTCTCAGTTAACGCGCTAAGGCGAAATTACTCTGTATTCTCTTTTCCGTAGAATACTTTGCCCAATTTTATCAGAGGCCTGCCCATGCTTTTGCGATGCTTGTTGCTGTCACGCAGTGAATAAACGCATCCGCAATACTCCTGCTGATAAAACTGTTCACGCTTACTGATCTCAATCATACGTGATGCGCCGCCCTGCTTGCGCCAGTTATAATCCCAGTAAACCATACCAGGATAGCGGCTGGCAGCCCGCGCGCCACAATCGTTAATCTGCTGCATATCTTTCCAGCGGGAGATCCCCAGAGAGCTGCTGATCACGCTGAAGCCATTTTCTGCAGCATAGAGAGCGGTGCGTTCAAAGCGCATATCGAAACACATCGTGCAACGTATGCCGCGCTCCGGCTCCCACTCCATCCCTTTCGCCCTGGCGAACCAGTTATCTGTATCATAATCCGCATCAATAAAAGGGATCCCCTGCTTGTCAGCAAAGCGGATGTTCTCCTCTTTGCGGATGAGATACTCCTTGTGAGGATGAATATTCGGATTGTAGAAAAAAATGGTGTAATCGATACCTGAAGCCTGGATAGCCTCCATGACTTCACCGGAACAGGGAGCACAGCAGGAATGGAGCAAAAGCTTATCAGCCCCCTGCGGTAGTTCAAGCTTTGCGCGTTTAAATGCAGGAATTGTCATAGAAATACGTTTATATAGAGCGAAGTTTTTTAGTGTAGCACCGATTAATAGTGCTCCAAAAGAGAAGGTGGCGGGGAATTGCTCCACTCTGAAAGGGCCAGCGCTGCATCAGCCCCTACTAAGAGGAGAGCCTGAAGCCGCAAACAAAAACGGCAGATTCAGAGAATCTGCCGTTCGGGCTGTGAGGATAATCATCATCACAGAAAATAGGTGGTGCCTAACTCAACGTTGCGTCCGAAGTTTGATAACGTCACAAAGTGAACGATTATCGGTCTGGTGGACGGCAGGCACCGTATTGTGCGTCATTCTGGATGTTATGAAGCGCTTGACCGCTTTCGCAGGGCTGTCGTAACCAGGTGAATGAGCCACTGCAGAGATATTAGCAACAAGCGTGCCAACTTGGCGATTTATTTTTAAACCACTAATAATTAAGTTAAATTTATTTTCATAACTAAAGTGTTTTGAGAAGCCGGACCTGTTGGTCAAAAGAAACTGTCGCCAATTGGAAACATGCTTAGGATTATTCGCAGACAAGCAATAAAAACAATGAGTTATATGTCTCCTTTTGGAGACATGCGCTTACCCTCTCTGTCGCAATAAAGCAACACCGGCGATATAAAGCACAAGGGCAACCAGATGGTTGCCCTTGAAGGATTTAGCCGAGTTGCTTACGCGCATTGCGGAAGATGCGCATCCATGGGCTGTCTTCGCCCCACTCTTCCGGGTGCCATGAGTTGCTCACGGTACGGAATACGCGCTCCGGGTGCGGCATCATGATGGTGACCCGGCCGCTTTCATTGGTGACCGCCGTGATCCCGTTGGGTGATCCGTTAGGGTTCGCCGGGTACTGCTGAGTCACCTTGCCGAGGTTATCCACAAAGCGCAACGCCACCAGGCCTTTATGCTCCAGGGAGGCCAGGTGCGTCTCATCACGCACTTCCACAAAGCCTTCGCCATGAGAGACGGCGATTGGCATACGCGATCCCACCATGCCGTCCAGCATCAGGGAGGGACTGGCGGCCACTTCAACCAGGCTGAAACGTGCTTCAAAGCGCTCGGACTGGTTGCGCACAAAGCGCGGCCAGGCTTCGCTGCCCGGAATAAGTTCGCGCAGGTTAGACATCATCTGACAGCCATTACAGACGCCCAGCGCCAGCGTTTGCGGACGATGGAAGAAGGTTTCGAACTCATCACGCACGCGGGAGTTGAAGAGAATAGACTTCGCCCAGCCTTCGCCTGCGCCCAGTACGTCTCCGTAGGAGAAGCCGCCACAGGCTACCAGCGTCTGGAACTCTTCCAAACCACGACGTCCCGCCAGCAGGTCGCTCATATGCACGTCCACCGCATCGTAGCCAGCGCGGTGGAAAGCGGCGGCCATTTCAATGTGGGAGTTAACGCCCTGCTCGCGCAGAACCGCCACTTTCGGACGCACGCCGGTAGCGATATAAGGCGCGGCGATGTCCTCTTCCGGCCTGAAGGTCAGCGCAACGTTGAGGCCCGGATCGAGATCGTTCTTTTTGGCTTCATGTTCCTGATCGGCACACGCCGGGTTATCGCGCAGACGCTGCATCTGCCAGGTGGTTTCAGCCCACCAGGTGCGCAGCGTCGTGCGGCTTTCGCTGTAGAGAGCAGACTCACCAGAAGTAATGACGAAGCGGTCACCAGGCAGAGCTTTGCCCAGCAAGTGCACGCAGTCGCCCAGGCCATGTTCGGCAAACACCTGCTCAACCTGAGCACGCTCGGCAGCAGCAACCTGGATCACGGCACCCAACTCTTCATTGAACAGCGCAGCCAGCGCATCGCTGCCCAGGGAAGCGATATCCGCCTCGATGCCGCAGTGTCCGGTAAAGGCCATCTCGGCCAGCGTAACCAGCAGACCGCCGTCGGAACGGTCGTGATAAGCCAGCAGTTTGCCAGCAGCCACCAGTGCCTGCATGGCGTTAAAGAAGCCAGCCAGCTGCTGTGCATCACGGACGTCGGCAGGCTTATCCCCCAACTGACGATAAACCTGAGAGAGCGCGGTTGCGCCCAGCGCATTTTTGCCCTGCCCCAGATCGATCAGCAACAGGACATTGTCCTGCTGCGGCTGAAGCTGAGGCGTTACGGTACGGCGAACATCTTCCACACGGGCGAAGGCGGTGATCACCAGCGACAGGGGAGAGGTCATCTCACGCTGTTCAGTACCGTGCTGCCAGCGGGTTTTCATCGACATGGAGTCTTTGCCCACCGGAATAGTGATGCCCAGCGCCGGACAAAGTTCTTCACCCACGGCCTTCACCGCCTCATAGAGTCCGGCATCCTCACCAGGGTGGCCAGCAGCAGCCATCCAGTTTGCCGAAAGCTTGATGCGCTTAAGCGAACCAATCTGCGTGGCGGCAATGTTAGTCAGCGCCTCACCCACCGCCAGACGGCCTGATGCAGCAAAGTCCAGCAGCGCAACAGGGGCACGCTCGCCCAGCGCCATCGCTTCACCGTAGTAGCTGTCCAGGCTGGCGGTGGTCACCGCGCAGTTGGCTACCGGGATCTGCCATGGCCCTACCATCTGGTCACGGGCAACCATACCGGTAACGGAACGGTCGCCAATGGTGATCAGGAAGGTTTTCTCTGCGACCGCAGGCAGATGCAGCACGCGCTTCACCGCATCGGCCACGGTAATGCCTTCGCGTGCCAGCGGCTGGCCCTGCACTTTCAGCGTCCTGACGTCGCGAGTCATTTTCGGGGTTTTCCCCAGCAGGACATCCAGCGGCATATCAATAGGTTTGTTATCGAAATGGCTGTCGGAGAGCGACAGATGCAGCTCTTCCGTGGCTTCTCCGATCACCGCATAAGGTGCGCGCTCACGTTTGCAGAGGGCATCAAACAGTGCAAGCTTCTCGGGCGCTACCGCCATCACGTAACGTTCCTGGGATTCGTTACACCAGACTTCCAGCGGGCTCATGCCTGGCTCATCATTCAGGATGTCGCGCAGATTGAAGCGGCCACCGCGTTCGCCATCACTCACCAGCTCCGGCATGGCGTTGGAAAGCCCGCCTGCACCAACGTCATGGATAAAGAGGATCGGGTTGTCCTGACCCAGCTCCCAGCAGCGGTCAATCACTTCCTGGCAGCGACGTTCCATCTCCGGATTGTCGCGCTGTACGGAAGCAAAATCGAGATCGGCATCAGACTGGCCAGAAGCCATAGAGGAGGCCGCTCCGCCGCCCAGGCCGATATTCATCGCCGGGCCACCCAGGACAATCAGTTTGGCCCCCACGGTGATTTCGCCTTTCTGCACGTGGTCAGCACGGATGTTGCCAATGCCGCCCGCCAGCATAATCGGCTTGTGGTAGCCGCGCAGCTCAACACCGTTGTGGCTGTTCACCTGCTCTTCATAGGTACGGAAATAGCCGTTCAGGGCCGGACGGCCAAACTCGTTGTTGAACGCCGCGCCGCCCAGCGGGCCTTCGGTCATGATATCCAGCGCCGTAACAATGCGCTCTGGTTTACCGAAATCTTCTTCCCACGGCTGTTCAAAGCCCGGAATGCGCAGGTTAGAAACCGAGAAGCCCACCAGGCCCGCTTTAGGTTTAGCGCCACGGCCCGTTGCGCCTTCGTCACGGATCTCCCCACCGGAACCGGTTGCGGCTCCCGGCCAGGGTGAAATGGCAGTCGGGTGGTTATGCGTTTCCACCTTCATCAGGATATGCGTCTCTTCCTGATGGAAATCGTACTGGCCCCGCTCTGCATCCGCATAGAAGCGGCCCACCTGCGAGCCCTCCATCACCGCTGCGTTGTCTTTATAGGCAGAGAGCACGTGATCGGGGGTTTTCTCAAAGGTGTTTTTGATCATTTTGAACAGCGATTTAGGCTGTTGCTCGCCATCAATAATCCAGTCGGCGTTGAAAATTTTGTGACGGCAGTGCTCGGAGTTTGCCTGGGCAAACATGTAAAGCTCAATATCGTTCGGGTTGCGCCCAAGCTTCTCAAAAGCGGCCAGCAGATAGTCGATTTCATCATCGGCCAGCGCCAGGCCCAGTTTACGGTTGGCCTTGTCGAGCGCCTCACGCCCTTCACCCAGAACATCGACGCTTTGCAGCGGCGAAGGCTGGTGATGAGCAAACAGCTGCTCAGCCTGGCTCAGTTCACTGAGGACCACTTCCATCATCCTGTCGTGCAGCAGAGAAGCCAGCTGGCTCCACTGGGCTTCAGTCAACTGAGGGGCCTGCACATAGAACGCCAGACCGCGCTCCAGACGAAGCACCTGAGGCAGATCGCAGTTATGGGCGATATCAGTCGCTTTAGAAGACCACGGAGAAATGGTGCCAGGACGCGGCGTAACCAGAATCAGTCGGCCTTCCGGCGTATGTTCGGCGAGAGAGGGGCCATATTTCAGCAGGCGCTGTAAACGGGCTTTTTCATCAGCGGACAGCGGCGCGCTGACATCGGCAAAATGGACGTACTCGGCGTAAATGTCACTCACCGGCAGGTGAGCATCCTGAAAGCGGGCCAGCAGTTTAGTAATACGAAATGCCGACAGAGCGGGCGAACCACGCAGAATTTCCATCATCAAAATCTCTCGTCAGAGCGTCGGGCGACGCTTCTTTGGGCGCAACAGGGAAAGCGGGCGCTATTATAGAGAATCCGCACCCGTTACGAAACCGTTTGCGTGGAATTTATCGCACCAGGGAATTGGCTGAAATTCACACAATATCGGATTAATTCAGTTGCAGAGGTCCACCGAGTTGCGCAAAATGCCCCACGCTCAGGATCCATTATAGAGATCAAATACTGCCGTTACAGACAGAACCTGAGAGCGACCGAGAGATAACTATTTGAAACGCCTAAAATTTAATTATCTGTTTATCGGGCTGGTCACCCTGTTGCTTGCGCTGGCGTTGTGGCCATCAATCCCCTGGTATGGGGGGCAACAGGACCAGACAGAACAGATAAAATCACGGGGAGTGCTGCGTGTCAGCACCTTAAATAACCCGCTGACTTACTACACCATCAATAAAGCCCCGGCCGGAATGGATTACGAGCTGGCGAAACGCTTCGCCGATTATCTGGGCGTAAAGCTGCAAATCACCGTCCGGCAAAACCTCAGCGACCTGTTTGACGATCTTGAAGATGATAAAGCGGACATTCTGGCGGCGGGACTGATTTATAACAATGACCGCTTGTCCCACTTCCGCACCGGTCCGACTTACTATTCCGTTTCCCAGCAGCTGGTTTACCGGATGGGCAAGCCACGGCCAAAGAACCTCGGTGACATTCATGGCCGGCTGACGGTTGCCTCTGATTCTGCCTATCTTTCCACGCTTCGCGGCATCAAGCAGAACCAGTATCCGGATCTCGACTGGGCTATCTCTACCGATCAGAGTCCCAGCGCCCTGCTGGAAGCGGTGGCGGATGGCAAGCTTGATTACACCGTCGGCGATTCTGTTTCGATTGCTCTGTTGCAGCGCATTCATCCTCAGCTGGCTGTGGCTTTCGATATCACTGAAGAAGAGCCGATTACCTGGTATATGCAGCGCGACCGGGATGACAGCCTGAATGCTGCCCTGCTGGACTACTTCAATCAGATGGGTGAAGAAGGCGCGATGGCCAGGCTGGATGAGAAGTATCTCGGCCATGTGGGTACGTTTGATTACGTTGATACGCGGACTTTCCTGCGGGCGATTGATGGCACGCTGCCCGATATTCGTCCGCTGTTTGAAAAATACGCTACCGGCATCGACTGGCGTCTGCTGGCCGCAATCTCCTATCAGGAGTCACACTGGAATCCTCAGGCCACTTCTCCTACCGGCGTACGCGGCATGATGATGCTGACCCGCAACACGGCTGAAAGTCTGGATGTCAGCGACAGAACCGACCCGGAACAGAGTATTCGGGGCGGCAGCGAGTACCTGATGCGCATGATGGAAAAAGTGCCGCAAACCATTCCGGAAGATGAACGGATCTGGTTTGCCCTTGCCGCTTACAATATGGGTTACGCCCATATGCTCGATGTGCGCAAGCTGACGGAAAAGCAGAAAGGCAATCCGGACAGCTGGGCTGATGTTAAGCTGCGGCTACCGATGCTGAGCCAGAAACGCTATTACAGCCAGACTAATTACGGCTATGCGCGCGGCCAGGAAGCCTACAATTATGTGGAGAATATTCGTCTCTATCAGATGAGCCTGGTCGGCTATCTGCAGGATCAGGAGCGTAAGCTGGCGCAACGGGCGGCTTATGAAGCGGAAATGGGCGATGGCTATCCGGTTGTGGAGCCGAAGATAGCCCTCAATTAACCGGGCAGCGATCTGCCTGCGCTTAAATGGCTGCTGCTTACAGGCCGCTCATTGACGGCAGCTGTTTGTAAGCCCCGCTATTTTTCCCTGAGAGCGTAGTGGTTTATAAATACCTGTAAGCCTGGGACGGCTGATTGCAAACCTTAGCTGCGGGGAATGGCCGGAAGCCAGTTATCACTTCTGGCCGCTACAGCCCGTCATCCACCAGCGCCTGCCGCTGTTTTCGCAGCGCCTTTTTCTCTGCGCGACGATGGCGGAAGAAATCGCTCAGCATGCCCGCACACTCTTCCGCCAGAACTCCCTGTTCGATTTTTATCTGATGATTCATGCCCGGATGTCCCAGCACATCCATCAACGACCCGGCCGCCCCGGTCTTTTCATCGCGCGCGCCAAACACCAGACGGCCAATCCGGCTGTGGATCATCGCCCCGGCACACATCACGCAGGGTTCCAGCGTCACGTATAAGGTCGTATCCAGCAGACGATAGTTCTGCAGCACTTTCCCGCCCTGCCGTAATGCCATAATTTCTGCATGGGCGGTAGGATCGTGATGACCAATAGGCCGGTTCCAGCCCTCGCCTATCACCCTGTTGCCCTGAACCAGCACGGCCCCGACGGGGACTTCACCCTCTTCCCAGGCACGACGCGCAAGCTGCAACGCATGATGCATCCAGACTTCATCACTTACTCTTTCGCTCACCTGAGTCTCCTGCCAAAAATCGCGGCACAGTATACCCTGTTACTCAAGCTGTTGCAGTTCACCCTGCGGCGTGACGCGCCAGCGATGCTGACAGAAAAACAGCAGCGGGTTGTCCTGCTTGCTGTCGCTATAGCCGCTGTAGAGCTGTAACGGAGTACCGAGCTGCTCTTCCAGCCTTGCCACTTTCTCATGCCCCAGGCAGCGCATTGAGAGAACACGCCCACCAAAGCCCCGGCTCATCTGGCTGGCGATCAGTTTTACCTTGGGCAAAAAGGCGGAGTCGAAATAGACCTGCTGCACCAGCGGCTGCGGTGAGCCGGTAATCAGCCAGACGTCGGCATCGGAACTGTTGAGATATTCAGTCAGACGCTGTTGCACCACCGGAAATGCCGTGACCCGTTGACGGAACCACAGCGCAAAGGCATTCTCACGCGCCGTCAGGCTCTTTTCGCTGTGACCGAAAGTGATTGACCACAAAAGCAGACTCATCGGCCAGCGGGCCGCACGCCCTTTAATCAGCAGTCCGGCGCCAATAACGGGCAGTAACGGCACCACCAGCAGCAGGTTGAGCGGCTGGCGCCACAGCAGATAGCGCATAAAGGTGCCGAACATATCCTGCTGATGCAGCGTGCCATCTAAATCAAAAAATACTACGCGTCGTTCCTGACCGGTTATCAAACATGACTCCTCAGGGTGGTTGATCCCCTTAATCGGCTTTAAGAACTACAGGCGAAATGCTCTCGGCCCGGAAGATGGTTACCTTAACAGAGATATGATTGAGCAGCAGCGGTTACCTGCCCAATTCGCCTGCTTACCGGGTAAGTGTAGACAAGCGGGATAAGGATCCGCAGCACTAAACAGAGAGTTAAGCTAATTTTAATCATGGCATGCGATACAACGGCCGATAAACTGACGGTCAGGTCTCCAGCAAGCTATGATCAGAGCCGATCAATCAGGCTGATAAATCAGAGGAATAACGATGAGTTCACTGCTGCGCATCCGCCAGCTCTATCCGGGACTGGCGATGAATGAACGCCGACTGGCCGATTATCTTCTTTCACAGCCCGATCACGCCCGCCACCTCAGTTCACAAAAGCTGGCTGAGGAGTCTGGTGTCAGCCAGTCAAGCGTAGTGAAATTTGCCCAAAAGCTCGGTTACAAAGGCTTTCCCGCCTTAAAGCTGGCGCTGAGTGAATCGCTGGCAGATAAAGATGCCATCACCGTTCATAACCTGATCCTGAGCGACGATCCGCTCAAGATAGTGGGGGAAAAGTTGCTGACCGAGAAGCAGTCCGCTATCCGTGCCACGCTGGATATCAACAGTGAAGAGATGCTGGTGGAGACGCTGCGCCTGCTCCGTTCAGCAAACCGCATCGTGCTGGTGGGCATCGGCGCTTCGGGACTGGTGGCGAAAGATTTTTCCTGGAAGCTGATGAAAATAGGCATCAATGCAGTGGCCGAGCAGGATATGCATGCCCTGCTGTCCAGCGTACAGGCGCTGAATCCAGGCGACCTGCTACTGGCTATCTCCTATACCGGCGAACGCCGGGAGATAAACCTGGCGGCACAGGAAGCGCAACGCGCCGGGGCCAATGTACTGGCTTTCACCGGCTTTACGCCCAATACCTTGCAGCAGTGCGCCACCCATTGCCTCTACACGGTGGCAGAAGAGCAGATGACCCGCAGCGCCGCCATCTCCTCCACCACCGCGCAGCTGACGCTGACCGATCTGCTGTTTATGGCGCTGATCCAACGCGATCCCGAACGCGCTTCCAGCCATATCCGGCACAGCGAAGCGCTGGTTAAAAAGCTGGTCTGACGGAGTGAGGCGCGTATAATACCCGCGCACTTTATCCTGATACTGATTGAGAGAGTTATGGCGCTGCTTATCACTAAGAAATGCATTAATTGCGATATGTGTGAGCCTGAGTGTCCCAATCAGGCTATCTCAATGGGCGAGGCGATTTATGAGATTGATGCCAGCCGGTGTACTGAATGCGTGGGCCATTACGATACCCCCACCTGCCAGCAGGTTTGCCCTATTGTGAACACGATTGTGACCGATCCGGCTCACCGTGAAAGCAGCGACGCACTCTGGGAGAAGTTCGTGGTGTTGCACCACGGGGCATAATGGGGAACAGCCGGGCGGCGCGGGGCCACCCGGTGAGACGATCAACGCTCGCTACTGCTTCAGACGAACAGGACGCTTATGCTGAAGAGTATAATAGTCTCCTGCCATGGATCCCCGGACGATAATCTGGTTCTGCTCAGCTTTCAATAATCACCGTGGCGCAGGCGTAATGACGCTCATCCGCCAGCGTGACGTGAACGTGAACCACGCCCAGTTTTTTCGCCACTTCCTCTGCCTGCAGGAAAAACCGTAGTCCGGGCTTGCCCAGCGCATCGTTGTAGACTTCAAACTGATTAAACGCCAGACCACCGCGGATACCGGTGCCAAAGGCTTTTGCCGCCGCTTCCTTCACGGCAAAACGCTTGGCGAGGAAACGCACCGGTTGCTGGTGAGCCTGATACTGCGCCCACTCATTTTCGCTGAGAACGCGTTTTGCCAGCCTGTCGCCGGAGCGGGAGATGACCCCTTCGATGCGGGAAATTTCCACAATATCCGTGCCAAGCCCCAGAATAGCCATTAGCGGCGCGCTTCCCGCATCAGCGCCTTCATCTCTTTAACGGCATCCGCCAGACCACTCATTACCGCCCGGCCAATAATGGCATGGCCGATGTTCAGCTCGTGCATCTGTGGCAGCGCCGCAATCGGCTGCACGTTATGGTAGGTCAGGCCATGTCCGGCATTGACCTTCAATCCTTTGCCAGCGGCATAGGCAGCCGCATCCCTGATGCGGGCAAACTCTGCCTGACGCTCCCGCCCTTCTTCCGCTTCAGCATAGGCACCGGTGTGAATTTCAATATAAGGCGCGCCGGAAGCCATTGCCGCGTCAATCTGACGATGGTCAGCATCAATAAACAGGGAAACCTGAATGCCAGCCTCAGCCAGACGCGTGACCGCATAGGTCACTTTCTCCAGCTGACCGGCAACATCCAGCCCGCCTTCGGTGGTGACCTCTTCACGTTTCTCGGGAACCAGACAGCAGAAGTGCGGTTTGATCTCGCAGGCAATATCGACCATTTCGTCGGTCACGGCCATTTCAAGATTCATGCGGGTCTGGATAGTCTGCCGCAGAATGCGCACATCGCGGTCGGTGATATGGCGACGGTCTTCGCGCAAATGCACGGTGATACCATCGGCTCCCGCCTGCTCTGAAACAAAGGCCGCCTGTACCGGGTCGGGATAGTTGGTACCCCGTGCGTTACGCACGGTGGCCACGTGATCGATATTGACGCCTAACAACAGTTCAGCCATGACAATCCTCGGAAATTTACAAACAGTGACCACAGTGTACAACGTCCCGGACGCTGACCGGAATGCCCTACTCTTCCCCGGACTGCACGCCTGCGCGTTTTTTCGGCACGAACTGACGGAACAGCTCCTGGCTCTTGAGCGGTTTTCCGCCAAGATAGGGCTTAAGGGCGATGCGGGTAAAGCGCTTAGCTGCGCGCAACGTATCGCTGTCGGGGAAGCTTCGCTCTTCTAACGCCCGCATATGGCGGCCGGTAAACGTGTTGTTATTCTTCACCAGGCTGGCGATAAACCCTTTCTCTTCCCGATAGGTATAGGTCATCTCATCAGAGACTTCTTCTCCGCTGCCTGCACAATGCAGAAAATCCACGCCGTAACCCAGATGACCCAGCATTGCCAGCTCAAAGCGTCTGAGCGCCGGTTCCGGCGAGGCGGTGACGGCAGCCAATTCCTGCAAACAGTAGAGATAATCGAAGAAGAGTTCGGTGAAGGCGGTTTCCTGCTCCAGCACACGCGACAGCAGTTCGTTCACGTAGAGGCCGCAGTAGAGGGTAATACCGGAGAGAGGAAGTGCCAGAGAGATTGGTTCAGCGCCACGGAGCGTTTTAACTTCGCCCCGCCCGCCCCAGCGTACCAACAGCGGCGTAAAGGGCTGTAGCGCACCTTTCAGGCTGGAGCGCTTGCCCCGGGCGCCTTTTGCCAGCACCCGGATACGACCATAATTCTCAGAAAAAATATCGAGCAGCAGGCTGGACTCGCTGTAAGGGCGTCCATGCAGGACGAATGCGCGCTGCCAGCCTTCCATCAGGATCAGAGGTCGTCAGTATAGCCCAGGCTTCGCAGAGCACGCTCATCATCTGCCCAGCCAGACTTCACTTTAACCCACAGTTCAAGATGCACTTTCATCTCGAACATCTCTTCCATATCTTTACGGGCTTCAATACCGATAGTTTTGATCTTGGCGCCTTTATTGCCAATAACCATTTTTTTCTGGCCTTCACGCTCAACCAGAATCAGGCCATGAATGTCATAACCGCCGCGCGCGTTAGTGACAAACTGTTCAATCTCAACCGTAACGGAGTAAGGCAGTTCCGCGCCCAGGAAACGCATCAGCTTTTCGCGGATGATCTCCGACGCCATAAAGCGCTGTGAGCGATCGGTAATGTGATCTTCCGGGAAGTGATGCACCGCTTCCGGCAGACGCTTACGCACTATGCTGGCAATGGTATCCACATTTTTGCCGCTTTCAGCGGAGATCGGCACCACATCCATAAAGTCCATCTGCTGGCTGAGGAACTGCATATGCGGCAGCAGAATACTTTTGTCGGTAATGTTGTCGACCTTGTTGATCGCCAGCAGAACCGGCACTTTATTATCTTTCAGCTTGTTGACCACCATTTCGTCATCGGCGGTCCAGCGGGTGCCTTCAACCACAAAAATTACCAGCTCAACATCGCCGATGGAGCTGCTGGCCGCACGGTTCATCAGGCGGTTAATCGCCCTTTTTTCTTCCATATGCAGACCGGGGGTATCCACGTAAATTGCCTGATAAGGCCCTTCAGTATGGATGCCCATAATACGGTGACGCGTGGTTTGTGGCTTACGTGAGGTAATAGAGATCTTCTGGCCCAGTAGCTGGTTCAGTAAGGTCGATTTCCCGACGTTTGGGCGGCCTACAATAGCAATGAAGCCGCAATGGGGGGTTTGTTCGCTCATTCAAGTCCTAGCTTAATCAGCGCCTGTTCGGCGGCTGCCTGCTCAGCTTTACGACGGCTGGAGCCGGTTCCTACAACCGGGTCCGCCATGCCGCTTACCTGGCAGTGAATAGTAAATTCCTGGTCATGCGCTTCGCCACGCACCTGCACCACCAGATAGGAGGGCAGCGGCAGATGGCGACCCTGCAGATATTCCTGCAGACGCGTTTTTGGATCTTTCTGTTTGTCGCCGGGGCTAATCTGCTCCAGTCGGCTGGCGTACCAGTCGAGGATCAGTTTTTCTACCGTCTGAATATCGCTATCCAGGAAGACGCCGCCAATCAGCGCTTCTACAGTATCGGCGAGGATAGATTCACGACGGAAACCGCCGCTTTTCAGCTCACCAGGCCCAAGACGCAGGCATTCGCCCAGGTCAAACTCACGGGCCATCTCAGCCAGCGTATTGCCGCGCACCAGCGTGGCACGCATGCGGCTCATATCCCCTTCATCAACACGAGGAAAACGGTGATAGAGCGCGTTAGCAATGACGTAGCTGAGGATCGAGTCGCCCAGAAATTCCAGTCTTTCGTTATGTTTACTGCTGGCGCTACGGTGAGTGAGCGCCTGCTGCAACAGTTCCTGATGGGTAAAAGTGTAGCCCAACTTTCGCTGAAGCCTGTTTATTACGATGGGGTTCATGTGTTACCAATATCTGAATGCGTCAAGTGTTCTGCACACGGAACAGGGCTGGCCAGGCCAACACGAAACTGTTTCGTGTGCAGTGGCTGCCCCGCAGGACAACCACCCATTTTACTGCCGGTACCCAGAGGTACCCTTAGTGAATACCACCAATGCGGCTGAGACGAACGCCGGTTGGCCACTGCCCTTCCTGCTTATCAAAGCTCATCCAGATGGCTGTGGCTTTACCTACCAGGTTTTTCTCTGGCACAAAGCCCCAGTAACGACTGTCTGCACTGTTGTCGCGGTTGTCGCCCATCATGAAGTACATGCCTTCAGGTACCACCCAGCTTGACTGAGGCTGACCAGGCTGCTGGTAATAAGAGCTTGCCTGACTTTGCGCCTGCGTCACCAGCAGAATACGGTGAGTCACCTCTCCCAGCGTTTCGTTACGGGTAGCCAGACGCAGCCCACCGCGCATTGAATCGCCCTGAGGCATCTCATAGAACCCATTGCCCACTTCGTTACCATCAAACCCGCTGAAGGTCTGAATAAAGTCGCTTGGCTGCACGTCGGAATAGGTTACCGGCACCGCTTTATCACAATTCTGCTCTGCACAGGTCGGATTAATGGTCACGGTTTTGCTTTGCGGATCGTAACTCACGTGGTCACCCGGCAGGCCGACAACACGCTTGATGTAGTCCAGGCTCGGATCTTTAGGATATTTAAAAACAGCTATATCGCCACGTTCAGGGTGCCCGGTTGGGATCAGCGTCGTCTGAGTGATGGGATCTTTGATTCCATAGGCAAATTTCTCTACCAGAATGAAATCCCCGATCAGCAGCGTCGGCATCATCGATCCAGAAGGGATCTGGAAAGGCTCATAGATAAATGAACGCACCACAAACACCAGCAGCAGCACAGGGAAAACTGACGCTGCCGTCTCCACCCAGCCTGGCTGTTTGGCGGCTTTATTCTGTTCTCCGGCGCTGCCCGCTGCTGCTGCGGCGGTGGCCTGTTTAGCTTTGCGGGCCGGAGCCCACTTAAATTTATCAAAGCACCAGATAATGCCGGTGATCAGGGTCGCTATCGCCAAAATCAGGGCGAACATATTAGCCATTCCAGTTCCCTCGTAGCCCTGGGGCTTTATTTACTGTCTTTACCGACATGGAGAATGGCAAGGAACGCTTCCTGCGGGAGTTCAACGTTACCCACCTGCTTCATACGTTTCTTACCGTCTTTCTGCTTCTGCAACAGTTTTTTCTTACGGCTGACGTCACCGCCGTAGCATTTCGCCAGTACGTTTTTACGCAGCTGTTTCACGGTAGAACGGGCGATAATGTGGTTACCAATGGCTGCCTGAATCGCAATGTCGAACTGCTGACGCGGGATCAGATCTTTCATCTTCTCTACCAGGTCACGGCCACGATACTGCGCGTTGTCATGGTGGGTAATCAGCGCCAGCGCATCGACGCGCTCGCCGTTGATTAACACGTCAACACGCACCATGTTGGAAGCCTGGAAGCGTTTGAAGTTGTAATCCAGCGAGGCGTAACCGCGCGACGTGGATTTCAACCGGTCAAAGAAGTCCAGCACCACTTCCGCCATGGGAATTTCGTAGGTCAGAGCAACCTGATTGCCGTGATAGACCATGTTGGTCTGCACGCCACGCTTCTCGATACACAAGGTGATGACGTTACCCAGGAACTCCTGCGGCATCAGCATGTGACACTCGGCAATCGGCTCACGCAGCTCTTCAATATTATTCAGCGGTGGAAGCTTGCCCGGGCTGTCTACATAGACGGTTTCACCATCGGTAGTGGCCACTTCATAGACAACCGTCGGTGCAGTGGTGATCAGGTCCAGATCGTATTCACGCTCCAGACGCTCCTGAATGATCTCCATGTGCAGCAGGCCCAGGAAGCCACAACGGAAGCCGAAGCCCAGCGCCGTGGAACTCTCTGGCTCATAGAACAGGGAAGCATCGTTCAGGCTCAGCTTGCCCAGCGCATCGCGGAAGGCTTCATAGTCGTCAGAGCTGATAGGGAACAAACCGGCATAAACCTGTGGCTTCACTTTCTTGAAGCCAGGCAACGCTTTAGAGGCAGGATTACGCGACAGCGTCAGGGTATCCCCTACCGGCGCGCCCAGGATGTCTTTAATTGCGCAGACCAGCCAGCCTACTTCACCGCAGTTCAGCGCATCACGATCGACGCGTTTCGGCGTAAAGATGCCCAGACGGTCGGCGTTGTACACCTGGCCAGTGCTCATGACTTTGACCTTGTCGCCTTTACGCAGCGTACCGTTCTTAACGCGGATCAGCGAGACAACGCCCAGGTAGTTATCAAACCAGGAGTCGATAATCAGCGCCTGAAGAGGGCCTTCCGGGTCACCTTCCGGCGGCGGAATATCACGCACCAGGCGTTCAAGCACGTCCGGTACGCCCACGCCCGTTTTGGCAGAGCAGCGCACGGCATCCGTGGCATCGATCCCGACGATATCTTCAATTTCCTGCGCCACACGATCCGGATCGGCCGCGGGCAGATCGATCTTGTTCAGTACCGGTACAACTTCCAGATCCATTTCCATCGCGGTATAGCAGTTTGCCAGCGTCTGGGCTTCAACACCCTGCCCGGCATCCACAACCAGCAACGCACCTTCACAAGCCGCCAGCGAGCGGGAGACTTCATAGGAGAAGTCAACATGGCCTGGGGTATCGATAAAATTGAGCTGGTAAGTTTCACCGTCCGGCGCGTGGTAAGCGAGGGTGACGCTCTGCGCCTTAATGGTAATGCCACGCTCACGCTCCAGATCCATCGAGTCCAGAACCTGCGCAGCCATTTCACGTTCGGTCAGGCCACCGCAAATTTGAATCAAACGGTCTGAGAGCGTAGATTTACCGTGGTCGATATGCGCGATGACAGAAAAGTTTCTTATATGCTTCATTTATATGAATATTTTCGCTTAAACGTTCGGTTTAATTCTCGCGGTGGACACAGCTATCAACACAGAGTGCAATGTACCCGCCATCAATGAGCACGCATCTTACACTGTTAGCCCCCTGCACGAAAGAATTCACATACATAGCAGGGCATCAAATTCGTAACTGTGTCTCTTAATTTACCTGGAGATTGTCTCCGTTCTCCGCCCGTTTCCACCACGCAAGAGATTTACGCGCTTAACGCTGACAAAGCGCGCCAGGCGCGTTTAGTTAATGGATTCACAGAGAGATAACTGCCGCTGAGGCGGCAGCAGAGGGATTCAGCGGTCTGTTTCAACGCGCAGCGCGTCCGGAGGCAAAGCGACACTCAGAATGACAGGCTGGAAAGAGGCAGATTTCCCCAGGTAAGAGGACAAACCTTTCGCCACGATGAAACCACCAACGCCCCCTAATAAGGCGCCAGCAACGGAGGCCATGTCGCTGTGGAACAGTGCCTGAAACAGGCCGGCAACCAGGAACAGCCCCACCAGCGGCGTCATATAAACCAGCAACGCCGAACTGAGCAGACTTTTTTCCGCTATCCCCAGCTCAATACGTTGTCCAGCGGCAAGCGGCTCCGCGCTGGCGACTTTCATCACGTGCGCATTCTTGGGTCCCAGCTTATTCAGCATATGGCTGCCACACCCTTTGCGGGCTGAACAGCTGCTGCAGGAGGTTTTCATTTCCGAATGCAGCGTAGCCACGCCGTTCTGCCACGACACAACCGTAGCCCATTCTCTCATCATGGTGTCGATCCTAAAGTGACCGCATCTGCGATACGTTTAGCGGTTGAGGGTGGCAGTTCGCCTACCACCGTTATTTCCGCATTATTACGTATTTCAGTCTGCACCGTACGACGTCCGGTGCGCATTAGCTGAGAGGCGCCGTTTTTATCTGCTGCGCTGACGTTGATTGAGAAACTGAACAGGCCATCAGAATAGAGTCGTGACTCAACGGGTTTGTTCAACGACGGGATCTGACGGCGGCTCTGCGTCACCTCTTTCATCCCCATCGGCAACCAGCCAGCTTTCCAGTTAAGGGTGGCTTTCTCACTGGCAGGCACGGAAAGAGAGGGAGGAAGCGTCGCCTTTTCCAGACCCTGCATCATGCCGCGCACGCCTTCATCCACGGCAAAGCTGATAACCCGATACTGCTCCAGCGTTTCACCGTCGCGATCCAGTAAATCTACGCGCAGAGGCAGTTTAGTTTCACTATCCAGCCAGACAATATAGCTGTAGCGCGTTCCGTCTCGCGCCACGATACGGATCACTTCGCACATCTGGTCGGCTATGCGGGCGCGCCCTACCGGTACAAAATCGTAGTTTTCCACCAGCTTGCGGAAATCGGCATACACCAGCGAAGGAAGAGAGTCGACAATATGGTCGCCAGCCAGAGTAAAAGGCTCCAGACCGGGTTCGAAGTAGCTGATTTCGCCGCCACGCTGGATGATCTCACGGCGCGGGCCATCCATCTGCAGCAGCTGAGCAAACACTTTGTTGTTCAGAACGGCATGACGATAGCGCAGGGATTCGATTCCCAGCCTTGAGACATTGATATAGGCGAATTCATAACTGAGAGACTGGCTGGCCTGCTCCATCTGTTGCAAGAGCGCCCCGGGGGGAGTTGCTTCCGCCGGGGCGACACTGGAGTACATCAGGCTGCCAGCCATTAGGCTGACGGCACACCAAAGTTGCTTCATTACTGCTGCTGAATTCCTAACGACTGGTTACCCGGCACCTGAACGGCAGCCTGCTGAGCAGGCGCCTGTTCAAACTGGAGCTGGTTAGAGTGCAGGCGGCGCTGCAGTTCATAATCTTGCAGCATAGCATTAACCCGACGGCGCGAATCCTGCACCTGCTGCGAAGCGCTGCTGTTGGTATTGCTGTTTGCGTTCTCAGAAGGCACGCCCAGACTGACAGGAGAAGCCTGGCCCATCATCGGCAGCGTATTGAACACTGGCGAGTCGGACTCACTCTGGCCTGGTTGTGGTTGGTTATAGTGCTGGACGCCAACAATGACCGCCAGTGATACGCAGGCGGCGACACCGACCTGAGTGAGTTGCGCAGCCCACGGACGGGCTTTATGCCAGAACGGCATAGACGCATAACGCTCTGGTTTCGGTTGCGCTTCAGGGATCAGCGTCGTGGTTTTGTTGACCGGCTCAAGTTCGATGGCGGCGGCAACGCGTGCAGCGATATCGAAATGCATAACCTGACCAACATCTCCACGCAGGGTATCGCGGATCAGGTGATAGCTTTCCCAGTTTTTCTGCAGCATCGCGTCTTTAGACAATGCGGACAAAACTTCATTATCTAAAGTTTCGCCATCCATTAAAGCGGAAAGTTGTTCTTTCTGCATGCCTCAGTACCCTTCCTGTTTACGCTATGACTAGCGTTGGATAAGCGGTTGAATTTTATTGTCAATAGCCTCTCGTGCACGGAAAATACGGGAACGTACCGTTCCTACCGGACACTCCATGATGACCGCTATCTCTTCATAGCTCAGGCCATCCAACTCCCTGAGCGTGATCGCCATACGGAGATCTTCAGGCAGCGTCTCAATGGTGCGAAAAACTATTTGTTTCAATTCTTCAGACAACATTAAGTTCTCTGGGTTCGAAATTTCTTTCAGTGCACCGGCACTTTCAAAGTTTTCAGCATCGATCGCATCCACATCGCTGGCCGGTGGACGGCGCCCCTGAGCAACCAAATAATTTTTAGCCGTGTTGACGGCTATCCTGTAGAGCCAGGTATAAAAGGCACTGTCGCCGCGGAAAGATTCCAGCGCACGATAAGCTTTTATAAATGATTCCTGCACTACATCAGGCACATCTCCTGAGGGCACATAGCGGGAAACCAGACTCGCCACCTTATGCTGGTAGCGCACCACCAGTAAGTTAAATGACTTCTGATCCCCTTTCTGTACTCGCTCAACGAGAACCTGGTCCGTTAGCTGCTCGCTCATCCGAGGTAATGTCTCCCCAAAGCTTTTTCCACGCGTTTATGAACTACCCGCAATAACTTCAATTCGAGCAAGCATGCGCTTTGAGTGGTCATCATGAGTAAAGTTCCGTTGCGCCGTTATATTTGTGATGTTTTATCGGGACGGACAACCAGCGATCATTTTTATGATTTCTGACTGGTTAAAGCAGCCACTGCTTCCTTTGCTCTTCAGCCTGCTGGCGTAAGAGCCCCGTTTACGCCGCAGAGTAACGCAAGAAGGCCGTTTTTTCACCTTTAAATCACGGTAATTCAATCCTGTTCGCATTATTTAAACCAGGGTCGCGAGAATCGATCGGAATTGCCTCAGGCAGGAAACGGCAAAATCAGTTTCAGGTCACACTCTGCTTATGGACAACGGAAAAGGCTTCATCTCTTTTGCGGCTGAGTGTATGCTCGGCAAACAACCTGTTTAGTAAATTAAACATCATGACCCTTTCTTCCGATTATAGCTGTGACGTTCTTATCATAGGCAGCGGTGCCGCCGGGTTAACCCTCGCCCTGCGGCTGGCTGAGAAACACCAGGTGACGGTTTTGAGCAAAGGCCCGGTAAGCGAAGGGTCCACCTTCTACGCTCAGGGCGGGATTGCGGCCGTTTTTGATGAAACAGACAGCATTGAGTCGCACGTTGAAGATACCCTGATTGCTGGCGGTGGCCTGTGTGACCGGGAGGCAGTTTCCTTTATCGCCAGCAATGCGCGTCATTGCGTGCAGTGGCTGATTGATAACGGCATGTTGTTTGATAAGGAAAACCCCGGAGCGATCGATGGGCGTTATCATCTCACCCGCGAAGGGGGTCACAGCCACCGGCGGATCCTGCACAGCGCCGACGCCACAGGCCGGGCGGTTGAGACCACGCTGGTCAGCCAGGCATTAAGCCATCCCAACATCCAAATCATTGAGCGCAGCAATGCGGTCGATTTGATCGTTTCCGATAAGATCGGCCTGCCCGGCGAACGTCGCGTGGTCGGCGCCTATATCTGGAACCGTAAACGGGAGAAAGTTGAAACCTGCCGCGCCCGCTCTGTGGTGCTGGCTACTGGCGGCGCGGCTAAGGTTTATCAGTACACCACCAATCCGGATGTCGCGTCCGGCGATGGCATAGCGATGGCTTGGCGCGCAGGATGTAGGGTAGCCAATCTGGAATTCAATCAGTTCCATCCCACCTGTCTGTTCCATCCTGAAGCGAGAAACTTTCTGTTAACGGAAGCGCTGCGTGGCGAAGGTGCCCTCCTCAGGCGGCCAGATGGCAGTCGCTTTATGCCGGATTTCGATCCACGGGCAGAACTGGCCCCGCGTGATATCGTCGCCCGCGCCATCGACCATGAGATGAAGCGCCTGGGCGCGGACTGCATGTATCTGGATATCAGCCATAAGCCGGCTGAATTTATTCAGGCTCACTTCCCGATGATCGATGAAAAATTACGCACGCTGGGCTTCGACCTGACTAAAGAGCCGATCCCTATCGTGCCTGCCGCCCACTATACCTGCGGCGGCGTGGTGGTTGATCGGCAGGGCCGCACCGACATCGCGGGGCTGTATGCGATTGGAGAAGTCAGCTATACCGGTCTGCATGGCGCAAATCGCCTGGCTTCTAACTCTCTGCTGGAGTGCCTGGTGTATGGCTGGTCAGCAGCAGAAGATATTGATCGCCATCTGCAGCAGGCGATCATGCCGGAACAGTTACCTGAATGGGATGAGAGTCGCGTAGATGATTCCGATGAGCGAGTGGTAATCCAGCATAACTGGCACGAGCTGCGTCTGCTGATGTGGGATTATGTGGGTATTGTACGTACTACCAAGCGTCTGGAGCGGGCGCTCCGGCGTATCACTATGCTTCAGCAGGAGATTGACGACTATTACGCCAACTTCCGCATCTCCAATAACTTGCTGGAATTACGCAATCTGGTGCAGGTTGCAGAGCTGATTGTCCGCTGCGCGATGGCGAGAAAAGAGAGTCGCGGGCTGCATTTTACCCTCGACTATCCCGACATGCTGCCGGAAGCAAAACCGACTCTGCTCTGCCCTGATTAACGGAACAGATAAAAATCACGGGTCAGGCTGCAATGCGCTTCAGAGTAGTTGTGGTCAGGCCCACGGATCGTCATGCGATCGGAAAACAGTTCCCCTGGCGCAGGTGAAAGAGCCAGCAACACGCGGTTGGGCGGGCGCATCTCAGTATCGGAGATATCGGTGCGGCAATGAAGATGCCAGCCCCGCTGCTCTGCCAGTTCCACCAGCTTATCCCCCGCTGCCGCTGGCAGCACCACGCAGAAAAAACCCTCTTCGGTAATCAACGCTTCGGCACAGGTCAGCAATAGTTCATGTGTTAAATCGGTGGTATAACGGGCGGAAGCACGTTCAGGGCTGGCACAGTCAACGCCGGGTGTAAAATAGGGCGGATTACTGACAATCAGGGAATAGCGCTGCTCCGTGGTTTTCGACCAGTGCAGAATATCATCCTGCCAGATATGAATGCGTTCGGCCCAGGGGGAAGCGGCCGCATTTTCGCGCGCCTGGTCAGCAGCCTGCTCATCCAGCTCAACGGCATCGATCTGCACCTCCTGTCCGGTGCGCTGCGCCAGCATCAGGGCTATTAAGCCGCTGCCGGTGCCAATATCCAGTACCCGCTGCGCACCTGCAACCGGCGCCCAGGCACCCAGCAGAACGCCATCTGTTCCCACCTTCATCGCACAACGATCGTGGGCAACAAAAAATTGCTTGAAGGTAAACCCGTTGGCACGCAAAACCGCTTTCTGTTGAGACATTTGACTGACCTGAAGTGGAAACGGCGCTAGCATAGGACAATAAACAGATCAGGAAAAGTCATTCAGACCACACAAACAGATGAAGATCGTGTTCAATCTGTCTATAATCAGCGCCCCAAACTGAGGTAGACCATGACTGTAACCACTTTTTCCGAACTCGAACTTGATGAAAGCCTGCTGAAAGCTCTGCAGGAAAAGGGCTATACGCGCCCTACGGCTATCCAGGCCGCTGCGATCCCGCCTGCACTGGAGGGTCGTGACGTTCTGGGTTCGGCACCAACCGGTACAGGCAAAACGGCGGCTTATCTGCTGCCCGTGCTTCAGCATCTGCTCGATTTCCCGCGTAAAAAATCGGGTCCGCCCCGCATTCTGATTGTCACCCCGACCCGTGAACTGGCGATGCAGGTTGCTGACCAGGCGCGTGAGCTGGCGAAATATACCCATCTGGATATCGCGACGATAACCGGTGGTGTGGCGTACATGAACCACGCGGAAGTGTTCAGCGAAAATCAGGACATAGTCGTTGCGACCACGGGCCGTCTGCTGCAGTACATCAAAGAAGAGAACTTTGACTGCCGCGCGGTAGAGACGTTAATCCTCGATGAAGCGGATCGCATGCTGGACATGGGTTTCGCACAGGATATCGAAACCATTGCAGCCGAAACGCGCTGGCGTAACCAGACGTTGCTGTTCTCTGCCACGCTGGAAGGCGATGCGATTAAAGATTTCTCCGAGCGTCTGCTGAATGAGCCAGAAGAGATTGAAGCGGACCCGGCCCGTCGTGAACGCAAAAAGATTCAGCAGTGGTACTACCGTGCTGATGATATCAAGCATAAAACGGCGCTGCTTATTCATATGCTGAAGCAGCCAGAGGTGACCCGTTCCGTGGTGTTTGTGCGTAAACGTGAGCGAGTGCACGAGCTGTGCGGCTGGCTGCGTGAAGCGGGCATCAACACCAGCTATCTGGAAGGTGAACTGGAGCAGTTCAAGCGTAACGAAGCGATCAAACGCGTTGTCGATGGTCGTGTGAACGTGCTGGTTGCAACCGATGTGGCCGCACGTGGCATCGACATCGAAGATGTCAGCCACGTATTTAACTTTGATATGCCGCGTACCTCAGACACTTACCTGCACCGTATTGGCCGCACCGGCCGCGCCGGTAAAAAAGGTATCGCCATTTCTCTGGTAGAAGCGCATGACAACGTATTGCTGGGTAAAGTTACCCGCTATATCAAAGAGCCGCTGAAATCACGCACCATTGATGAGCTGCGCCCTACCACGCGCCCGCCAAGCGAAAAGCTGAACGGAAAGCCTTCTAAAAAGGTGTTGGCGAAGCGTCAGGAGAAGAAAGAGAGCGAGCAGAAAGAGAGCAAGCCGCGCGCGAAAGAGCGTCATCGCGATACCAAAAATATTGGTAAGCGCCGCAAGCCTGTGGCAGCGAAAACGGACAGTGCTGAATAAACACACCGCGCTACAAAAAACCGCCTCCTGGAGGCGGTTTTTTTATGGTCTGAATCGGGGGAAACGCGCGGTTGCTCTGCTACTCCCGCCGGAACCCCTTTTTTTAGCCGATCAGGTCATCAGGGCACTGATGAAGCGAGCTATTTAAGCTTTATTTTCATCAACCTGACAGGGGCAGGCAGATGGTGTTGTTTTCACCACCCGCTCCCCTTGCGCCTCCGTGAAGCGCCTTTTAACGGCTTTAATTAAAGGCTTTCAGTAAAGGTGCGGGCAATTACGTCGCGCTGCTGCTCTGGCGTCAATGAATTGAAACGCACCGCGTAACCAGAAACGCGGATAGTCAGCTGCGGATATTTTTCCGGGTGCTCTACAGCATCCTGTAACGTTTCACGACGCAGTACGTTAACGTTGAGATGCTGGCCGCCTTCCACGCGCACTTCTGGTTTAACTTCTAAGGGAATCTCACGATATTCGATCTTACCCAGCTCACTGACTGGCACGATCTGATCTTCGCTGTAGCCTGCTTTAGCGCATACGCAGCGGGCTTCCGCTTTCTCATCATCTAACAGCCAGAATGAGTTCAGCAATGCGTGATTGGATGCTTGAGTAATCTGAATTCCGGTAATCATAATTATGCCTCCAGGCAGTAACGGCTGACCAAAGCCAGCGGGTAAGAAAGGGGGTGCGCCTGACCTATCCGATCTGTATAACAGCACCGTTATGCGGCTTCTTTGACCAAAATCAATATTTTACTGCCCCTTATGCGGCTATTAAAATCAACTAATTGATTTAGTTTAGTTTTAGGCGATCCACGCTTTAATATTTATTTGTAAGTTTTCAACAATATTTTAAGTTTTCAACAATATTTTAAGTTCTCCCCGCTGCGGATCCACGTTAAGCTAATCAGCAATCTATCAAGGAGGCGACCATGGCCAAAACGCTGACCTGGCACGATGTGCTGGCAGAGGAAAAAGAGAAACCCTATTTCATTGAAACGCTGGCTAAAGTGGCTCAGGCACGCGCATCAGGGAAAACGGTCTATCCACCTCAGAAGGATGTATTCAATGCATTTCGCCTGACGGAACTGAGTGACGTCAAGGTGGTGATTTTGGGGCAGGACCCATATCACGGTCCTCATCAGGCGCATGGGCTGGCCTTTTCTGTGTTGCCTGGCGTAGCGGTACCGCCTTCGCTGGTTAATATGTATAAAGAGCTGGTAACAGATATTCCCGGCTTTCAGCGTCCAACACATGGTTTTCTGGAGAGCTGGGCGCGTCAGGGGGTAATGCTGCTGAACACGGTATTAACCGTTGAAGCAGGCAAAGCGCATTCTCATGCCCAGTTTGGTTGGGAGACCTTTACCGACACGGTGATCTCCGCGATTAATGAACATCGCGAAGGGGTGGTATTTTTACTGTGGGGTTCTCACGCACAGAAGAAAGGCAGCATTATTGACCGCCAACGCCACCATGTGTTGCAGGCACCTCACCCCTCTCCTCTCTCCGCTCACCGGGGGTTCTTTGGTAGCGCTCACTTCTCGCAGGCCAATGAATGGCTGGTAAAGCAGGGAGAGAAGCCGATTGACTGGCAGCCGGTTCTGCCTGAATAACGCCATAAAAAAAAGCACCCGAGGGTGCTTTTTTCATTATTGCAGCCGATCAGGCTTTGGCTTTAGCCACGGCAACCATTGCCGGACGAAGCAGACGACCATTGAGCGTGTAGCCACGCTGCATGACCATCAGAACGTGGTTTGGTGCCACATCCTCGGATTCCATCATAGACATTGCCTGATGCAGTTCCGGGTTGAAAGGCACGTTAACGTCGCCAATCACTTCCACACCGAATTTACGCACCGCGCCCAGCAAAGATTTCAGGGTTAACTCGATCCCTTCCACCATTGAGGTAAGGTCCGGGTTGGCTTTATCAGCCACTTCCAGCGCACGTTCCAGGCTGTCGATCACTGGAAGCAGCTCGTTGGCGAATTTTTCCAGTGCAAATTTATGCGCTTTTTCCACGTCCAGTTCGGCGCGACGACGGATGTTTTCAATCTCCGCCTGAGCACGGATTTGCGCTTCACGCACGCCACCCTGAGACTGCGCCAGCTGGACTTCCAGCTCGGCAATGCGGTCATCACGAGGATCCACCGCTTCAGCTGCCTCTGCGTCCTGGGTTTGCGCCTGCTCCATCTCAATCTCGTCTGAGACTTGCTCGTTTGGGGTGTTCTGTTCTTTACTACTCATGAATTTCTCCGCGTTTTTGCACATTCATCTCGCTGGTTCGCTTATTATGGGGATCAGAACTGCGGTTTCAAGGGAACCGATCACATTGTCTGAGGTAGTTTACCTCATGAGGAACGCCAGCATCATGAACAAACATTTCAATTGCATCGGGATTGTGGGGCATCCGCGTCATCCGACAGCGCTGACGACGCACGAGATGCTTTACCGCTGGCTGACGACAAAAGGCTATGAGGTCATCATTGAGGAACAGATCGCCCGTGAGCTGAATCTGAACGATGTGGAAACCGGTACGCTGGCGGAAATTGGTCAGCGGGCTGACCTGGCGGTAGTAGTTGGCGGAGATGGCAATATGCTGGGCGCAGCGCGCGTGCTTGCCCGTTACGACATCAAAGTTATTGGGATAAACCGCGGTAATCTCGGCTTTCTGACCGATCTGGACCCGGATAATGCCCAGCAGCAGTTAGCTGATGTGCTGGAAGGAAAATATATTACAGAGAGCCGCTTTTTGCTGGAAGCGCAGGTCTGCCGCCAGGGGCGCGAACCGCGGATTGGCACGGCCATTAACGAAGTCGTTCTGCATCCCGGCAAAGTTGCCCATATGATTGAGTTTGAGGTCTATATAGATGAGACTTTCGCTTTCTCGCAGCGCTCTGATGGCCTGATTATCTCTACACCAACCGGTTCGACAGCCTATTCTCTCTCCGCTGGCGGCCCTATTTTAACGCCCTCGCTGGATGCCATTGCTATCGTTCCCATGTTCCCACATACGCTCTCGGCCCGTCCGTTAGTGATCAACAGCAGCAGCACTATTCGTCTGCGCTTTTCCCATATGCGCAGCGACCTGGAAGTGAGCTGTGACAGCCAGATCGCCCTGCCTATTCAGGAAGGTGAAGACGTATTGATCCGGCGTAATGACGATCATCTCAATTTAATCCACCCGCAAAATTACAATTACTTTAATACCTTAAGCTCTAAACTTGCATGGTCGAAAAAATTGTTTTAAAAAGCGGTGCCAGCTACTTTACTGGTTATAATTCCAGTATATACTGTATGAAAAACCATATCTGTGTTTTCATACAGGAACGCCAATTATGCTCGCACAACTGACCATCAGTAACTTTGCGATTGTTCGTGAACTTGAAATCGATTTTCAGCGTGGCATGACCGCAATCACCGGCGAAACCGGTGCCGGGAAATCCATTGCTATTGATGCGCTCGGCTTGTGCCTTGGCGGTCGTGCGGAAGCAGATATGGTGCGTCAGGGTGCAGCCCGCGCGGATATTTGCGCCCGTTTTTCGCTTAAAGATACCCCTTCTGCCTTCGCGTGGCTGGTAGAGAATCAGCTGGACGAAGGGAGTGAATGCCTGTTGCGCCGCGTCATCAGCAGCGATGGACGTTCCCGTGGTTTTATTAACGGCACTGCCGTTCCCCTTTCGCAACTGCGCGATCTCGGCCAGCGTCTTATCCAGATCCATGGTCAGCATGCACACCAGCTTCTGCTTAAGCCTGAGCATCAAAAAACGCTGCTCGACGGTTATGCTGGCGAAACAGAGTTGAAGCAGCAAATGGCAGAGAGCTACCGTCAATGGCATCAAAGCTGCCGCATACTGGCTCAGCATCAGCAGGCTTCTCAGGAGCGTGAGGCGCGTCGTGAGCTGCTGCAATATCAGCTGAAAGAACTCAATGAATTTGCCCCGGTGGCAGGTGAATATGAAGCCATCGATGAAGAATACAAACGTCTGGCTAACAGCGGCCAGCTGCTTTCCACCAGCCAGCAGGCACTGATGCTGCTGGCCGACGGTGAAGAGAAGACCCTGCTGAACCAGCTCTATACCGCGCAACAGTTGCTGAACGAATTGCTCTCTATGGATGATAAGCTGAGCGGCGTGTCCACCATGCTGGATGAAGCCTCAATTCAGATCAGTGAAGCGAGTGACGAGCTGCGTCACTACTGTGAACGTCTGGATCTTGATCCTAACCGGTTGTACGAGTTGGAGCAGCGCCTTTCGCGTCAGATTGCTCTCGCCCGCAAACATCATATCTCACCGGAGGAGCTGCCGCTCTTCCACCAGCAGCTGCTGGAAGAGCAAAACCTGTTGGATCAGCAGGAGAGCGATCAGGAGGAGCTTTCTCAGACCGTTGCGCGCCATCATCGTGCAGCCATGATCTGTGCAGAGCAGCTGCATCAGCGCCGGGTTCATTTTGCTGAAGAGCTGAGCCGGTTAATTGGGGAGAGTATGCATACGCTCTCCATGCCGCACGGGCGACTGGGCATCGAAGTCCAGTTCAATGCCGATCATCTTACCGCTGAAGGCGCTGACCGTATTGATTTCCGCGTCACCACTAACCCAGGTCAGCCGCTGCAACCGCTCTCGAAAGTGGCGTCTGGTGGTGAGCTTTCACGTATTGCTCTGGCCATTCAGGTGATTACCGCCCGTAAGATGGATACACCAGCGCTGATCTTCGATGAGGTGGATGTAGGGATCAGCGGACCAACAGCGGCAGTGGTAGGTAAGATGTTGCGTCAGTTAGGCGAGTCCACGCAGGTGATGTGCGTCACCCATCTGCCGCAGGTAGCCGGCTGTGGCCACCAACATTTTTATGTCAGCAAAGAGACCGATGGCGAGATGACGGAAACCCATATGCAGCCGCTGGACAAGCGCGCCCGTCTGCAGGAACTCGCCCGTCTGCTTGGCGGCAGCGAGGTTACCCGCAACACGCTGGCAAACGCAAAGGAGCTTTTAGCAGCCTGATTGCCGCACTTTTTTGGCCTGTTGTGGTCATATCCTTGCTTCGTAGAGGTTTCAAACTGCGGAAAGGTTTATTATCATCGTCTTCTTACGCTGTCATCGTAGCGAGTGTTCGATGCAGCCAGATTGTTGGCCCGAAAAGGAATAAAGATACTTATGCGCTGTAAAACGCTGACTGCTGCGGCGGTGGTTCTTCTGATGATGACCGCTGGATGTTCCACTCTGGAGCGAGTGGTTTACCGGCCAGACATCAACCAGGGCAACTACCTGGTTGCGAATGATGTTTCTAAAATTCATACCGGCATGACGCAACAGCAGGTGGCATACACCCTGGGCACGCCGATGATGCGCGATCCGTTTGGTAGCAACGTCTGGTATTACGTTTTCCGCCAGGAGCCAGGCCATGAGCCGGTGACCCAACAGACGCTAACGCTGACCTTTGACGGCAAGGGTACGCTGACTAACATTGATAACAAGCCAACGCTGACCGGCAAGAAATAGCGGTTTAAGAGGTTTGATGAATTCGTAAGGCGCTGAGGCGCCTTATTTTTTTGCTGCGCGTTCGGCACGCAGGCGGCGAAGCTCTTTTGGGTCAGCCAGCAGCGGCCGGTAAATTTCAATCCGGTCACCACTCTGCACTTCATCCCCCAGCTTTACCGGACGACTAAATATCCCAACCTTGTTTTTAGCGAGATCGATATCGCTACGGAGTTCAAGTAAACCTGAAGCCTTAATCGCCTCTTCAACGGTAGAGCCTTCCTCAACATTCACCGTATAGAGATACTGTTTTTCAGGCAGTGCATAAACCACTTCAACAGCGATATCAGGCACTGTAGACCTCTTTCGCGCGTTTGGTAAACGCCTGCACCATACTGCTTGCCAGCTCTTTAAAGATGCGTCCGAACGCCATCTCAACCAGCATATTGGTAAACTCGAACTCCAGGTTCAGCTCTACTTTGCAGGCATCTTCGCTTAATGGCGTGAACTGCCAGCCCCCCGTCAGCTTACGAAACGGACCATCGACCAGTTGCATATGAATGCTCTGATTATCGGTCAGCGTGTTGCGCGTGACGAAAGTTTTGCTGATTCCGGCTTTTGATACATCAACCGATGCCGTCATCTGTTGATCTGTTGCATCCAGAACACGGCTACCGGTACACCCTGGGAGAAACTCCGGATAGGCATCGACATCGTTTACCAACCGGAACATTTGCTCAGCGCTATAGGGCACCAGCGCAGAACGACTAATCTGAGACATAACGTTTCCTGTTAATCTTCAATTTACCAATAATACCATCGGCGCCAGGTAAACAAAAATCCTCAGCCGCCAGCGTTCTGCTAAAATAGCGCTTTTCCCCGTCTCGTTTGTTACAGGGGATGCCTTCAATCACTGCTTCATGTAAACTAAGTGGCACTATGACTAAGAAAAAAGCACATAAACCCGGTTCCGCTACCATTGCCATGAACAAACGGGCTCGCCATGAATACTTCGTTGAAGAAGAGTTCGAAGCGGGACTGTCGCTCCAGGGATGGGAAGTCAAATCACTCCGCGCCGGCAAGGCCAACATCAGCGAAAGCTATATTATGCTGCGTGATGGCGAAGCTTTCCTGTTCGGAGCTACCTTCCAGCCGCTGATTGGCGCCTCTTCCCATGTAGTCTGCGACCCTACCCGCACCCGCAAGCTGTTGCTGAAGGAGCGTGAGCTGGCGTCGCTGTTTGGCAAAGCTAACCGCGACGGTTACACCATTGTTCCCCTGTCGATGTACTGGAAAAATGCCTGGGCTAAGCTGAAAATCGGCGTGGCTAAAGGTAAGAAAGAGCACGACAAGCGCGATAACATTAAAGATCGCGAGTGGCAGACAGACAAAGCACGTATTATGAAACATGCCAATCGCTAAGCCTTTGGCGTAGACGACATTTTCTGTTATACTGCTTCACAGTACCTGGGGCTGATTCTGGATTCGACAGGATTTGCGAAGCCCAAGGAGCATGCCGAGGGGCGGTTTGCCTCGTTAAAAGCCGCAAAAAAATAGTTGCAAACGACGAAAACTACGCACTAGCAGCTTAATAACCTGCTCAGAGCCCTCTCTCCCTAGCCTCCGCTCTTAGGACGGGGATCAAGAGAGGTCAAACACAAAAGAGATCGTGTGGATGTCCTGCCTGGGGCTGAAGCATTAAATCTAATCAGGCTAGTTTGTCAGTAGCGTGTCCGTTCGCAGCTGACCGGCGAATGTAAAGACTGGACTAAGCATGTAGTGCCGACGGTGTAGTAATTCTGGACGCGGGTTCAACTCCCGCCAGCTCCACCACATTATGTACCGGATACGTCCGGGAAAGTCCTGAAAGCCCGCCTGGAACCAGCCTCGCGGGCTTTTTTACGTCTGTAGTAGTCCGTAGAGATCCAGCCAAATCCGGTGATAATTGGTATACGTATTGGTATACGGTAAGATGTATGCCAATAACGTATACCAATTCACGCAGGAAAGCCCCGTATGGCAAGGACTACGCGCCCCCTCACCAACACAGAAGTTCTTCGATCCAAAGCCATTGATAAAGATTTGACGCTGCATGATGGCGACGGACTTTTTATGGTGGTAAAAACCACCGGAAAGAAGCTCTGGCGCTTTCGCTATCAGCGGCCAGCAACAAAGCAGCGCACTATGATGGGCTTGGGTGCCTTCCCGGCCCTGTCGTTGGCAGATGCCAGACGCGTGCGTGCTGATTACCTCTCCTTACTCGCTAATGGCATTGACCCACAGACGCAGGCCGAACAGCTCACAGAACAGCAGCAGATCGCGTTAGATAGCATTTTCTCAACCGTGGCCGCTAACTGGTTTACTTTGAAGCAAGCCAGCGTTACGCCGGATTACGCTAAGGATATCTGGCGTTCTCTTGAGAAAGATGTTTTCCCTGCCATTGGCGAGATTCCCGTGCAGGAAATTAAAGCCCGTAAGCTGGTTGAAGCCTTGGAGCCGATTAAGGCTAGAGGCGCTCTTGAAACCGTTCGCCGTCTGGTACAGCGCATTAACGAGATTATGATCTATGCGATTAATACCGGGCTGATTGATGCTAATCCTGCTTCTGGGATTGGGATGGCTTTTGAAAAGCCTAAAAAACAGAATATGCCGACGCTACGACCAGAGGAATTGCCGAAGCTCATGCGTTCGCTGGTGATGTCGAATTTATCTGTTCCGACCCGCTGTCTGATTGAATGGCAACTCCTGACTCTTGTGCGTCCTTCTGAAGCATCCGGTGCTCGATGGGCGGAGATCGATCTTGATGCCAAGCTTTGGGCGATTCCAGCCGAACGGATGAAGGCAAAACGAGAGCACACAGTACCTTTATCTCCCCAAGCAATGGAGATTCTAGATGTGATGAAGCCAATCAGCGCTCACCGTGAACATGTTTTTCCCAGCAGAAATAACCCTAAACAGCCAATGAATAGCCAAACTGCTAATGCAGCTTTAAAGCGTATTGGTTTTGGCGGAAAACTAGTTGCTCATGGCCTCCGCTCTATTGCGAGTACAGCTATGAACGAAGCTGGCCTTAATGCCGATGTTATCGAAGCAGCTTTAGCTCATTGCGATAAAAACGAAGTAAGACGTGCCTACAATCGTTCTACCTACTTACTCAAAAGAAAAGAATTAATGGATTGGTGGGGAGATAATATTCATGAGTGCAGTATCGGTAAAAAATCACGGTAATCATTAATCATGCAAACTATAATCAATGACATCGAGTTAGCATTACAGGACGGAATACTTGGCTTCCATAATATTATTGAAGTTACAGAAGTGTTCTCAATATCCCCTAATAAAAAACTTAGTAATATTTTAACATTAATGGTTGCTGAGAATATCAACAAACCAATCATCACAGGAGAATCATTTTTAACAAACAAACCAATCTCCATCAACCATTTTAAGAACTGGAGTTTTGGCATTAAAAGATATTATATTGAAATTGACGAACTCATTCTTAAGCTAGGGAGATTAAACAATGATGGCGTATGGGATAAAAATCAAATTCACATTAACAACTTAAAAAGAGTAGATAAGTATTTTGTCTCTCCTGATTCATATGAATCAGTACCAATAAATAACATACTAAAAAACAACTTTCACAATGGAAGTTATGTTTTTGAATGGTTTGATTTCGATAAAGAAAATCATCAAGAATTGTTATCATCTCCTCAAGGCTTACAAAAGTTATCTGATAAAATATATGAAGCCCTACCTTTATATATTTCAAGTGTTTCAGATAGAATAGGCAATTTCTTACTGCAAATACCTAGTAGCATTTTAATGGCAAACTTTGGGCTAGAAAAAGAAAATGAGACGCACTTTTTAAATTGTAATATAGCCTGGCATGAACACGCTTGTAAAAGGGACTTAATAATAAACTGTCACTTAAGTGAAAATGATAACATCTGCGAAGGTTACTATACAAAAATCCTAAAAAATGGCGAGTCTAAAACTTCATTACCAATAGCAAACAAACGCTCTCACATTGGTACCATTTGGGATCCTGAAAATAATTTCATTCTAGCAAGAACCAGACCATCTGCCTTCATATCACCTGATGCAAGAATTACAACTACAGTTTCCACACTTAATGAAAGGGTGTTAACGTATAATGGACTGTCAAAAGTAGTTAGTGTATTAAAACCAGACAATAACATAGCAAATCCACACAACGCAAAACCGATTATTAATTGGACAAAAAAAAGAATTTATGAAAATAACAGTACAAAATTAAGACAAAGCCGTAATTTTGTTCAATACAATGCAAAAGGCATTAATAAAAAGCAATCAAAAATCAAAGCTCTTGAGGATTTAGTTTACTTAATCAATCAATATGGAGAACATGCTGTCTGGTTATGGGATCCTTATTTAAGTTTTCAAGATTTATTCGACACATTATTGATGAACAAATACTCAAAATCAGTTATGAGAGCCATAGGTTCATTAGAGTTACCACCAGACTCAAATGAAACCCCATCACGCGACATTCATGAATCAAAAGCACTACATACCATAAGAAAATACAAGGAAAGCTTTAATGCTTTACCTTTAGAGACTATTAAGACTTTAAATTTAGAGTTTAGATGTAAAACAGGAAATAATGGATGGGATTTTCATGACAGATTTATTATTTTCCCCTCAACTGATTATCAATCGAATACTTTAGCATGGTCTTTAGGTACATCAATTAACTCATTTGGCACAAGTCATCATATACTACAAAAAGTACAGGACGCACAATTGGTTGCTGATGCTTTTTTAGACCTATGGGACTCTTTATCAGGTAGTGATTGTTTAGTGTGGAGGCATAGCAATGTTTAATAATTGGAACCAATTACTTGATTCAATAAAAAATACTCTTGCTATTATTGACTCCATGAGTCATGAATCCGGATATCGTGATTTCAAAGAAGTGGTAGAAAACTCAGGACTCTATTACTTATTTGAATATCCGAGCAATGATCCCCGTTTACATAGCCACAATCATTATGCCATTGATGCGTTAAAAGAAGTTTTTGAAAAAAAAGAAAACTGGTCATCAATTCTGATTTTAATCAGCCATCTTAAAAATCCTGAATTCATAATATCCAAGATCGTTAATAAAAAATCCCCTTGTGCTGATGTATTGAATCATGCTCGAATTTGCATAATTAACTATCATATACCTAGGGAATTTAGCGAACAATATTTTGAACGTTTCAAAATTACAGAGCTAGATATGTTTAAATTTCATTCCTCTGATTCCCCTGAAATTATTGGTCGACACTTAAGTTACTACAACGAACTGCTACCAGCCATAATACCTAACGATGTCAAAATTTCATTATACATTTTAGCTGAATATGACTGCGAGACGCTTTACAATGTTTTATCCAGTTCAACAAGCATAATCAAAACATACTGCCTTTCATCTTGCATTAGCTTAGAAAAAGCAATCGAATTAATCATTACATCCAGTACCGAACATGTTTCAAAAACCTTAGCATTCTATATTATAAATAACACAAACATCAATAAAAACAATGTAAAAATCAGCAGCAATTATTTACTTGAATTATTTCAAGCTCTTTACAGAAAAGGGGATTTCGACTATTGGATGAAGTATATAAATTCATACCCCTGTAGATTCCCTCGCATACAACCCGATTTAGGCAAAGCTTTAGCCCTCATTAATACTCCAGAGGTTCTAGATTCATACCTTAACTCAATTATCCTCCATAACAATAGTTTAGACTATTCCTACACTAACTCCAGAGAGCCAGTTGCACAATGTTTGACAGTGTTCAAACAATATTCTACTTTGGCTTTACAGTCACTATGCTGGGAAAAAGCATTTACGGCGTGGTGTAAATGGGATTTTGGCTCCAGTAATAATGATTTATTATTTTCTGTTTCCTCATCAGAATTAGATTACCCTGTAACACAATATTTTTTAAACAACATCACTGAAAAAGAAAGGGAACAATTCATTAATAAAACATGGGAGAAATTGTCATCCATAGATATCATATGGCATGCTTCAAAATCAGAGCAAGTTAGTTACTATTACAGATGCGCATCTACTCTACAATTACCTTTCCATGCAAATTTAGCATATGAAAAGAACGATTCAAGAATGGATCTGTCGTTACGATTTAACCTTGAGATTTCAAAATATCACCAGATGCTTTTTGGGGCTTAAAGCTTTTGCGCGCAATGCTACCCCCGCCTCGCCTGCCCGCTTTGTGCATCGTTTTTTATGCAGCTGCATGAACCGGGTAAAGCCGTGCCAGGCACGGGCTGAAGGGGCATCTTTAAGGCCACATTCTGCATGCAAATCCATGCACCCTGTGCATGCTTCGCTCTTTACAAACCGGGCTGGCCAGAAAAAAGGCGTTGAACAGACTAAAAGCGGACACAAAAAAGCCGCTGTTTTCAGCGGCCGTTGTGGTCAATGAAGGGTGCGGAAGGCTGAGCCATAGCGCCCGAGCATCTGGCGTTCTTTTACCGGTTCCGGAGTAATAGCGGGGGCCGGTTCTGGCTGCGGCGGCGCAGTAATCACCTTAGTGATGCTCTCACTGGTTTTGAACGAGCAGGAGCAGTCGAGGTTAGTACACTGGTGATAGCGCTCCTTCACCTGTTCAGACATATAGCGGCTCGATTTGGCATGCGCCGGGCTTTTGCAGTACGGGCAGTGCATCATTTCCTTTTACCTTCCTTTATCCACGGGCGGTGTACATGGATGGCGTCCCACAGCTTGTTGCGCTTCCCCGGACTGGCATACAGCGCCATATCCACCCCGGTGAGTGCCGGGCGCCACAGGCCGATATTCTCCAGCACCGGCGCTTCCGTCAGCGCTTTCTCAGGCAGCGCTGCGGCCGCACGGGTCAGCGCATTACCAATCAGCTCCGCCACGACCTGTACGTCGCTGCGCTCGTCGTCGTCACGGGGATTGACCTTTTCACGCTGAAGGCGCAGGCGGATGGCCCACAACAGGGACGGGCTGACGTTACGCAGCGCCGATTGCCAGGTCGCATCGGCAAACTCGTTAAAAGCCAGCTTGTGCGCATATACATAGTCCTTACCCGTGCCGCATGCATTCAGCATGGAGACCTGCTTATCCATCTCCAGCTCTTCAATCAGGCCGGTGAACTCGTCGGCCAGTTCACGACTGGCAATGCGCTGGCTGTGTTCCGCCTTCAGCTCGTCGGTCAGGTTGCCGCGCAGGCTGCGAAAGCGGGTGCGCCAGTTCGTTTCGGCTTCCTTCCCTGCCTCAATGGCCGCTTCACGCTCTTTCGTACAGCGGGCGATATCGGCACTGATGGCGTTGTACTCTTTCATCTTCTCAAGGTGTGCAGTACGGGCCTGCTCAAAGGCTGCCAGGGTGCCACTTTTTTCCGGGGTGCTCATTGCTTTTCTCTCTGTCTGTAAAGTATGTCGCTATTCTGTCGTTCACCACCGGACAAATCATTCCATTGCTGTCTGCCTGTCGCTCAGCAAACACGGTTACATTCTGACCTGACAACCCCTGCTGAGCTTTTAGTTTTATATAAAACTGTTCACTACTCTTCACCCCAATAAAAAAGATAATAAATACAGCAAGTAAAGTGGTGAACACTTGAGAATGAACTGTTCACCAAGTGTTCACCACTGTTCACCTGCTTTTTAAACAGCCTTTTTCTGGCAAGCTTTTTTGAATGTTATTTCCGGTTAATGCACCGTAATCAATCGTCATTGCAGGTTAACCTTCTCGCTCCGGGGCTTTGCTGCCCCATATTGACCTATATTGCCCGATATTGACCTGATGGCTGATTTACAGGCGCTTTTTGCTCATTCACCACACGACTGGGGCTTGTTTACACGGGCAAAAATATTCTCACAATAGGGGGTTACCAGCACAACACGACCGGAACCGGCCAGCGCCACCCGGATACAAAATGAGGTAACACCATGCTCTCCACCGTCCAACGATCAACCCCGACTACGCCGTCCGTGAACGACCTGCAATACCCTCGCGATCGCTTTATGCGTCTGCCGGAAGTTATCAGTATCTGCGGCCTGTCTCGCTCTACCATTTACGACCTCATTTGCCGTGAGCAGTTTCCGTCACAGATTTCTCTCGGCGGTAAGAACGTTGCCTGGCTGGCGTCAGAGATTGACGGCTGGATGCAGGCCCGTATCGCCCAGCGCGCCGGAGGTGCGGCATGATTAAGCTCAACTTTGGCACCCGCAGCTACCCGCTTAGCCAGGAAGAGGCCGTATACTTGGCCGAAAGCCTGCTTTCCGCCGTCGGTGGCAAAGCCAACACGCTGCCCGCGTTTACCAGTGGCCGTCACGGTCATATTTCCGTGCTCACTGAGCAGCCGAAGCCTGCAAAGGGAAGCAAGAGTGCGCAAAGCGTGAACTTCCGATCAAATCCGCCGCAATCCGATCACGTCCTGACCGATTGCTGAGGAAAAAGGCCCGATGCGTAAAAAAAGCCTTTTTTCTGGCGAGCCGCCGGTATACAGTTTCCCCGCTGCCGCAAAATCGGCAGCCGGGCGTAGGAACCCGAGCAAAACAAAGGCGACACGACACGCGCCATGCGTGTTTTTTTACGTCGTAGCCTCAGTGCACCCATTTATCGGGCAGCGGTTCTTATGCTGTTGTGCCGTCAGAAAAATGGTGGCCCGGGCGGGGCAGCCTTCGGGCTGGCCGGTTTCCTTTGTTGCCGGTATTCCTACCCCCGTCCGGGCTGCCACCCATGAGTGTAGGAACTCCGGTGGTAGCTTTTACAAGCTAACAAAGGAGTCTGCCACTATGGCCGCAACCCTCATTTCTGCACGCATGCAGTTCACCTTTCTTTTTGCTGCCGTGCGCCGTGCCGATACCGCCGCCCGTCCCTGCATGCTGCGCACCACCGCCGAAACCGAATCCGCCGCCCGCCGCCTGCTGGCACGCGATTACGTACTGTCCTTTGCCGGTCGTCTGCCGCTCTGTGAGGTGGCCGCATGAATACCCTTTCCGCCCGACATAACCAACATGCAAGCTATCCCATTCCCCACGCCGATTTTCTGCGCCTTCAGCATGCCCACAGCGTCGGTGTGACCGTGCTCGATATGCTTGAAATTATCGAATGCTCCGGCAACCGCCACGGCGGCCCCGATGGCAATGCGCTGGCGTCCGTGGTGGCGCTGCTCACCGACCAGCTGGGTAAAGTGGTCAACACCTGTGAATCCGTCATGCTCACCGATATGGAGGTCTCCGCCCGTGACAACTAATCATTCCTGCCTGCCCGTTGAGGTTCGCACCGCCGTTTACCGCCGCGCCGTTGCCCAGGGATACCTGAGCGCTTGTGAGCAGTACGGCCTCAACGTTTCCGCCTCGCTTGACGAGGTGCAGATGACCATCGCGCTGGAGCTGGAAGGCTATTACGTGCGTAAGTACGGCCCGGAAAACGGCATGGATATGGCCTGCACCATGCTCAGCGAAATGGTGCAGCCCGACGTGCTGGTCGCTGCGCCACGACTGACGCGCATGGGTGAAACCATGATGGATGAACTGCTGTGTGGCCGCCTGGCCGCGTCCAAAGCCACGCTGCATTAAGGAGGCCGCATGAAACATATCGTCACCGACACCGTGCGCGCTGCTGCCGGTCACTGGCCTCAGCTGCTGCCCGCGCTGGGCATCAGCATTAACGCCGCCGGTCAGCACTCGCCGTGCCCCGTCTGCGGCGGCAAAGACCGCTTTCGCTTTGATAATCAGGCCGGGCGCGGGACGTGGGTCTGCAACCGGTGTGGCGCGGGCGACGGTCTGGCGCTGGTTGAAAAGGCGCTGGACGTCAACACAAAGGAAGCCGCCTGCCGGGTGGCTGACCTGGTTGGCACGCTGCCGGTTAAGCTGGTTCAGACATCCACAGAGAAAACCGACGAAGAAAAGGCGCGTGCGCGCCTTAACGCCGCAAAAGAGGCTGCACGGCTTATTGCCGGTGCGAAAGCACACACAGGTAATGCCTACCTGACAGATAAAGGGCTGGCTGACGTTTCTGTCCTGACGCTGACAACTTCAAAGCATATCAGCGACACCACGTATCAGCCCGGTGACCTGCTGGTGCCGCTGACCGGCATTTCCGGCGAAACGGTTAACGCCCAGCTGATTAACGCTGACGGCACCAAACGCACGCTGGCGGGCGGACAGGTAAAAGAGGCCTTCCACCGCCTGGGCGAGCCGGGAGACGTCCTCTGGATGACCGAAGGGTACGCCACCGGCCTGACGGTGCACCAGCTTACCGGCCAGGCGGTTTACGTCGCCTTAAGTGCCAATAACCTGCCCGCGCTGGCTGAGCGCCTGCATGCCGAATACCCGGAGGCGCTGATAATGATTGCCGCCGACAATGACGAGAATGGCACCGGCCAGCTGCGTGCCGAAGCGGCCGCGAAGCGCTGTAACGGCAAACCGGCCCTGCCGCCCGTGACCGGCGACTGGAACGATATCTATCAGGCACAAGGTGAAATCACCACTCAGGCGATGCTGACCGCTTTCGCCCAGCCGAAAGCGCTCAGCCCGTTTGAGTCGGTGAGCGAGGCCGACCTGAAGGCGATGAGCGCCAGCCAGAAGGCCGAGCTGCTGGCCGCGCACTACCTTAACACGCTGGCCGTGCCGGTTGTGGGTGAAGACCTGTGCCGCTACGAGGGCGGCGCGTGGCAGGTGCTGCCGTACCGCGTGCTGAGCCGGGAAATCGCCGCGCTGTTTCAGAAGGTGCGCGCGCCGTTCTCCGCCACCGGTATCGGCGGCATTGTGGATACGCTCAAGCTGATGGTGCCGCAGATGGGCGCACCGGCCCGGCGGCTGATTGGTTTCCGTAACGGGGTATTCGATACCGCAACCGGCACTTTTGGCCCACACCGTAAGGAGAACTGGCTCCGCACCATTAACAGCGTCGATTACACTACGCCAAAAGCGGGCGAAAATCTGGCCGACGATGCGCCGCACTTCTGGCAGTGGCTGACGCGGGCGGCCGGACGTAATGAGGCAAAGCAGGAGCGTATCCTCGCGGCGCTATTTATGGTGCTGGCAAACCGCTATGACTGGCAGCTGTTCCTTGAGGTGACCGGCCCCGGCGGCAGCGGGAAAAGCGTGATGGCCTCGATTGCCCGCCTGCTGGCAGGCGAAGACAACACCACGGCGGCCACCATCGACACGCTGGAGTCGTCACGGGAACGTGCCAGCGTGGTAGGCTACTCGCTGATTATCCTGCCGGACCAGGAGAAGTGGAGCGGCGACGGCGCGGGCATCAAAGCGATTACCGGCGGTGACGCCGTGGCGATTGACCCGAAGTACCGCGACGCCTATTCAACCCACATCCCGGCGGTAATTCTGGCGGTGAATAACAATCCGATGCGCTTCAGCGACCGCAGCGGCGGCGTGTCGCGTCGGCGGGTTATCCTGCCGTTCCCGGACGTGATACCGGCAAACGAACGTGACCCGCAGCTGCTGGAGAAGATTGCCGGTGAGCTGGCGGTTATCGTGCGCCACCTGATGCAGCGCTTCACACGCCCTGACGATGCCCGCGAACTGTTGCAGGCGCAGCAGTCGTCAGAGGAAGCGCTGGAAATCAAGCGCAGCGCCGACCCGCTGGTCGACTTCTGCGGCTACCTGACGCCGCTCAGCACGCCGACCGGGCTGTTTATCGGCAACGCCAATATCCGGCCGATGAACCCGCGCCGCTACCTCTACCATGCCTATTTATCGTTTATGGAGGCCAGAGGCCATCAGCATCCCATGAGCCTGACGGCGTTCGGCCAGGCGGTGCCGCAGACGCTCAAGGAGTACGAAATAGAGCTGCTGAAGCGCAAGACAAAGAACGGTATCCAGACCAGCCTGGAGCTGAGCGAAGACTGCGAAGCGGACTGGCTGCCGCGCTGCGATGCATAAGCCACATGATAGACAACAAACCGGCTCCGGCCGGTTTGTGCCAAAAGCGGACATTACAAAAACTCTGATTGGTAATCAATGGGGAACGTAGGGAAGAGAGCAAGTAATAATACTTGGAACATCTTATCTTTAGGAATATTGGGACTCCATGAATGGTTGGTTGGTTGGTTTCTTGGAGCATGCTATTTCAACCCAATAATATTATATTTTAACAGTAATTGCGATTGATGAATTATCATTTATTATTAAAAGAGAAAAACTCCCATCGACTTCCATTAAATATAGCTGTGGAAAGCTTTTCTCCATCATAGTTGTAATGCCTAGCTTTAGATATAGGACTGGTTCCTTCGGCATGGTAATAATAATTAACTAAACCTGACCTTGCGGTTGTATCCCAAAAGGAGCCCGTGATGCTGTTTGCCCATGAGAACGTATAAAAAATAAGGCAGACGAAAATAGGTGATGAAAAAACTCTAAAAAACAGAACCCTAGAGTTTAGTAAAACCAGTTCGGATGAAGTAAGCTTTTCAATTCGCTTTCCTGTTCTCATCCTCACTGATAAGTTCGCTAGCTTTTTGAATTTATTTCTTAGGAAATTCTCCTTAATGGGGGTGAATAAAGCCATCAAAGCTATTCCAATGAATTCAGGAATGACGATCACCAATGAAAAAATCCCAACGAGAATTAGATACGCAAGTGGAGTGAAGAAAATGCTAACTACATTAGTAAAGTCACTGAAGAATTTAGGATCGAGATCTGTAGTGATATAGATCCAACGTCGAGATAAATAATTGGTGATGACAAATGACAGTGCTGCTAACAATGTGATTATGGTCTTCCCTAATAATCCTGACCATATTTTCTTAAAGATATAAACAGAGCGATTATATATATCAATTGCAAAAGAAGCACTCATTACTACAAAAGCTAATCCTGTTAGGAAGAAAGAATCGCCACCGAATAAAAATTGGCTGAGGCAAGAAACCATAAATGCCATAGATCCAACATATAAAACAAATCTATTAATTGGCGTGAGGTTATAGTATCTCCTTATTTCCACTACCAAACGCCAACTTTTCATCTTAAAATGTTTGCAAGCCCTTGGATATAAAATTGCAACAGATATTGCTAACGGAACTGACACCCACATAACAGCTAATGTTATGAATACTGGTTGTATTGCGGCCATAAACTTAATGCTTTTAAATGAAATCATGTTTATGAATGTCAGGACCAAACAAAGCAAAATCAATTTAAGGAATATTCTGCTAAGTAGTTTGTTTAGTTTATAAGGCACGGTCGAATTCTCACTTTATCAAAAATTGTCATTAAGATAGCTAATAAAAGGTGATGAAAAAAAGCATAACGAACAACAGGTTGAACTAATATGTCCGATTCCACTCATAACAGACCTGACTGTCGTTTCTGTTCACTATCTGCAAGGAGCGGACATAAATAGCACTGATATACCTTAAGTCGCTTTATAATAAAACCCTTAAAGAGGAGATTAGGCTGTAAAAAAACATAACTGCAAATAATACAATAATGATGAACATCAGCCAGACAGCACACATTACTAAGCTCTGAATTCCGCGTGTCGCTCCCCACGGTTTAGACAATTTGACTACAACCCAGATGAATCCGGCTACCAAACAGCAACCTACAGCTAGTCCAGTAAGAGATAAAATTGTCGCTCCAAAAAAATTTTCTACATTCAACTTGCCAGTCCCAGCGACCAAGGTTAAAACCCCAGCAGTGACCGTTGCTACTGATACGCCCGCAAGGGTTGCTATATCGGCGATAACAGCCAGCCTATCTTTGGCGTTCCCTTTTGCCAGTACTGTTAATATTGTTTTCATCAAATCGAAAAACCTATTATGTATTAATTAAAAATATAACCTACTGTTTATGTTATCTAACTTTACTTCTCTTTTAACTATCATCTTGTCCGCTATTCGCTCATAACTGCCCCAAGTGCCTTTCTGATGGTATTTTAGCGCAGGAACACAAGTAATAATGCTGCATGCTTAACCAGCTTGGGGATCGGTGAGTTGACCACCACAGCTTTAGTGAAGCGCTGTAGCGCGCTAATGAACGGGTGAGCAATATGTTCACATTGATCTGCTTAGCCATTCACTCAACGTGAAAGAATACAGCTGACTGGGTGGTTCATCTTTAACGTCATGAATCTCTCTGATGTATTTCAAACCCGTTTTTTCGAGAACTTTTTGCGATGCCAGGTGGTCTCCTCTAACGACGGCAGAAATCTCCGTCAGTTTGATCTCATCGAACCCATATCTCACTGCGCATACAGAAAATTCTGTCGCCAGGCCTTTTCCCCATGTTTCTGCGGCGAAGCGGTACCCAAGGTTGTTAATAGTGATATCGGCATAGCTGAGAATGCTCAGTCCACCAAAACCGATGATTATTTCAGGGTCAGCGAGAAGCGATATTGCCCAGTTTCCAAATCCATTGTTCTCCCAATGATCAATCCAGCGATCCAGAACCGTTTTTGCATGGTAAATGTCTGGATACGGTCCTGCCGGATTAAAGATGTTGGTGGCCGGATCACCATAGATTTTGAAAAGGTCAGCTGCATCGGAAGCTATTACGGGACGAAGATGAATGCGCTTCGTTTCAACTCGCAAACTTACCTCCAGAGTAGTGATAACGGTTGATCTGCTTTCCATGGGTGGACGCACACTGATTTAAGCACACTTCCGTTTTGGCGTAATTGCTTTTGATAAATTTAGGGGCGACAGTCCGCTTTTCGCTGTGAGTTCAACCGATGGATGCAACACACAGCCAGAAACGGACGCTACGCTCATCAATGGGTAGCAAATCAAAACCTCGTATTTGTCCCGGGCAAACTAGCCAGAGGTGAGCACATTAACCTGCGCTGCCTTCGGGCCCGCAGTGATAGCGCATCCCGGTCGGGTCGTCCCGCGCTGGCGCCACATCCCATTCTGGAAAGTGGCTAGCGTCGACGTCCTCAAACTGCAGGCGCTGGGTCCCTATGGCGCGCACGAAACGGGCTATCTTTCCAGCCTCCGTCTCGCTGGTTGGCAGGGTAACACGGATGCTGTCCGGATCAATCTCCGAGACTTCGGCATCCTCGTCCAGCCACGAAACTGTCTCAAAGATATAGCGGGCGTAAACCAGGCCGTCTGCGGCGGTGACGTTCTCATCGCGCGTGCGCAATCGACCGTTGCGCACGGACAACACCGTTTTGCGCACATAATTTCTGAGCGTCATGCGGTGTATCCCGGCCTGCAGCGAGCCTTCGCCCCGGCAGATCGATACTGTGCCCGGCGGCTGGGCCGTCTCGAACCGTTCCACTTCTTCCGGCGTGGCTGCTCCAACACCGACGGCGTATATCATCAGGGCTGGCAGCAGCCAGCCGGCTTTTCCGTACGTCATCTTACGTTCCTAGCTATTAGGAGTTTTCGATCTGTTATCGGCAAGAGACCGATCAATCGTGAGAACAAATGTGAACTTCCGCTTCTCGCTCAAAGCCGACTTGCAACGTAGGCGATAGGTTCTTTTCAGCCAAGCAGTGAAACCGGCCATCTTCCGGAATGGACGAAAATCCAAACATTGCCATCATACTTTTAGGTCTGAAGGTGAATGGTGTTCACCTCGGGTGAAGAGTGGTGAAGAGTACCAATCTAAGTGATCACCAAGTAACTTTATGATTATTAACAATAAAAATCAAAGGTGAACAGGGTGAACACTTTTTCATAAAAATTTTTTTTTTGAAGATAACCTGAGCATTTAGTTTCATGCAGTCTTAACTTATCAGCTGTCGAAAAGTACAGACAAAACGGTAATGGTATACGCTTAGGTATACCAACCAAAGTTGAATTAGAAAAAATTGAATAAAAACATAAATTTGATGAAAAAATTCAGATTCCGCCAGCCCAAATTCTTGGTCGATGGTTACCAGAGCCACTCGATGAAGTCCTGAAAGCCCACACGGTGAAAGCCTTGAGGGCTTTTTTGTGTCTGTGATCTTCAGAAGTGCTACTGCTTAAGCCGATGATTATTGGTATACATCTGTCATTAAGGCGTTTAGTCCTTCTTCCATGCAGGCATTCAGCGCCATACTCAGCGTATACACCCCTTTACACGCCAATACAGCAATCTACCACTCCAGCATCCGTAACGGCATACCTGACGTTCATACCGTGACGCTCAGCCCAAACTGTAAGAACTACTTTCCTCAAAAGACTTTTTTAAAACAGCACAATTCATTTTGCGATGTAAACGCGACACAAACAATTTTGCTGTTTACACAACGAGCAAATAACCTTACCTTAATTATGGATAAACGTTTTGCTCTACATGGGCAATCATTATCCGGAATGCATTACAGGTGGTTGACCTTCCTCTAAGCTTAAGGATTGAGCATCATGACCATAAACGGAAAATTTATTATCGGTGACGCCGACTACGCCCCCCTCTATATGTATGGCATCGGTACATTCCTCGCCTATTCTGGCAAAGACCATTACCGGAACCGTGCTGGATGTATTGGCGTACCCAGTCTGGGGCCGATCCCGGATGGACGTTATCATATAGTTAAGCGCCCGACTGGCGGTTGGAAAGGCGTAATACGCACCGATCTTCACGATTTTTATTCGTGGCCAACTAAGCAGCCTGTTATCAAATATGAATGGTTTGCCCTTTATCGCGATGACGGAAGAATTGACGATCACACCTGGATCAATGGTGTGGAGCGGGGGAATTTCAGGTTACATCCCCCTGGTCCGCTTGGTATATCGTTAGGTTGCATTACGCTACAGCATCGCACCGACTTCTTATCGATCCGGCAGGCTTTGCTAGCCACTCAGCAGGTAAAACTGGCTAATGGCCTTCTGTCTTACGGTGTGATTGAGGTAATTTTGAATGGAAGCGAGACGTGTTCCGGCGGGCGTTAAACTAACGTCGTGGATTGGTTTGTATATCCTCATATATTTTTTATCTATTCCATCAGTCCCTGTATCTGAGGAAAGCTACGATTTTTGGAACAGAACTGCCGCTTTGTTCGGTGAAAGTGATGTGGAAGGATTTATAGGAATAGCGCTATTATTCAGCAGTGCTATCATTACATCAATAATTCACTTAATGATTATAAATCTGATTGAAAGGAAAATTTTTAACAAAAATAATTAATGCCGGGCTAAACCCGGCTTTTTATCAAACTCTTTCTTCCCAGCTATCTTTAAAAATAATGTTCCCGTCACAATATTTCCATGTAATCTTTTCATACATTAGCGATACAGATTCCATATGGTTAATATGTGACATGCCAGCCATTTTAGCATTAGGCATTCCTGGATTTACTGATACCACTTTTACACCCTCAAGAAGCATATTAAAGTATTCTTCTTCCTGACCTGCATAATTAATACGATACCATTTAAATTCAGCGCTTTTAAGCGTCTGGCCTTTTGATACTGCTTTATAAAGATATGGACTGGATGAATCAAATTTTTTTTCAAAAGAAACAGGGGCATGGGTACGTTTCCCTGTTATTTTCCCTGTGGCAGCGTCTACTGGTAAGTTTACACCATGAGAAAAGGCAATAACTTCTATGCTTCCTTCTCTGTTTTGTACGTCAACGGCGCCATGAATATCAGCGCCCCCATCATCTTTCAGCCATAAATAAGCCGGTATTGGCATAATAAAAACTCCTTTTCCATTAAGTACCAATACTTACTATACCCACATAAGCAGACATTTCATACTTACAATGTAGTCCAGGAACATTGTGACGCAAAAAGCCCGGCATATGCTGGGCACCTTGTGCTAGTCAAACCAAGCTGGAATAGCCATAACTGTAAGAATTATAATTATTATTTTATATACCAGAGTCATCATTAGCCTATGCCATTACGAGACAACATTCGCCCATCCTGACATTCCCCTCTGAAACCATTGATAATGATTTGTTATCAGATGATGGAGACGCTTGCCCTAAACGGATCTTAACCCGGGCAATAACATCGATAAGGATAAAGAGCACCTTGATGAGCCATTCACGTGCACAGAAAGTAAATCAGACTATCTTAATCACGTAGCGACCGCGTTGCGGGCTCGAAAAATTGATATGACCCATCACCTCGTGCTTTCGACTGGTACATCGCTTTATCAGCATTATCAAATAACATTTTGGCCGATGTCATTCCGAATCGCGCGAGACTGATGCCAATGGACGCCCTGATCCTTAATTCCATATCATTAATAGTAAAGGGCTTTTTCAGGCTATCTATAAGGCGCTGGGCGATGGCTGACGCCGCCTCGCGATTGCTGCACTTTGCTGCAACCACAAACTCGTCTCCACCCAGGCGTGCTACCGATTCGCCCGGGCGCATGCAGCGTTGTAAGCGTTTGCTTACATGCTGTAGCAAGAGATCCCCTGCCGCGTGCCCCATTGAATCATTGATCGCCTTGAACCCATTCAGATCGATAAACAGGACGGTCGTGTAGGCAAGCTCTTCGTCCTGCGCGAGCATGCAGCCAATCTGTTCGTTGATCCATGCCCGATTAGGCAATCCGGTCAACGTGTCGTGAGTTGCCAGTTTTTCAAGCTGCCGGATCTTTTCCTTGTCGCGGGTAATGTCTCGCGAAATTAACACTGCTCCGATGTTGTTACCCGTGGAAGGATCGCGGACCCCGCATGCTTTGGTACCAAGCATAATATAATGGCCGTCGCGATGTAGCTTCCGCACCTCAACAACCTCTGGCTGTACGCCACCATTAAAGAGATTTATAAGTGCATCCGTGGCCAATGCGCGGTCGTCGCAATGCAGGAAATCTACCACACGCTGGCCTATCACCTCATCGGCTGACCAACCTATCATCTTGCTATAAGAAGGCGAGATCGAAACATACCTGCCGTCTGCATCGCAATGAGCGATCAGGTCAGTACTGTTTTCAATCAACAGACGATATTCCGCCGCCGTGCGCAGCGCATCCTCAAGAGCTTTACGCTGCCCGGTGATATCAAGAATGAAGCCGCTGTACCGCAAACGAGAAGGATCAGGTGGATAGTCCGGCAGACCTGAAACAAGCACACGCCGCGTCGTTCCGTCCAGACAATGAATCGGCACTTCAATGTGAAAAGGTGTCACAAATTTCAGTGCCGCAGTGAGTTGCAGCGCGATCTTCGCATCGTCATCCGCCTGCGCAAGCCTTAGCCATGCACTCAGCGTGACGCCTTTCAGTGCAGGTATCAGACCAGCAGGGCTTTCCTGGCTGGCAATGCAGATGCCCTGGGCGTCAGTAAACCAAACGGCGGAAAGAGTTGATTCAGTTACAGTGTTCATGATGGTCGGATCCGTTGTTTGCTGACGCTACTGAACAAGCTCGATACCAGGCGTTACAGACCCCATGACCGCCGTCATTACCGTCCCCAAACCTGAGAAGCGGTAAGAGGTGCTTAGTTACGTGAGTGTCGGTCATGAGCGGTGACTGACATTGCGCCATGTTCAGCCACCGTTTCTATGGTGCCATTTTGCCCGCAAAAGTGAGCGAAATATGAGCAATGCTGGGATTCAAGATTAGCAGTATTTGCCTGACTTTATCGGCTGATTAGCCCACAATCTTTAATGAAACCTGCGAACACAGAGGCTGTTTAATCTGTCTTTGCCGCGCGATTACCCGCTGTTGGTATCCTCATAGATTCGCTTATTCAGGAAGGTGCCCTCTGGCGATCCCCTATCCAAAGCTGGTATTACTCTTTCACAGTCTGTAAGAGGCTCGGAACATCAGAGCGCTCATTTTCCTGTAACTGCTCCCTCTCATATTTTACAGGCGAAATACCGCTATAGCGGCTAAACGCAACGCTGAAGGCACTGGCGGAGCGATAGCCAACGCGCTCAGCCACTTCAGCCACCGCCATGCTTTTGCTGAGTAAGAGATTTTTAGCCAACGCCATCCGCCAGGTTAGCAGATAAGCCATCGGCGCTACGCCAACGGTTTCCCGAAAGCGCACAAAGAATGCGGAACGCGAAAGAGCAGCGGCTTTCGCCAGTTCAGCCACCGTCCAGTTATGCGCTGGTCTGGCGTGAATGGCACGGATCGCCGCCGTCAGCCGTTCATCGGCCAATCCTCCCATCACGCCCGGGCATGCATTGCAAATCGTGATCGAGCGGAACGCTTCGATTAATAACAGCTCCAGCAATCGCTCTATTACTACGTGGCGCGCCGGACGCTGAGCACGGCATTCGTCCATCACCAGTTGCACCAACATGGACAGACGCAACTCACCTTGTACATGAATAAACTGCGGCAGTAACGAGACTATTAATCCGGCATCGGGCGCGCCGAACTGGCAATAACCAATCAAAGTTTGCACTTCGGCGGGTTGTTCAGGATCGCCTATCCAGAATTCACCAGGCGCGAGCATTTGCGGTGTAGTTTTCGGTATATCGGTTGCCTGAGGTCCAACGCTGGCCATGTAAAACTCCCACGCCGCAGGGATAAGCACAAAGTCGCCCTGCTCCAGCGTAATCGGTGGGTGCCCTTTCATCTTCAGTTGACTACGCCCTTCCAGTACCAGGCAGTAGAACGGCTGGCCGGTTTCACCGCGCTCTACGCGCCAGCGGCCATTAGCACATACGCGCTTTATGTAGGCTGCTTGCGGTTGCAGCAACGACATTATTTCTGCCAGGGGATCGATCATTTGGACTCCTGCGAATGAATGCTGGACTGAGCATGACAGTCAGTCCAACAGAATCACTATATAGTGTTCGCTTACCTCTCTACAAGGCAGGAGCGAGATATGAAAACGATTCTAATCACCGGTTGTTCTACAGGCTTTGGTCATGAAACTGCACTGTACTTTCTTGAGCGCGGCTGGAAAGTCATTGCTACCATGCGCCATCCAGTTGCCGAACTGTTTCCAGATTCAGAAAATCTGCGTCTGCTGCCGCTGGATGTCACTGATACCGACAGCATCAGGCAGGCTGTCGCTGAAGCAGGAGAGATTGATGTGCTGGTGAATAACGCCGGAATTGGTGTGCTGGCATCGCTTGAAGGTACGCTTATGTCGACGGTACGAGACGTGTTTGAAACTAACACGCTGGGCACTATCGCACTGACGCAGGCTGTACTGCCGCAGTTCCGCGCCAAACAAAGCGGCACGGTAATCAATGTCACTTCTACGGTGACGCTAAAATCTCTGCCATTGCTGGCTGTATATACGGCAAGCAAAGCGGCTGTGAATGCTTTTACGGAATCGCTGGCGCTGGAACTGGAGCCGTTCAACATCAACGTGCGTCTGGTTCTGCCGGGGCTGGCACCGACCACTGATTTCGGCAAAAACGCCCTGCCGCGCATGGAAAACACCCAGCTTGAGGCTTATCAACCGCTGTTGGATAACGTGTTTACAAATATGCAGCAACCGCAACCCACCACCAAAGCCATCGATGTGGCGGAAGCAGTATGGCGTGCCGCCACCGATCCCAATGCGCCAATGCGTATTCCTGCGGGAGAAGATGCGGTGGCGTTAGCGAACGAGGACTATTAACTCTGGAGCCCGGCGGCTGCTCTGGTAAATATCAGCGACACTTTGCCAGAGGGTCGTTTCATCTGGGTGCTCGTGTTAATAATGCTGATATTAGTCACCCCCTGCGTCCGTTACTGACATGAAGCAAACCCACCACAGGCGGCATTAGAGGTACCAGCCCCATTCAACGAAATCCTGAAAGCCCACAAGGTGAAAGCCTTGTGGGCTTTTCTGTGTCTGGTATCCTCTATCTCACTCCCTCCGGCTATGTTATTGATACGAAAAAAGGATGAAATAAGGTATAAAGCCGTATGAAAATCCCAAACAGAATCCAACCTCTGGTCGATGATGGCTTAGTCGACGATGTGCTTCAACGGCTGAAAAGCGGTAAAGAAGCAGATGTTTACACCGTTTTATGCGGCGACAAGATCCAGTGTGCCAAAGTGTACAAAGATGCCGCTCAGCGCAGCTTCAAGCAGGCCGTGCAGTACCAGGAAGGCCGCAAAGTCCGTAATTCCCGTAATACCCGCGCCATGCAAAAAGGGTCGAAATTCGGCCGCAAGCAGCAGGAAGAGTCCTGGCATAATGCTGAGGTGGACGCTCTGTTCCGCCTGGCTAACGCCGGGGTGCGCGTGCCACAACCTTACATCTGCATAGATGGTGTGTTGCTGATGGAGCTGGTTACCGATGCAGAGGGTGCCGTTGCTCCACGCCTCAGCGATGTGAGCCTGTCGGAAGAAGAAGCGCTTACCGATTTCAATACCATGATCCGCAACATCGTGCGTATGCTCTGTGCCGGCATTGTGCATGGCGATTTGTCGGAGTTTAACGTGTTGCTGGATGCGGAAGGGCCGGTCATTATCGACCTTCCCCAGGCTGTAGACGCCGCCGCAAACAATCATGCCGAATCGATGTTTGAGCGTGATGTAAATAATATTACCGGTTACTACGGGCAGTTCGCCCCGCAGCTTTTGAAAACGCGTTATGCGAAGGAAATCTGGCTGCTGTACGAAGACGGCAAACTCACGCCAGAAACGCCGCTGACAGGACTCTTTGTAGAAGAAGAGCATGAAGTGGATATGGACTCGCTGATGGATGAAATCATCACGGCTGAAGATGAGTATTATGAACGTCAGCGCGCAAACAGAGAGCGTGATGAGGATTAAGGCTGGCGTGCCTTTTTCAGCTTCTTCTCTGTTATGAAGCGGAAAGGTATTTACCCGGTTTGACGCAGGCTGAACCTGTTCTTTCAACGAGCTGCTAAAATTGTTTTTTCAGCTGAAGGAGCCTGTATGAAAATTTTTCCACTACTTATCGTCACAATGGCCGTAACAGCCTGCTCGTCCAGGCAACCCGCTAAGCCTGAAACGGGTATGGCCAATCCCGCTTCCGTCTACTGTCAGAAACAGGGTGGCAAACTGGACAGCGTGCAAACTAAAGTGGGTACCAGCAGCTACTGCACGTTGCCGAATGGCGAGCGGATAGAGGAATGGGCGTTGTACCGCAAGGCAGTTAAATAACCTCTCCCGGCAGTACTTCCCTGCCGGGCAGGCAATCCTTTTCATTCAATGCCCCCCTGCCTGCTCAAAGCGTAGTAATTCGCTCTTCTGAATGTCGTTTTCAGCCGTTTATTCATAAGATTTACTTATTGCTGAATAGCTTTAAATTATCCTCTCTGCCCGCAGAATTTTGCCATCCTGGCTCCCGCCCCATCCATTTATGACAAGCAAACGTTTTCCTGACAGTGAAAAGCCCTGCTGCTACCCTTTCGCTCTGTGCAGCCATACGGCTAAAGATTTTGTGATTCATATCACACTTTAATTAAAGTGAAATGAAACAAGGTTTGACAAGTGTGAGCTAACTCTATTTCCTTAAGCGCGGATAGCGGCACACTGCCGCAGCATTCGGCGTGGGTGTTTTATGCTGTGTAAACAGTCACCCTTCTCTCTCCTGTTGACGACTTAACAAGACCATCGCAGTGGCTGCAGAAAATGGTCATTAAGCATGTGGTAATATAATGAAATATAAAATTCTGATGGCTGGCGCCCTGGCTGCGCTCTCTTATAGTGCCTCTTCAACTGCCGCGACCGCATCGCCGGAATACGTTTCCGACTGGTGGCATCAGAGCGTCAACGTGGTGGGAAGCTATCACACCCGCTTCGGACCGCAGTTCAATAACGACGTTTATCTGGAATATGAAGCCTTTGCCAAAAAGGACTGGTTCGACTTTTACGGCTACGTAGATGCCACCAACTTTTTTGGCGTGGGCAACTCCAATGCTAACGGTATTTTCGACCACGGCTCCCCGCTGTTTATGGAGATTGAACCGCGCTTCTCCATTGATAAGCTGACGAATACCGATCTGAGCTTCGGGCCGTTTAAAGAGTGGTATTTTGCTAACAACTATATCTACGATATGGGCCGTAACAGCGATAACCGCCAGAACACCTGGTATATGGGCCTTGGCACGGATATCGATACTCATTCCGATATCGGCCTGTCGCTGAACGTTTATGCCAAGTACCAGTGGGAAAACTACGGTGCAGCAAACGAGAACAGCTGGGACGGCTACCGCTTTAAGGTGAAATATTTCGTTCCAATCACCCAGCTCTGGGGCGGTAACCTGGGCTATGTCGGCTTCACTAACTTCGACTGGGGTTCCGATCTGCGTGATGAAGGCGGCTCTTCCCGTACCAGCAACTCTATTGCTTCCAGCCATATTCTCTCGCTGGGTTACGACCACTGGCACTACTCGCTGGTGGCACGTTACTTCCACAACGGTGGACAGTGGGCTGACGGCCAGGAGCTGAACTTCGGCAACGGTCAGTTTGAAGTGAAATCTACCGGCTGGGGTTACTATCTGGTGGTGGGATACAACTTCTGACAGGTTAAACGCTTCATCAACGCCAGCGGCTTTTACGCGCTGGCGTTGTGCTTTCTCCCTTTCCATCGTGCCATTCCCTCTCCTGCAAAGTATAATTCCCGTGGCGATCCTGCCCTGCCAAAGGAATTTTTATGTCTGCAATGCCAGCCGGAGACGGCCTGAAACTTCGTCCACTTGAACGCGAAGATTTACGTTTTGTCCACCAGCTTGATAATAATGCCAGCGTGATGCGCTACTGGTTTGAAGAACCGTACGAAGCCTTTGTCGAGCTTTCAGATCTGTATGACAAGCATATTCACGATCAGAGTGAACGCCGGTTTGTGGTGGAGCATGAGGGAGCCAATGCGGGTCTGGTGGAACTGGTTGAGATCAACCATATTCACCGGCGAGCGGAATTTCAGATTATCATCGCCCCCAGCCATCAGGGTAAAGGGCTGGCAAGCAAGGCGGCGAAGCTGGCGATGGAATATGGCTTCTCGGTGCTCAATCTCTACAAGCTCTATCTGATTGTCGATAAAGAAAATGCGAAGGCGATCCACATTTACACCAAACTGGGATTCGACATTGAAGGGGAGCTGATCCACGAGTTCTTTATCAATGGCGAATACCGCAACACCATCCGCATGTGTATTTTCCAGCATCAATTCCTGGCCATGAACAAACCGGCCCATACGATGGTGAAACCTACCGCACAATAGCTTGCTGTAACAATACCAGCCGCCAGAAGCAAAAGAATGAATACAAAAGGCGAACTCGTGAAGAGAGAACCACAGCCGTCCTGTAAAGGGAATGCAACTGTAGTCTGGTGAAGGGAAAATACAGCAGCCGACCAGGGTGCAAAACTACAGCGGAGAAACATCCTCTTTCTCCGCTTTAAGTGGCCTGGATACAGTGAACCACGCTCTCACTCTTTGCCACAGGCTGACCTTTTTGCATCTTCAGAATGCGCTTGCCCGTCAAGGCCAGCATGACAACCTTTAGCCGGTCTGTTCTGGAGCGAAGCGTCTCGCTTGCCTGCCTGAAATCTGCTTCTGCAATAGCGTCGTTTTCACCCTTATGCAGTGAAACTGGCTCTTTCCGTACCGTCGGGAGCACTCGTTTCCGCCAGCAGGATTAACCGCGCGCGCCGACCGGGTTCATAATAGTCTGCACTTTTTCCGGATGGATGTTGTACATGCCGCCGTTAAACGGATCGACAATCAGCCAGCCGGGAATTCCCCCCAGCGGAATATTGCCGAGGATATACCAGAGGTTGGCTCTCTCTTCCAGGGGGATGGTCTGAGGGACATAACCAGCGCGTTCCAGCTGCAATGTGTACTTCTTTTTACCCAGATAAGTGCCGTCAGACTTCAACAGCGAAACCGTTTTTGGCGTAAAACCTTCCGCCACGGCTCGTCCCGTCTCATCCTGAACCACAAACCTGACACCCTGAGGCCAGGTCTGAATCGAGATATCCTGCGACTGATCGCCTACGATTGTCGCGCAACCACTCAATAACCACGCTGAAGCCAGCGCCAGTAACAGCTTTTTCATTAGCCTTCCTGCTTCATCAAATATTCAGAATAGTCTAAGCGGAGTGTGACGGGTTTTCATCTGTTACGCCCGAAAAATACGGGCGTAATAAGACAAATTGTCAGCAGGTTATTGTGAATGGCAGCGTTGCGCGATGGCAGCTATATCCGCAGGCGTTGTCCGGCAGCAGCCGCCTATCAGTTTTGCACCGGCAGCCTGCCAGGCAGCGAGATTATCGCTCAGCTTGCAGGTGGAGGCGTCGCTATGCCAGCTCTTGCTGACCGCATCATACTGCTCACCAGAATTAGGATAAACCACCAGCGGTTTAGCGGTCAGCCGTGAAAGCGTTTGCAGAGAAGCAGTGACCTGGTCCAGTGCGATGCAGTTCAACCCCAGCGCCACTGCCTGCGGGCAACTCTCCAGCAGGGCGACGACTTCTTGTAAAGGGGTGCCGTCGCTGAGGTGTTCACTGTCACGCAGCGTGAAGGAGAACCAGGCTGGCGTTTCAGGGAACTCAGCCAGCAGGGCCACCAGCGCCTGAATCTCCTGGAAAGAAGGCAGCGTCTCGCAGGCAAGGATATCCGCTCCGGCGTCAATAAGAGTGCGAACGCGCGGGCGGTGGAAATCGATCATCTCCGCCTGCGGTAACGAGTAGTCGCCGCGGTATTCAGAACCGTCGGCAAGGAAGGCGCCATAAGGCCCTACCGAGCCTGCAACCAGCAGATTGCCTGGCTGCGGCGCAACAGAGAGATAGTCACTCCTTGCGCGGCTTGCCAGCTCTACGCTTCTGGCAATCAGCGCCAGCGACTCTGCTTCTGTCAGCCCACGTTTTGCAAAGCCCTGCGGCGTGGCCTGATAGCTGGCGGTGATAGCTACCTGCGCCCCGGCGTTGTAGTAGTCATAGTGCACCTGATAAATAAGCTCAGGATTTTCAATCAGTACTTTTGCCGACCAGAGTGAATCGGTCAGATCGCAGCCGCGCGCTTCCAGTTCGGTTGCCATGGCACCATCCAGGACCAGACCCGCAGCCACCAGCTGCTTTACGGTGTGATTATTCAGGGGCATGTACGCTCTCCTTTGCCAGCTCACGTTTTTTCACGTTCTGAGTCAGATAATAGGCCGCGTAGCATAAGGCTACAAAAGGCAGGCCGCAGTATAACGCAATGCGCTGCTCTGCATCGAAAGCCAGGCCGACGCAGGCCAACAGGCAGAGCAGGAAGCCCAGTACCGGCGTTACCGGATACCAGGGAGCGCGATATTTCAGGTCAGACAGCGCTCTTCCCGCCTTCAGGTGAGCACGACGGAAAAAGAAGTGGGAAGCACAGATGCTCAGCCAGACAGCCACTACCGCAAAACCGGAGATGGCAGAGAGCGCCACAAAAACGGTATCAGGCGCGATTACACTGGAAAACAACGCCAGCAGGCCACCCAGCATACTCACTGAAATTGCCGTTAACGGGATGCCTCGCGGCGTTAATCTGGCAAAACAGCGGGGCAGAGTCTGCTCATTGGACAACGACCAGAGCATCCTTCCTGAGGCATAGAGGCCGGAATTGGCCGCTGAAAGGATCGCCGTAAGGATTACGAAATTGAAAATGTCCGCAGCGTAAGGAATACCGATCTTCTCAAAAACCAGCACAAACGGGCTTTTGACGATCCCGGCCTGATCCATCGGGATCAGACAGGCCAGGATCAGCACGGTGCCGATAAAGAAGATGATCAGCCGGGCAACGGTGGTGCGGATCGCCAGCGGCAGAACTTTATGGGGATTTTCTGTTTCCCCCGCTGCGATGCCAATCAGCTCGGTGCCGGAAAAGGCAAAGTTGACCGCAACCATGGTCATCAGGATCGGCAGACCACCGTGCGGTAACCAGCCGGATGCGGTCAGGTTATGAAAGAACGGCGCGCTGCTGCCATCTTTCAGGGGAATAAATCCGAAGACCGCGCCGCCGCCCAGGATAATAAAGGCCAGGATGGTGACCACTTTGATCACCGAAAACCAAAACTCCCCCTCCGCAAAGAAGCGCGATGAAACCACGTTCAGCATAAAGATCAGCGCGCAGAACAGCAGGCACCAGAGCCAGACGGGCGAGTCCGGGAACCAGTACTGCATACAAAATCCTGCCGCCGTCAGGCTGGAGCCGAGCGCCACGGTCCAGGTCAGCCAGTAAAGCCAGGCTACGGTATAACCGGTAGCCGGACTGAGATAACGTGCAGCATAGACGTGGAAGGCACCTGTTTCAGGCATGGCCACCGACAGTTCGCCAAGGCTTAGCATCACCAGATAAACCACCAGCGCGCCAATCAGATAGGCCAGCAGCGTCCCCGCCGCACCGGTGGTAGAGATGATATAGCCGGTATTGAAAAACAGGCCGGTGCCAATCACGCCGCCTAATGAAAGCATCACCAGATGGCGGGCCTTCATGCTGCGCTTAAACTGCTGCTTTGTATCGGAGGTCTCTTGCTGCATCGCTGATTTATCCGTATAGACGTCTAAACTTCCACATGGGGTCAGCGTTATACCGATTCTGCAGGACGAAAGCAACGGTACTCTGTGTGGGGAGAATGCGTGGGGATGCGTTTTTTCAGCGCGGCCTGCGCTGAAAATTCATCAAACATGCGGGATCAGTCAAACATATGCTCAATATAACGCTCAAGCGCGACGCGGGAACTGAAGCCATGGGGAATACCATAGTGATCCTGACTCTCTCCTGCCAGGTACATAGGGAACTGTACGTAATGCTCGCAGGTTTTCATGTCAGACGCCGGATGCGCGTAAGTGTGGCTTTTCTCTTTCAGCGTGGGATGGATAATTAGCGCCGTGCGTCCCATTCGCGCTTCGCGGTTAACGTAAACATAGTTCTCGCCGCGGCGGTAGCCATAGGCCTTGGGCGTGACCGCATCCATCTCAAATCCCGCTCTCTCCAGTACGCGAGCGACCTCATCAGGGCGTAAATACATGCTAATTCCTCTAAAACGTGACAACCCTGCAACCTTACAACAGCGTGAATGCAGAGCGCTTTCGGATTAATCCATAAACGCCCCGCTTTTCGGTCCGGGTCACTTAAAAAGTTACAGATAGTCTATAGTTAATAGTACGTTTCATTTCTTAGGGAGAGAAAAATGTTTAACAGAACCAAAAAAAATGACGATATCGACATTAACCAGGATGTCTCTCAGTTGGCCGATACTTTAGACGATCTGCTGAAATCTTACGGTAGCAAAACCAAAGATGAAGTGGACGGTGCACGCTCCCGTGCCGAGGCCTTGCTAAAAGAAACGCGCGCAAAACTTAATGGTGGTCAGAGTCGGGTCACCCAGGTTGCTAAAGATGCTGGCGATCAGGTTGACACCTTTGTCCGGGACAATCCATGGCATGGCGTAGGTATTGGTGCCGCTGTGGGTATTGTCATAGGTGCGTTAATCGCCACGACCACCGCATCCCGTCACTGATCCCCCAGTCGTCCGTCCGATCCTCATGCCTTAAGGTGTGGGGATTTTTTTTGCCTGCGTAAATTTCTGCTATCCCCCGCCTGGCAAGGTCTCCTCATGCATACGCTTCCAGAAACGAAAAAACCTTTCTCTTGTGTGGTTGCATTATCAAACCACTATATCTAGTATTTACCTCAACAGCATAACCACTACATATAGTTTTCAGTCGGCACGATTCATCAGCAAAAAGTGTGCCAGATGAGGCCAAAAAGGGCCATAAAGAGGAATACGAATCATGCGCATTATTATTTACACTAAGAACAACTGTGTCCAGTGCAATGCGACAAAAAATGCGATGGATAAGCAGGGCCTGGCATATCAGCTGATTAACCTTGACCAGGAGCCGGGTGAAACAGAGACGCTGAAATCTCTGGGCTATCGCCAGCTGCCGGTAGTGATGGCAGCAGAAGATCACTGGAGCGGCTTCCGCCCGGATAAAATTTCTGCGCTCCGCCAGCTTGCCGCATCAGAGAGCTAAGCCGATGTCCACACTGGTCTATTTTTCCAGCCAGTCTGAAAACACGCATCGCTTTGTCAGCCGTACCGGCCTGCCCGCTCGTCGCATCCCTCTTGATATCGGTCAGCGTTTGCAACTGGCTGAGCCTTATATCCTGGTGGTGCCAAGCTACGGCGGCGGTAGCAGTCGGGGCGCGGTGCCTAAGCAGGTGATTCAATTTTTAAATGATGTCAGTAATCGCCAGCTTATCCGGGGCGTGATTGCCGCCGGAAACCGCAATTTTGGCGAGGCTTACTGTCTGGCTGGCAGCATCATCGCGCAAAAATGCCAGGTGCCCTGCCTCTACCGCTTTGAGCTGCTGGGCACCGCCGACGACATCAATAACGTCTACCAGGGAGTAACCCAATTTTGGCAGCAACAGACAGCACGCTTATAACCCCCAATCCAGCCGCGCTGGATTATCACTCGCTGAACGCGATGCTCAATTTGTACGATGCCGACGGCAACATTCAGTTTGAGAAAGATAAAGAGGCGATACGCCACTATTTTCTTCAGCATGTGCTGCCAAATACCGTGCAGTTCGACTCAGTAAGCGAGCGCCTGCAATACCTGGTATCTGAAGGCTACTACGAAGCAGAGGTGCTAAACGCCTGGCCGTTTGAATTTGTGAACACGCTCTTTGAACAGGCTTACCAACGCCGCTTTCGCTTTAAAACCTTTCTGGGGGCGTGGAAGTTTTATACCAGCTATACCCTGAAGACCTTTGATGGCAAACGCTATCTGGAGGGCTTCACCGAGCGGGTCTGCATGGTGGCGCTGACGCTGGCAAAAGGCGACCAGTCGCTGGCGATTTCCCTGATGGAGGAGATGCTGGCGGGTCGTTTCCAGCCTGCAACGCCTACTTTCCTGAACTGTGGAAAACAGCAGCGCGGCGAGCTTGTCTCCTGCTTCCTGCTGAGAATCGAAGACAATATGGAGTCAATTGGCCGTTCGGTGAACTCAGCTCTTCAGCTTTCCAAACGGGGCGGCGGCGTGGCTTTTCTGCTCTCCAACCTGCGTGAAGCGGGCGCGCCCATCAAGCGTATCGAAAATCAGTCATCGGGCGTGATCCCGGTAATGAAAATGCTGGAGGATGCGTTCTCCTATGCCAATCAGCTGGGCGCGCGCCAGGGTGCCGGAGCGGTTTATCTGCACGCGCATCACCCCGATATTCTCCGCTTTCTGGACACTAAGCGTGAAAACGCCGACGAAAAAATCCGCATCAAAACGCTCTCATTAGGCGTGGTGATCCCGGACGTGACCTTTGAGCTGGCCAAACGCAACCAGCCTATGGCGCTGTTTTCGCCCTATGACGTTGAACGACTCTATGGCCTGCCTTTTGCCGATATCAGCATCAGTGAAAAATATCAGGAGATGCTGGCAGATGAACGCATCGCCCGCACCTTTATCAATCCACGCGAGTTTTTCCAGACGCTGGCGGAGATCCAGTTTGAATCAGGTTATCCCTACATCATGTTTGAAGACACGGTAAATCGTGCAAACCCGATTCAGGGGCGGATCAACATGAGTAACCTCTGTTCGGAGATCCTGCAGGTGAACTCCCCTACCGAATATAATGACGACCTGAGCTACCGCCGCATCGGCAAGGATATCTCCTGCAATCTCGGCTCGCTGAATATTGCACACACTATGGACTCGCCTGATTTTTCCCGCACGGTAGAGGTGGCAGTACGTGGCCTGACTGCGGTTTCCGATCAAAGCCATATCCATTCGGTGCCCTCCATTGAGTGGGGAAATGCTCAGTCACATGCGATTGGCCTGGGACAGATGAACCTGCATGGCTATCTGGCACGTGAGGGAATTCAGTATGGCTCTGAGGTGGCGCTGGATTTCACTAATCTCTATTTCTACACCGTTACTTATCATGCGCTGCGTACTTCCAACCTGATTGCCCGCGAGCGCGGCGAGCGCTTTGCCGGATTTGAAAATTCACGCTATGCCAGCGGCGACTATTTTGCACAATATGTCGAGCAGCGCTGGGAACCCCGCACGCCAGAAGCCGCTGCGCTGTTTGCCCGCGCCGGAATTACGCTGCCGGACCAGCAGGACTGGCTGCAGCTGCGTGACGCGGTGATGAAGTACGGGATTTATAACCAGAACCTGCAGGCCATTCCGCCAACAGGTTCCATCTCCTATATCAATCACGCGACTTCCAGCATCCACCCTATCGTCTCACCTGTTGAGATCCGCAAAGAGGGCAAAACGGGCCGCGTCTACTACCCTGCGCCGTTTATGACTAACGACAATAAGGCGTTCTACCGGGATGCCTATGAAATCGGGCCGGAGGCGATTATCGACACCTATGCTGAGGCTACCCGTCATGTCGATCAAGGATTATCGCTCACGCTGTTCTTCCGTGATACCGCCACCACGCGGGATATTAATAAGGCGCAAATCTACGCCTGGAAGAAAGGCATCAAAACGCTTTACTACATTCGCCTGCGCCAGATGGCGCTAACGGGGACCGAAGTTGAAGGCTGCGTTTCCTGCTCGCTGTAAGCTCACTACCAGGGGCGAGCTGCGCCCCGAAAGAGAAGATATGAAATTAAAACGTGTGCACGCCATTAACTGGAACCAGATTGAGGATGATAAAGATCTGGAAGTCTGGAACCGCCTTACCGCTAATTTCTGGCTGCCGGAAAAAGTCCCGCTCTCTAATGACATTCCTGCCTGGAACGGCCTGAGTGCTGAAGAGCAGCAGTTGACGATCCGGGTATTCACCGGCCTGACGCTGCTGGACACTATTCAGAACAGTGTGGGTGCGCCCGCGCTGATGGCGGATGCGGTAACGCCCCATGAAGAAGCCGTGATGTCCAATATCAGCTTTATGGAAGCCGTTCACGCGCGCTCCTACAGCTCGATTTTTTCTACGCTGTGTCACACCAGCGATGTGGATGCCGCCTATCTCTGGAGTGAGGAGAACCAGCCACTTCAGCGCAAAGCGGAGATCGTCCTTAAGCACTACCATCATGACGATCCGCTGAAGAAAAAAATCGCCAGCGTGTTTCTGGAATCTTTCCTGTTCTATTCCGGCTTTTACCTGCCGATGTACTGGTCCAGCCGCGGCAAGCTGACCAACACCGCTGACCTGATCCGTCTGATTATCAAAGATGAAGCGGTTCACGGCTACTATATTGGCTATAAGTTCCAGAAATCGCTGGAGAAACAGAGTGCGGCGCGTAAAGCAGAACTCCAACAGTTTGCGGTTGATTTACTGCTGGAACTCTATGAAAACGAACTGGACTACACCGAGGCGCTCTATGAGGGCGTAGGCTGGAGTGAAGAGGTGAAAAAATTCCTCCATTACAATGCCAATAAAGCGTTAATGAATCTCGGCTATGAGGCCCTGTTCCCGGCTGAAATGATCGACGTCAACCCTGCGATTCTTGCCGCTCTTTCGCCAAATGCGGATGAAAACCATGATTTCTTCTCGGGTTCAGGATCGTCCTATGTAATGGGAAAAGCGGTCGAAACCGAAGATGAAGACTGGAACTTTTAGTCCCCTGCTGAGTGGCTACTGACCACAGCCGCTTTTTCTCCTGCCCGCTGCAATTAATTTATTATTAATCAGTCGTTCAACTAAAAAAAGTGACAGCCTGATAACGATTAAAGGCACTTTATTTGACGCTAAACCGCCCTCTTGCAGAGCAATATATGGCCCCCGGCAGGCGCATTGAGGGCGAAATATTTACTTTTTTTTCACCTGCCTCAATTCCCTGCAATCCCTTACCCCTACTGGAATTTTTAGAGATGATGGTCTACTTGTTATTTCCTGTTGCGCCCGCCCAGGGTTGTCTCAGGGTGCCAAATGTGCGAGGGTATAGGCCGCTAATATTCCACCAGGACAAATAAGAAATATAAGAAAATTAACCGCAAACAAGGAATTTAAATATTGCATGGCAATTAAACTTGAAGTTAAAAATTTATATAAGGTATTTGGGGAAAATCCCGATCGTGCTTTTAAGCTGATCGATAAAGGGATAAGTAAAGAGGCATTACTTGAGAAAACAGGGCTTTCTCTTGGCGTAAAAGATGCCAGTCTGGCCATTGAAGAAGGCGAGATATTTGTGATCATGGGGCTATCCGGTTCAGGGAAATCCACTATGGTTCGCCTTCTCAATCGTCTGATAGAACCTACCAGAGGTCAGGTCATTATTGACGGTGTCGATATTGCAAAAATATCTGACAGCGAGCTTCGTGAAGTGCGCAGAAATAAGATCAGTATGGTATTCCAGTCCTTTGCCTTAATGCCGCATATGACCGTATTAAATAATGCCGCTTTCGGGATGGAATTAGCTGGCATTCCGCTACAGGAACGTCAGGAAAAAGCGCTGGATGCCCTACGTCAGGTTGGTCTGGATAATTATGCCCATGCTTATCCCGATGAATTATCTGGCGGCATGCGTCAGCGCGTTGGCTTAGCCCGTGCGCTGGCGATAAATCCGGATATATTATTGATGGATGAAGCTTTCTCAGCACTTGATCCTTTGATCCGCACCGAAATGCAGGATGAACTGGTTAAGCTGCAATCTCGCCACCAGCGCACTATCGTCTTTATTTCCCACGATCTGGATGAGGCGATGCGTATTGGCGATCGTATTGCCATTATGCAGGGCGGTGAAGTGGTGCAGGTGGGCACGCCTGATGAAATCCTGAATAACCCGGCCAATGATTATGTGCGCACCTTCTTCCGCGGCGTGGATATCAGTCACGTTTTCAGCGCAAAAGATATTGCCCGTCGTGGTGCTGGCTCGCTGATGCGCAAAACGCCAGGTTTTGGCCCCCGTTCCGCCCTGAAATTATTGCAGGATGATGACCGCGAGTATGGCTATATCCTGGAGAAGCAGCGTTTTGTCGGCATTGTTTCCACTGATTCACTGAAAGCCGCGCTGGTTTCAGGTGAAGGTCTTGATGGCGCTATCCTTCCCGCGCCCGTAGCGATGCCCGGCGATACCTCGCTGAACGATCTGCTCTCTCACGTGGCGCAGGCGCCCTGCGCCGTTCCCATCGTTGGTGAAGAGAACCAGTACATCGGGATTATCTCTAAAGGCACGTTACTACAGGCATTAGACCGCGAAGGAGGCCAGCAATGAGTGAACAAACTACCGCAACCGATCCATGGGCGGCAGCCAGCCAGCCTTCTGCCGCACCGGCTACCGATGCCGCTCAGGCTGCTGCGCCAGCGACTGACAGCGCTCCGTCTGCGGCAGGCAGCAGCGATCCCTGGTCTACAGCCGCGCCCAGCGATGGCGGCGCCTCTTCCGCACCGGCTGATGCCGCGCCATCCGGCGGAGATGCCTGGGGTGGAGCTTCAGGGGGGCATGATGCGGCCGCTGCCAGCGGCAGCGACTGGTTAAACAGCGCACCGACACCGCAAGTTGAACACTTCAATATTCTTGATCCGTTCCATAAAACCCTGATCCCGCTGGACAGCTGGGTGACGACGGGCATCGACTGGGTCGTCACCCATTTTCGTCCGCTGTTTCAGGGCATTCGTGTTCCGGTTGACTATATTCTCAGCGCTTTCCAGCAGTTGCTGTTGGGTATGCCCGCGCCGGTGGCGATTATCGTTTTTGCGCTGATCGCCTGGCAGATGTCCAGCCTTGGCATGGGCATCGCCACGCTGGTGTCGCTGATTGCTATTGGCGCGATTGGTGCCTGGTCGCAGGCGATGGTGACGCTGGCGCTGGTTCTGACCGCGCTGCTGTTCTGCATTATTATCGGCTTGCCGCTGGGGATCTGGCTGGCGAGATCTGAGCGGGCAGCAAAGATTATACGCCCGCTACTGGATGCGATGCAGACTACCCCGGCCTTCGTCTATCTGGTGCCGATCGTCATGCTGTTCGGCATTGGTAACGTGCCGGGGGTGGTGGTCACCATCATCTTTGCCCTGCCGCCCATTGTTCGTCTGACCATTCTGGGCATCAAGCAAGTACCGGCCGATTTGATTGAGGCCAGCGAGTCTTTCGGTGCCAGTCCGCGTCAGATGCTCTTCAAGGTTCAGCTACCGCTGGCGATGCCAACCATTATGGCCGGTGTCAACCAGACGCTGATGCTGGCGCTGTCGATGGTGGTGATTGCTTCGATGATCGCCGTAGGCGGTCTCGGTCAGATGGTGCTGCGCGGGATTGGCCGTCTGGATATGGGACTGGCTACCGTAGGCGGCGTCGGCATTGTTATCCTGGCCATTATTCTTGACCGCCTGACACAATCCGTTGGCCGTGACAGCCGTAGCCGTGGGCCACGCCGCTGGTACGCTACAGGACCACTGGGTCTGTTTACCCGTCCGTTTATTAAGTAAAACCTTTCTGTAGCGAATGGCCTGCCCTGCAGGCTGTTCGCTGCCTACGCCAAGAATCACTTAAAATAAGGATACCCCATGCGTAAAGCATTATTAGCCGCCGCATTGACGACTCTGGTTGCCACTCAGGTTTCCGCCGCTGACCTGCCCGGTAAAGGCATTACCGTTAAGCCATTGCAAAGCACCATTTCGGAAGAGACCTTCCAGACCCTGCTGGTCAGCCGTGGCCTGGAGAAGCTGGGTTATACCGTTGAAGAGCCGGGTGAAGTGGATTACAACGTTGCCTATACTTCGATTGCTTCCGGTGATGCCACCTTTATCGCCACCAACTGGCAACCGCTGCACGATGATATGTATGAAGCCGCCGGTGGTGACAAGAAGTTCTACCGTCAAGGCACCTACGTTCAGGGCGCAGCCCAGGGTTATCTGATCGACAAAAAAACCGCTGAAAAATACCATATTACCCGCATCGATCAGTTGAAAGATCCCAAAATCGCCAAACTGTTTGACACTAATAATGATGGCAAGGCCGATCTGACCGGCTGTACGCCGGGCTGGGGCTGCGAAGCGGTCATCAATCACCAAATCAAAGCTTTTGATTTGAGCAATACCGTTGAGCACAATCAGGGGAACTACGCCGCCCTGATCGCCGATACCATTACCCGCTTTAAACAAGGTAAGCCGATCCTCTATTACACCTGGACGCCTTACTGGGTCAGCGATGTGTTAGTGCCTGGTCGCGATACCGTCTGGTTGCAGGTGCCGTTCTCCTCAATGCCTGGCGAACAAAAAGATATTGATACCAAATTGCCAAACGGTGCGAACTATGGTTTCCCGGTAAACACCATGCATATCGTGGCGAACAAGGCCTGGGCTGAGAAAAACCCTGCTGCGGCAAAACTCTTTTCCGAAATGAAGCTGCCTATTGCTGATATCAATGCGCAAAACTCACGCATGCATCAGGGCCAGTCTTCCGAAGCGGATATCAACGCCCATGTTGATGGCTGGATCAAAGCCCACCAGGCGCAGTTTGACGGCTGGATAAAAGATGCCACAGCTGCAACTCAGTAAGCCTGAGCTGAGTTGATGCTCACTGCTGTATAAGCGGTGAAAGTAATTGAATAAGGGGAGACGCTGGCGTCCCCCTTTTTTTATTCTGCACATTGGCTGCAATTAACCTGTGAGCAAAATAGTCATTTCAGTTACTATTACGTTAAAATTATTACTACTTTACTGAGCGCCATGAAATCCCCGCAAGCCAGTCTTACCCCTTCCCTTGTTCTTCTGATGTCCGTGGCAACGGGCTTATCTGTGGCCTGCAACTATTATGTACAGCCTTTGCTGGAAACGGTTGCCCGCACTTTTCATCTCTCCGTTAACCAGGCTGGCTTTATTGTCACTACGGCTCAGCTAGGCTATGCCGCCGGGCTGCTGCTGCTGGTCCCGCTGGGCGATATGCTGGAACGGCGGGGACTGATTGTCGGCATGAGCCTGCTGGCTGCAGGGGGAATGGTGATAACCGCCCTTTCCCCCACGCTGCCCATCATGCTGCTGGGCACGGTTCTGACCGGGCTTTTCTCGGTGGTGGCGCAAATCCTGGTACCTTTAGCCGCCACGCTGGCAGCGCCGGAGAAGAGAGGTAAGGTTGTGGGTACGGTAATGAGCGGCCTGCTGTTGGGGATCCTGCTGGCGCGAACCGTTGCCGGCGGGCTGGCACAAATAGGGGGCTGGCGCACCGTCTACTGGGTGGCCAGCGGACTGATGGTCCTGATGGCGCTGGCGCTGTGGCGCGTTCTGCCGCGCTACCAGCAATCCGTCTCCCTCAGTTATGGTCAACTGCTGAAGTCGATATTCAGCCTCTATGCCACAACGCCCCTTTTACGCACCCGCGCCATGGTCGGCTGCCTTGCCTTTGCCAACTTCAGCGTACTCTGGACCTCTATGGCATTTTTGCTCGCCTCTCCACCTTATGGCTATTCAGAGGGGATGATTGGCTTACTGGGTCTGGTGGGTGCCGCTGGGGCGCTTGCGGCGCGCCAGGCTGGATCGCTGGCCGATAAAGGTAAGGCCCGCCTCACCACTACCGCTGGTTTATTGATTATGCTGTTCTCATGGGCCATTACCGCGTTGGGGAGTCATTCGCTGGTCGCATTAATCATTGGTATCATCCTGCTGGATCTGGCTGTCCAGGGCGTTCATATTACAAATCAGAGCGTTATCTATCGCCAGATGCCGGAAGCGCGTAATCGCCTAACTGCAGGTTATATGACCAGCTACTTTATCGGCGGAGCAATAGGCTCACTGGTTTCAGCCACGGCTTATCAACATGCAGGCTGGCTGGGCGTTTGCGCAGCCGGGGCACTCTTAACCATACTTAATCTGTTGTGCTGGTGGCGAGGCTCACATAATGAGCTGGCTACTCCTTAGCCTGCAAATAGTAAATAGCGTAAATTTCCGGCTTACTGCCCTGTTAAGCGGTTACACACTCTGGTATGGTTAGCTTGCACTTATTCAGATCGGTTATTTTTTCGTATGAAACTATTAAGTCACAGGCAGGAAGACGTTCAAAATGGCTGAGTACATTGATGAACGGGGCAACAGTGATGAAGGTCAGATCTTTGTGGTGAAAAGCCAGACAGGTTTTCTGCCTGTCAACCATGTTTACCACCTGATTAAGACCATCTCTGGCTTAACTTCGCCGGGCTTGAGTTATCTTAGTACCACCGTCCGCCGTTTGTCACGCCTCTCACCGGCTCTGCTCTGTTTTCCCACTCTGCCGCTTCGTCAGCAGAGCGCGCTGTGTGCTTTTCAGCATGGGCTGGTGACGTATGCAAACTTGTTACAGGGTGTGCCGGAAAGCGGCGTAAAGGCTCTCTTTCGCGCCTGGTTTTTCCCACGGACATCCCACTATAAACACTCCGCCTTTTTGCAGAGTGACAGCGCATGAGAAGTAAGCCAGACGAGTCAGCCTTCTCACTGAAGATCAAAAACAGTGGGAAACAGCGACTGAATGGTTTAGCGCGCCTTTGGCCCTCCCGCAGGGATTTTGGCCGGTCCGGTATGACCCTTTATCACACCCGCAGTCTTCTTTCACGGACTGCTGAGCGCCCTGGGTTATGGAGTGACCTGGAAATTACTGATGGTGCCCGTCGGCTTGCGAGTAGGCCTTGCCGCCAGGAATGCGTTATTGACCCTTCACCATCGTTACGATACCAGTTGCAACTTATGAGGTTCCCAGATGGAAAGTTCGTTTACCCCCATTGAACAGATGCTAAATTTCCGTGCTAACCGTCAGAAAGATTTCCCTTTACAGGAAATTATGCTGACCCGTCTCTGTATGCATATGCAGAGCAAATTGCTGGAAAACCGCAACAAGATGCTCAAGGCTCAGGGGATTAACGAGACGTTGTTTATGGCTCTGATTACCCTGGATGCCCAGGAAGATCACAGCATTCAGCCCTCCGAACTCAGCGCAGCGCTGGGTTCTTCCCGGACTAACGCCACCCGTATCGCGGATGAGCTGGAAAAACGCGGCTGGATTGAGCGCCGCGAGAGCGACAACGACCGTCGTTGTCTGCATCTGCACCTGACTGAAAAAGGCCATGAATTCCTGCGCCAGTTGCTGCCTCCTCAGCACAAATCGCTGCAGTTATTGTGGTCTTCTCTGAATGCTTCCGAGAAATCACAGCTGGAAGGCATTACCCGCAAATTACTGAACCGCCTCGATCAGATGGATGAAGAAGAAGTGGTAACGGCCCTTTCCCGGTAACCTTTTCGGCAATAGCATATTGTGCGACGACCCGCCTGCCAGTAACCGCTATGTTAAACCGCGAATTTTTGACTTATGCCAGCGCTAACGCGCTGGCATTTTAGAATCCGGGAATGACCAGAGTTATTACCCGATGGCATGGATAAGTGGAGAAGAAAATGAGTGCAAACGCGGAGAACGTCAGCCCGCAACCGCCAGCCAATAAAAAGAAAAAACGTAAAATAGCGTTAATTTTTCTGGCTGCGCTGTTCATTCTTATCGGGGTGGCGTATCTGGTGTACTGGTTTATGGTGCTGCGCCATTACCAGGAAACCGATGATGCTTATGTCGCAGGTAACCAGGCGCAGGTCATGGCGCAGGTTGCTGGCAGCGTAAATAAGGTGTGGTTTGATAATACCGATTACGTCAAAAAAGGGGATGTGCTGGTTTCGCTGGATAAAACGGATGCGGAGCAGGCCTTTGAAAAAGCGCAGACGGCGCTGGCCACTACCGTTCGCCAGACGCATCAGCTGATCATCAATGGCCGCCAGTATCAGGCCAGTATCGATCTGCAAAAAACCGCTCTTGAGCAGGCGCAGTCAGATCTTAAACGGCGTGAGCCATTAGGTGCCGCTAATCTGATAGGCCGTGAAGACCTGCAGCATGCGCGTGATGCCGTGGCTACCGCCAAAGCGCAGCTTGATGTTGCTATGCAGCAGTTCAATGCTAACCAGGCGATGGTCCTTAACACTTCGCTGGAAAATCAGCCTGCGGTTAAACAGAGTGCGGCAGAGTTACGTGATGCCTGGCTGGCGTTACAGCGCACCGACGTAGTCAGCCCGATTGATGGCTATGTCTCCCGCCGCAGCGTGCAGGTTGGCTCGCAAATTACCTCTACCACGCCACTGCTGGCCGTTGTCCCGGCCCACAATCTGTGGGTGGATGCCAACTTCAAAGAGACCCAGTTGGCAGGCGTGCGAATCGGGCAGCCAGCCACGGTGGTCAGTGATATTTATGGCGACGATGTGGAATACCACGGCAAAGTGGTTGGCCTGGATATGGGAACAGGCAGCGCCTTCTCACTGCTGCCAGCGCAGAACGCTACGGGCAACTGGATTAAAGTCGTTCAGCGTCTGCCGGTCCGTATTGAGCTGGATGCTGAAGAAGTGGCTAAACATCCGTTGCGTATCGGACTGTCGACGCTGGTGAACATCGATACCGCCAGTACCGAAGGTGGAGTGCTGGCCACCAGCGTGCGTTCAGCGCCGGCCTATGAAACCAACGCGCTGGCACTGGATTTAGCGCCAGCTAATCAGATGATTGCCGATATCATCCGCGCCAATGCAGGCTGAAAAAGCGGGAGGCTGTTGTGGCACAAAAACCGCTTGAGGGAACTCAGCTTGTTCTGATGACCATCGCGTTGTCGCTGGCCACGTTTATGCAGGTGCTGGACTCCACCATCGCTAACGTGGCTATTCCGACTATCGCCGGGAACCTGGGGGCATCAAACTCGCAGGGTACCTGGGTCATTACTTCGTTTGGGGTGGCTAACGCCATTTCGATCCCCATTACCGGCTGGCTGGCGAAACGTGTAGGTGAAGTAAAGCTGTTTCTGTGGTCCACGGCAGCCTTTGCCGTGGCCTCCTGGCTGTGCGGCATGTCCGACAGCCTGACAATGCTGATCTTCTTCCGTGTGGTCCAGGGCGTGGTGGCTGGTCCGCTGATCCCGCTCTCACAGAGTTTACTGCTCAATAATTACCCCCCAGCCAAGCGAAGTATCGCCCTGTCATTATGGGCGATGACGGTGATCGTTGCGCCTATCTGCGGTCCGATTCTGGGCGGCTGGATCAGCGATAACTATCACTGGGGTTGGATCTTCTTTATCAACGTGCCGATAGGCGTTGTGGTGGTGATGCTGACGCTGCAAACCCTGCGAAACCGGGAGACGGCAACGGTGGTCCGGCCTATTGATACTGTGGGTCTGGTTCTGTTGGTGGTGGGTATTGGTTCGCTGCAGATCATGCTGGACCGGGGTAAAGAGCTGGACTGGTTCAGCTCGCCAGAAATAGTAGTATTGACGGTGCTGGCGGTCATCGCGCTCCTTGTGCTGTTGGTCTGGGAGCTGACGGACGATCATCCGATAGTGGATCTCTCGCTATTCAAATCGCGAAACTTCACCATTGGCTGCGTGTCGATAAGCCTCGCCTATATGCTCTACTTCGGCTCAATAGTGCTGTTACCGCAATTGTTGCAGGAGGTCTATGGCTACACGGCAACCTGGGCGGGTCTGGCATCGGCGCCGGTGGGAATAATACCGGTGATCCTGTCGCCCATTATTGGCCGGTTCGCACATAAGCTGGATATGCGAAAGCTGGTCACCTTCAGCTTCATTATGTATGCCGTATGTTTCTACTGGCGAGCCTATACGTTTGAGCCGGGGATGAACTTTGGGGCCTCTGCGTGGCCGCAGTTTATTCAGGGATTTGCCGTGGCCTGCTTCTTTATGCCGCTGACCACTATCACCCTGTCCGGGCTGCCGCCTGAACGGATGGCGGCGGCTTCCAGTCTGTCCAACTTTACGCGAACGCTGGCAGGTTCTATCGGAACATCGATAACCACCACGCTGTGGACGGACAGAGAATCGATGCACCACAGCTATCTCAGCGAGTCTGTAAACCCTTACAACGTTAACTCGCAGGAGATGTACAGCAAGCTGGAACAGCTGGGTATGACGCACGACCAGGCCTCCTCCTGGATAGCGCAGCAGATCACTAACCAGGGTCTGATTATCTCCGCAAACGAGATTTTCTGGGTCTCTGCAGGCATATTCCTGGTGCTGCTGGTGGTGATCTGGTTTGCCCGTCCACCGTTCAGTTCTGGCGGCGGCGGCGGCGGAGCGCACTGATAATAAGCCAAAAAAAACGGGCCCTTGCGGGGCCCGTTTTTCATATCAGCAACAGCTTAAGCGTTCTGACGCCACCACTCTGCAAGCAGAATGCCGGTTGCCACAGAAACGTTCAGACTTTCCACGTTGCCTGTTCCACCGATGGAGACGCTCAGATCGCCCTGTTGCCAGGTACTGTCTGACAAACCATCGCTTTCCTGGCCCAGCACCAGCACCATCTTAGCGGGCAGTTCTGCCTGCGCTAACGGCGTGCCTTTGTGGCTGGATGTGGTGACAATGGTGTAGCCCGCTTTACGGAAAGCGTTCAGACCCGCCACAAAGCTTTCGCCACTGATCGCCTGAACATGCTCGGCCCCGCCTTCTGCCGTGCGCACTGCTGCACCGGACTCCAGTAAGGAAGCATCATCCACCAGCACACCTTTCGCGCCGAAGTGCGCACAGCTGCGCATCATGCCGCCCAGGTTGTGCGGATTGCCAATTTGCTCCAGCGCCAATACGCAATCTTTCTCACCCGCGTTTGCCAGCCACTCACTCACTGGCATACCGGAGCGTTTCTTGATCAGGAAGCAGACGCCACCGTGGTGCTCAGTGCCGGACGCTTTAGCCAGTTCGGCCTCATCCACCACATGATACGCTTTACGGTTAGCCGCCATCCATTTCAGCGCCTCGCGAAAACGCGGGGTCACTTCCTGGACAAACCAGGCACGCACGATACAGTCCGGGCGGCTCTGGAATAGCGCCTGGCAGGCGTTTTCGCCATACACGCGCGTCTCTTCCTGACGCTGACGACGGATCTGCTCCGGGTCAACATAGCTTTTCCCGCTGATACCACCGTGATCCGGTTTATCATCATTGGGTGCTGACGGCGCGCGTGAAACCGTGCGCCATGGTGATTCACCCGGTGCTACGTCGCGATCGCGCCCGCCACGCGGCTTGCTTTCTGTATTGCGTGAAGGACGACGACTGCCATCCTGACGAGGTCCACCTTTACCGGTACGGGGATTTGCCCCGCCTTTGTTACTCTCGTCTTCACTGCGGACATACATCACTTTGACTTTACCGCTTTTACCTTTAAATTCGTCGTTCATTTTCCCTCCACCTGGCTGAGCGCGAAGCGCGCAGAGTACCTGATGTGACGCCGCTTAGCTATTAACTTCCACTAAAAGCGTCTGTTGTGCAGCATCCGGGCAGGATGCCACCAATTGGTAAGGCTGTCAGTCACCGCCTATTATACCCATCGAACAAATCTCTTTGTTGCCAGCAAGCCGGACACGCATAATTATCAGCTATGACTCAGGAATGCGGTAAGTGAATGCTTACCCTTAATCATCACCGAGGTGAAACAATGAATACGGTTTGTAGTTCATGCCAGGCGACGAATCGCGTTCCGCCAGAGCGCGTGGCTGAAGGCGCAAAATGCGGTCGCTGCGGCACTCCTCTTTTTGCCGGCGAAGTGATCAATGCCACTACGGCAACCCTGGATAAATATCTGCAGGACGACCTGCCTGTTGTTGTCGACTTCTGGGCACCCTGGTGTGGTCCTTGCGTTAACTTCGCACCGGTTTATAAAAATGTGGCGGAAGAGCGCAGCGGTAAGATCCGCTTTTTAAAGGTGAATACTGAAGCGGAACCAGAACTCAGCGCCCGTTTTCGTATCCGCAGCATCCCTACAATTATGGTCTTTAAACAGGGCCAGATGGTAGATATGCTTAACGGCGCGATGCCGAAAGCCCCGTTTGAGTCGTGGCTTGACGAAAACCTTTGATACGCTGCTTAGTGGTCAGGCCTGCCTGACCACTACTGCTCCCGCCCCGTTTCCGCTAGAATAGCGTTTTCCCTGAATTCGCTCCCATGACTGATAACGCTGTCCTGCGCCTGCGCGCTGAACGTCTTGCCCGCGCCACCCGTCCTTTTCTTGCCCGCGGCAACCGCACCGTTCGCTGCCAGCGCTGCCTGCTTCCGCAGCGAAATTGCCTGTGCGCCACGCTGCAACCTCAACAGGCCCGCAGCCGTTTCTGCCTGGTGATGTTTGATACCGAGCCGATGAAGCCCAGTAATACAGGACGGCTGATTGCGGATATTCTTCCTGATACACAGGCGTTTGGCTGGTCACGTACCGAGCCCGATCCAGCGATGCTGGCAGCGGTAGAGAATGCGGACGTGCAGCCTCTGGTGGTTTTTCCTGAGTCCTACGCCGATGCCGGGCGACCGGTGATAAATCACCCGCCGATGAGCGGCAAGCCGCCTCTTTTCATTATGCTGGATGGCACCTGGACCGAGGCGCGAAAGATGTTCCGCAAAAGTCCATGGCTGGACAGATTACCGGTTATGTCACTGACGCTTAACCGCCCCTCAAATTACCAGCTTCGCGAGGTACACGCGGAAGGTCAGCACTGTACTGCTGAAGTTGCCGCTGAATTACTGCTGCAGGCTGGTGATACCGCCGCCGGGGAGGCGCTGTTCAGCCATTTCGATCTGTTCCGCCAGCGCTATCTGGCTGGTAAACCGCATCATCCGGTTCATCAAAATGCGGCCCAGCACCCGGAATCCTGCCCGTGATCGTTTTATTCTGACTGATGACAACGGGCAGAGTGGGCAGAACAGGTTAGAATCAGGGAATCTTTTCAAGGGAGTCAAGAATGAGCCAGCGCGGATTAGAAGCCCTGTTACGACCTAAATCGATAGCGGTAATTGGTGCCTCCTCCCGCCCGGAACGTGCGGGTTATCTGATGATGCGTAATCTGCTGGCGGGAGGATTTAATGGACCTGTACTGCCAGTTAATCCCAGATATAAAGCCGTTTGCGGCGTGCTTACCTGGCCGGATATCGCCAGCCTGCCGCTCTCCCCTGATCTGGCTATTCTCTGTACTCATGCCAGCCGCAACCTTGAATTGCTCCGCCAACTGGGCGAACGGGGCTGCAAGGCCTGCATTATTCTTTCCGCCCCGGCAAGCCAGTTGGAGGCGCTGAAACGGTGCGCCAGCGAATGGCAAATCCGTCTGCTTGGCCCCAACAGTCTGGGTCTGCTGGCCCCGTGGCAGGGACTTAACGCCAGTTTTTCACCCGTGCCGATCCAGAAAGGCAAGCTGGCGTTTATCTCCCAGTCTGCCGCCGTTTCTAATACCATTCTGGACTGGGCGCAACAGCGGCAACTGGGCTTCTCCTGGTTTATTGCGCTGGGCGACAGCCTGGATATTGATGCGGACGATCTGCTGGACTTCCTGGCAAGAGACGGCAAAACCAGCGCTATTTTGCTCTACCTTGAGCATTTAAGCGATGCCCGCCGGTTTGTCTCAGCCGCCCGCAGTGCTTCCCGTAATAAACCTATTCTGGTGATCAAAAGCGGCCGCAGCCAGCAGGCACAGCAATTACTGAAAACCCATGCAGGGCTTGATGCCGCCTGGGATGCAGCGATCCAGCGCGCCGGTTTGCTGCGCGTGCAGGACACCCACGAGCTATTTTCCGCCGTAGAGACCTTGAGCCACATGCGTCCCTTACGCGGTGAAAGGCTGATGATTATCAGTAACGGTGCGGCTCCTGCGGCACTGGCCCTCGACGCCTTAGAAGCGAGAAACGGCAGGCTGGCGAAGTTAAGTGAGGAACTACTAACCGATCTGCAAAATCTGTTATCTGATGAGATAAACGCAGGGAATCCGCTGGATTTAAAAGATGATGCCACGCCTGAACGTTATATTCAGGTTGTCTCGCGGCTGCTGGAGAGCACCGATATTGATGCGCTGATGATTATCCACGCCCCAAGCGCCGTGGCGCCCGCCACGTTAACGGCGCAGCGGCTGATTGAAACGATCCTGAAGCATCCCCGCGCAAAGCAACTTACGCTGCTGACCAACTGGTGCGGGGAGTTCTCTTCTCCCGAGGCACGCAGATTGTTTAGTGATGCCGGTATTCCAACCTATCGAACGCCCGAGGGCACGGTCACCGCCTTTATGCATATGGTGGAATATCGCCGTAACCAGAAGCAGCTTCGCGAGACCCCCGCTTTGCCCGCTAATCTTACGGCCAATACCACCGAGGCGCATCAGTTGATCCGTGCCGCGCTGGACGAAGGGGCTTCCACGCTGGATACGCATGAAGTTCAGGCTATTTTGCAAGCCTATGGCCTCAATACGCTGCCGACCTGGATAGCCAGCGACAGTGTGGAAGCGGTGCATATTGCCGGTCAGATTGGCTACCCTGTGGCGCTGAAACTTCGCTCCCCGGATATTCCCCATAAGTCAGAAGTTCAGGGTGTGATGCTCTACCTGCGCACCGCCAGCGAAGTGCAGCAGGCTGCGGAAGCCATTATCGACAGGGTAAAACTCGCCTGGCCGCAAGCCAGCATCCACGGGCTGCTGGTTCAGAGCATGGCTAATCGCGCCGGTGCTCAGGAGTTACGGATTGTTGTCGAGCAGGACCCGGTTTTCGGCCCGATGATTATGTTAGGCGAAGGTGGAATCGAGTGGCAGGCCGACAAACAGGCCGTCGTGGCCCTGCCTCCTCTTAATATGACGCTGGCACGCTATCTGGTGATTCAGGCGATTAAAAGCGGCAAAATCCGCAGCCGTAGCGCGCTTCAGCCGCTTGATATTGCCGGGATCAGTCAGGTGCTGGTACAGGTTTCTAACCTTATTGTTGATTGCCCGGAAATTGTCCGGCTGGATATTCATCCGCTGCTTGCCGCAGGCAGTGAGTTTTCACTGCTCGATGTGACAATGCAGCTGGCTGATTTTAAGGGTGACCCGGAAGCACGGCTGGCCATTCGCCCCTACCCTCATGCGCTGGAAGAGCAGGTAGCCTTAAAGAATGGCGACTCCTGCCTGTTTCGCCCTATCCTGCCGGAAGATGAGCCTTTGCTCAGAGAGTTTATCGATCGGGTAACCAAAGAAGATCTCTATTATCGCTACTTCAGTGAGATCAACGAGTTCACTCATGACGATTTGGCTAACATGACGCAAATCGACTACGATCGGGAGATGGCAATTGTTGCGGTGCGTAAATATCACGGCCGAGACGAGATTATCGGCGTGACGCGCGCAATTTCAGATGCTGATAATATTGATGCCGAGTTTTCCGTGCTGGTGCGCTCGGATCTTAAAGGTCTGGGCCTTGGCCGACGGTTATTAGAGAAAATGATTGTTTATACCCGGCAGCATGGTTTGCAGCAGTTAAACGGCATTACTATGCCGGGAAATCAGGGAATGATAGCCTTAGCGCGTAAACTTGGCTTTGCCGTAGATGTGCAAATTGAAGACGGTATTGTGGGCCTTTCGCTCACACTTTGCGCATCCTGATAATGTCTGGAAACGTAAAACTAAAACCATCGCGGCCAACTAATGGTAATATTCGCGGTTATAGTGATGATTTTATGGCAAAAGGCCATTCTATGAACAGAGAAGATACGCACTGTGATGTTGTCTAAATTTAAACGTAATAAACACCAACAGCACCTTGCGGACCTGCCAAAACTGGCTCAGTCGGAGGCTGATTTCAGCACGTTGTATTCAGCGGCTGATTTTCGCCAGACTCTGCTGGAAAAAATCGCTGGTGCCACCAGGCGCATCTGTATTGTGGCGCTTTATCTTGAGAACGATGATGGCGGGCGCAGCGTCCTCGAAGCGCTGTATGAAGCTAAGCGCCTTCGGCCTGAACTGGATGTCCGCGTGCTGGTTGACTGGCATCGTGCACAGCGTGGCCGCATTGGCGCCGCACGTACCGCTACCAATGCAGACTGGTACTGCGAGCTGGCCGACAATCATCCCGATATTAAAATTTCTGTTTATGGCGTGCCGGTCAACACACGTGAAGCGCTGGGTGTTCTGCACCTCAAAGGTTCGATCATTGATGATCTGCTTTTTTACACCGGTGCCAGCCTGAACGATGTCTATCTGCATCAGCACGATAAATACCGTTACGATCGCTATCATCTCATTACCAACCCTGCGCTCGCAGATACCATGTTCAACTGGATAGAGACCAATCTGATCCAGGCTGAAGCCGTTCACCGGCTCGATCAGCATGAACGTCCCAAGAGTCCTGAAATCAAATATGAAACGCGCCAGTTCCGTCAGGATCTGCGCGGGTTTGATTATCAGTTTAAGGGCAACGCCAGTAACGAGCAGTTGGCGGTCACGCCGCTGGTGGGATTGGGTAAACGTAGCCTGCTGAATAAGACTATCTTCCATCTGATGCCCTGTGCCGAGCAGAAGCTGACGCTATGCACGCCCTATTTCAATATGCCGGCCATTCTGGTGCGTAACATAATCTGGCTGCTGCGGCAGGGAAGAGAAGTTGAGATTATCGTCGGTGATAAAACCGCTAATGATTTTTATATTCCTGAAGATCAGCCGTTTAAAATTATCGGCGCGCTGCCTTATCTGTATGAAATTAATCTTCGCCGTTTCCTGAGCCGCCTGCAGTACTACGTTACCAATGGTCAGCTGACCGTGCGCCTGTGGAAAGAGGGTGAAAACAGTTACCATCTCAAAGGCATGTGGGTTGACGATGAATGGATGTTGATTACCGGCAATAACCTCAATCCGCGCGCCTGGCGGCTGGATCTGGAAAATGCCATTTTAATCCACGATCCCCTGCATCAGCTTACTGCACAAAGCAGCCGCGAGCTGGAGTTGATCCGCCAGAATACCACGGTCGTGCAACATTACCGCGATCTGGAAAGCATTGCCGATTATCCGCTGAAAGTGCGCAAGCTGATCCGCCGCCTGCGCAGGATCCGCATAGACAGGTTGATCAGCCGGATCCTTTAAGTTCGCCTCTTTCAGGCCCTGTCAGTGACGGGGCCTTTTTACAGGAAGCTTTATGCGCAAACTACTGCTGCTGTTAGTTCTCTGCTGTACCGGCTGTTCGCATATGGCTCAGGACAGCTGGAGTGGCAAAGATAAAGCGCAGCACTTCTTCTCTTCCGCTTTTCTCACCGCAGCCGGAAACGCTTACGGTGAAAAGCAGCACTGGAGCCAGGGCCGAAGCGCCAGTTTTGGCCTGATGTTTGCCATCAGCCTGGGCGCAGCGAAAGAACTTTATGACAGTCGTCAGGGCGGAACGGGATGGAGCTGGAAGGATTTTAGCTGGGATATAGCCGGTGCAGCCACCGGCTATACGCTATGGAACATCACCCGCTGAGAGTGATGCCGTTTTCTTTTGCATGTTCTGCTCATCAGTCACTACGTGGTGCCGCTTCCTTTCTTTTGCAGTAACAGACGCTGTCTGATGAGCATCAGCCGCTGCTTATAACCTGATGCCCTTTCCTCTCCTGTGCAGCAGCAGTGAGACCAGGAAAGCAACCGCGCCCATAGCAGAGACATACCAGAAAAAGGTGGTTTCACTGCCCGCCGCCTTCAGCGACAGTGCCACGTACTCCGCCGATCCGCCAAATACTGCATTAGCCACCGCATAAGATAATCCCACTCCCAGCGCACGCACTTCAGGCGGGAACATTTCAGCCTTCAGGATCCCACTGATTGAGGTATAGAAACTGGTGATCAGCAGGGAAATCATCACCAGCATAAAGGCAAGCCAGGGACTGTTAACGCTTTGCAGCATCGTCAGCACTGGCACGGTACAGATCGCTGCCAGTCCGCCAAAGATCAGCATTGAGCTTCGACGACCAATCTTATCGGACAAGGCGCCAATAAAAGGCTGTATCAACATGAAGATGAACAGTGCAGCGGTCATTATGGCGCTTGCTGTTCTGGTATCCATGCCCGAGGTATTCACCAGATATTTCTGCATATAGGTAGTAAAGGTGTAGAAACTCAGCGAACCGCCTGCGGTGAATCCCAGAACCATGATAAAAGCACGGCGATTTTTCCACAGGCCTCTCAGAGAACCAGCATCTTTATGTTTACGCGTTTTGCTGTCTGAAGTTTCATTCAGTGAACGACGCAGATAAAGTGCCACAACTGCCAGCACGGCGCCCAGCGCAAATGGAATGCGCCAGCCCCAGCTACGAAGCTCTTCATCACTGAGAATTTGCTGCAGCACGACGACAGTCAGAAGAGCCAGCAGTTGCCCTCCGATCAAGGTAACGTACTGGAAGGAAGCGTAAAATCCTTTTTTGCCCTCAACCGCGACTTCACTCATATAGGTTGCGCTGGTGCCATACTCCCCACCGACTGAAAGTCCCTGGAAAAGGCGGGCCAGCAGTAAAAGCGCGGGTGCCCAGACCCCAATTGTTCCGTAACCCGGCAGGCAGGCAATGACCAGCGATCCAAAGCACATCATGCAAACCGATATCAGCATCGATTTCTTACGGCCGTGCTTATCGCCGATGTAGCCAAACAGCCAGCCGCCAATCGGTCGCATCAGAAAGCCTGCAGCAAAGACGCCAGCCGTTTGCAGCAGTTGCGTTGTAGGATTACCGCTGGGGAAAAAGACGTGGGCAAAATAGAGTGAGCAAAAAGAATAGACATAAAAATCAAACCATTCCACCAGGTTCCCTGATGAAGCGCCAACAATTGCCCAGATCCTTTGACGCGTGCTGAGAGCATCCTTCACTACGTCAGGCTGCTGTTGTGATGTGGCATCTGCCATATAATTAACCTCTTTTTTATCCCTTGCTAATAATTAGCGACAGAAGTGAAACAACAACCTGCAGTAAACCTTACTGGCAGGCGGTTAACGACTTGTTTTTCGTGTTGTTGTTACAAAACTGTGAAGTAGAGTGGATTACAGAGGAAGAATTTACAGAAACAAAAAAGGCCCCGTGCGTCAGCGCGGGGCCCTTTTCTTTCTTCTTCCGCGCCGGTGGGCATCACGCCGCGCCTGCGGACGCTCTCCGGCTTTACCTGCGGGTAACGCCGCTGCCCCGCACCGCTTTTTCACGGCGCCCGGACGCAAAAAACCCCGGCCTTGCGGCCGGGGTTATCGCTTTATTTAATGCCTGGCAGTTCCCTACTCTCGCATGGGGAGACCCCACACTACCATCGGCGCTACGGCGTTTCACTTCTGAGTTCGGCATGGGGTCAGGTGGGACCACCGCGCTAA